>JBAVRG010000036.1:0-18001 GCA_049694795.1 Mycobacteriales bacterium
GGGGTGGAGCTGAGGGGACTCGAACCCCTGACCCCCACACTGCCAGTGTGGTGCGCTACCAGCTGCGCCACAGCCCCGTGGTGCTCGCAGCACTCTACAGGAAGTCAGGAGGCGCCCGTCGGGGCTCCCAGCAGCGGGCCCAGCCCGGTGTTGTGCCGCTCCAGGCGCCAGCCCTGCTCCCACTCGACGAGGGTGGTCCAGCAGGTGTTGCCGAGCGGCGCGAGCGTCCACCACGAGCCGGGGTCGAGGGCGCAGAGGGTGCCGACGAGCGCCCGCGCCGTGCCGCCGTGGCTCACCAGCAGCAGCGTCTGGCCCGCGCCCAGCGAGGGCAGGTGGTCGGCCACGCACGCCGCCGCCCGGGCGCCCACCTCGAGCCTGGTCTCGCCGTCCACCGGGCAGTCGTCGCCCAGCCGCCAGCGCGCGTACAGCTCCGGCCACTGCGCCGCCACCTCGCTGCCGGTCAGCCCCTGCCACCGGCCGAAGTGCGTCTCGCGGAGCCGCTCGTCGAGCTGCAGGGGCAGCCCGACGTGCTCGCACACGGCGCGGGCCGTGTCGCGCGCCCGCGCCAGGTCGGACGACACGACGGCAGCCGGCGGCTCGGCCGCGAACACGGTCCCCAGCGCGTCGGCCTGCACCCGGCCGAGCTCGTCGAGCGGCACGTCGAGCTGGCCTTGGATGCGGCCGTCGGCGTTGTGCGCGGTGCGTCCGTGGCGCAGCAGGACGATCCGTCGAGCGGTCAGGACCGGCCTGCCGCGCGCTCGTCCGGCACCGACGCGTCGGCGAACGGGATGACCGGGCAGTCCTTCCAGAGGCGCTCGAGGGCGTAGAAGACCCGCTCCTCCTGGTGCTGGACGTGCACGACGACGTCACCGAAGTCGAGCAGCACCCAGCGGCCCTCCTTCTCCCCCTCACGACGGATCGGCTTGGCACCGAGGTCGCGCAGCCGCTCTTCGACGGCGTCGACGATCGCGAGGACCTGCCGGTCGTTCGGGGCGGAGGCGAGCAGGAAGACGTCGGTGATGACGAGCTGCTCGGACACGTCGAGGAGCAGGATGTCGCTGGCGAGCTTGTCGGCGGCGGCCTGGGCGGCCGCCAGCCCCAGCTCGACCGCGCGCTCGGAGGCAGGCACTCGGGACTTCTCTCAGAAGGGGGGCGGGACCCCTCCAGCCTAAGGCGCGCGGAAGTCGCGCCCGACGATCACGATGACGTCCGCGATCGTCCCGATCTGGTCGCTGGTCGCCACGCTCGACGCAGGGACCCCCAGCGCCTTGGCCACACGGGCGCCCAGCGCTGACCCTGCGGTGGTCGCGTCCTTGACCAGGACCTGCGTCTGCGCGTAGCCGAAGCTCGGCGCGTTGCGCGAGCCCACGAAGACGAACCCCGCCGGGATGAGCTTGGCGCGCACCTTCTCGCCCAGGCCCGGCGTGCCCACGCCGTTGAGGACCAGCACCCGGTTGCCGGTGGCCCGGGCGCCCGGCGGGACGGACTGCGCGAGCAGCTGGTCGACCATCTGCTGGCTGGCGGCGGCGTCGATCCGGAACAGGGTCTCGTCGCTGCCCGTGTCCACCTTGATGACGGGCAGCGACTGGTACTGCACCTGCTGCGCCGCGTCGGCCTTCTTCAGCCCGGTGAGCAGGGTCGAGAGGGTGCCGCGCGACACCGTCACCTGCGACCCGGCGCCCAGGGAGCCGAGCAGGGCGTCGGACCTGGCGGGCAGAGCGGCCACGATCCCGTCCACGACCTCCTGCAGGCGGGCGAGGCGGCTCTGCTCCTGCTCCCCCGGCGCGAGGTAGGTCGCGAACGCCAGCGCGTGCGCGCCGTCGACGTGCTGGCGCCCAGGCTGCAGGAGCACGGTGCGGCCGGACAGCACCATCGTGTCGACGTCGACCTCGATGCCGCCCTCCTGGTCGACGAGCCGCTGGAAGGTACCGCTGTCGAGCTGCCAGCTGCCGTCGATCGTGACGCCCATGAGGTCCGACAACCCGTTGCGGGCCCCTGTGGTGCCACCGCGCTGCAGCGCCTTGCCGAAGGGCAGGCTGCCGATGCCGGGCACGTTGGCCAGGACCTGAGGCGGGACCAGCACGACCGCCCCGTCGTTGCCGGCCGGGTCGTGCGCGAGCAGCGCGGAGGCGACCGCCGTACCGGAGCCGTCCGTGACCTGGAGCAGCACCGTGCGCTGGGTGCGCTTCTGCGCACCGACCTTCTTGCCCGAGTCGCCCCCGCTGCGCACCAGTACGACCGTGACGACGGCGAGCAGCAGGGCCAGGACCGCCAGACCTGCGACGGTCAGGCGCCTGCGCTGCTTGCGCCGCTCGGCGCGCAGCTGGGCGCGCCGCCCGAGACGGGGGCCGACGGGGTCCAGGGTCACGTTGCGCTCCGGTAGAGGTGCCGCTTCTCGATGTACTGCACCACCCCGTCGGGGACGAGGTAGTAGACGGGGTGGCCTCCGGCGACGCGCTGCCGGCAGTCGCTGGAGGAGATCGCCAGGGCCGGCACCTCGAGCAGCGTGACCGCGCCCTCCGGGAAGCGCGCGAGGTCGACCGCGTCGTACCCGGGGCGGCTCACGCCGACGAAGTGCGCCAGTCCGAAGAGCTCCTCGGCCGCCTGCCAGGTGAGGATCTGGGCGAGCGCGTCCGCGCCGGTGATGAAGAACAGGTCGGCGTCGGCGTGGAGGTCCTTGAGCTCGCGCAGCGTGTCGATCGTGTAGGTGGGGCCGGGCCGGTCGATGTCGATCCTGCTGACGGAGAAGCGCGGGTTGCTTGCGGTGGCGATGACCGTCATCAGGTAGCGGTCCTCGGCGGAGCTGACCTGCCGCTCGCTCTTCTGCCAGGGGCTCCCGGTCGGGACGAAGACGACCTCGTCGAGCGCGTAGCGGAAGGCCACCTCGTTCGCGGCGGACAAGTGGCCGTGGTGGACGGGGTCGAACGTGCCGCCCATCACCCCGATGCGTCTGCCCACACGGACAAGGCTAAGGGGCGACGAGATCACCGCGGTGCGGGACGCGCTCAGACGTCGGCGACGCAGGCGACGCCGACCTCGCGGAACCCCAGCGTGGAGTAGATCCTCGCGACCGCGTCGTCGGTGGCCGACAGCCAGACCAGCCGGGCTCCACGCCGTACGGCGTCCTCGGCCAGCACCGCGGTGACCGCGGACCCGAGGCCCTGGCGGCGGAAGGCCGGGAGGGTGGCGACCCCGGTGATCTCGGTGACGTCGCCGATCAGGGTGTGGCTCCCGCGCGCCACCGGGACGCCGTCGACGAACGCCGCCACCAGCGTGGGGTGCCCTGCCGCGACCCGGGCGGCCCGGAGGGCCAGCCGCTCCGGGTCGGGGTCGACGGCCGAGTCGAGGGACTCCACACCGCCGGTGCCGATCTCCGTGCCGCCCTGGCGGAACGCGACCGTCGCCACGGCCTCGACCCGCGCCAGGTCGTCGTCCGGACGGACCAGCCGCACCCGGATCTGGGGCTCGAACGGGATCAGCTCCTCACGGGACGCGACGAGCAGCGGGTGCCGCTGCACGTGCAGGCCCGTGTCCGCTGCCAGCTGCTCCAGCCCCGACGGCCGGCCCTGCACCCACTCGAGCGACTGCGGCAGTCCCAGCTCGCGCTGCCGCGCGAGCACCGCGCGCAGGTCGTCGGGGGTGACCGGTCCGGCGCCGGAGGGCCGGGCGTACCAGGAGTGGAAGGACTGCGCGGTCGGGACGAACAGCCGCAGCGACCCGAAGTCCTCCACCGTCGCGGCCGAGCGGGGGACGGCGTCGCAGTAGCGATCGACGTCCGCGAGCTCGGCCGCCGACCTCATTGCGGAAGGATCCTCTGGACGAAGTCCTCAAGCTGCACGGCGTTGCGCACCTCGACCATCTCGATGAGCTCGGCGTAGGCCGTGGTCGCGCTGTCGCCGCTCCCCCAGTACGCCTGCGGCTCGGGGTTGAGCCAGTAGGCGTGCCGGGCCCGCTGCACCAGCCGCTTGAGGGTCTGGGAACCGGTCGCCCGGTAGTTGTTGCGGGCGTCCCCGAGGATGAGCAGCGAGGTCTTGGGACCCACCGCGTCGGGGTAGTTCTCGGCGAACGTCTCGATGGAGTGCCCGTAGTCGCTGTGGCCGTCGAACCACACCAGCTGGGCCTCGGAGCTCATGCGCGCCAGGGCGTCGGCGACGTCCCCGCCAGGCGTGAAGAAGCGGGTGACCTCGTCGCAGGTGTCGATGAAGGCGAACGCGCGCACCTTGCTGAACTGCTCGCGCAGGGCGTAGGCCAGCATCAGCGTGAAGTGCGCGAACCCCGCCACCGAGCCGGACACGTCGCAGAGCACGACCAGCTCGGGCTTGTGCGGCTTGTGCGGCTTGTGGTGCGTCACGAGCGGCACACCGCCGGTCGCCAGCGACGCCCGCACGGTGCGACGGAAGTCCAGCTTGCCCTGCCGTCCCAGCCTCCGGCGCGCGGTGAGCCGGGTCGCGAGCCGGCGCGCGAGGGGGAAGACCTGCCGCCGCAGCTCCGCCATGTCGTTGCGGGAGGCGCGCAGGAAGTCGACCTGCTCGGCCAGCGGCTGTACGGCGGTCTTCGCGATCTGCTCTGCGCCGCGGTCCTCGGCGAGCCGGCGCCGCACCTCGGCCTCGACCATCTCCTGGAACTGCTTGATGCGCTCGCCGACGGTCTGCCGGGCGACCTTCTCCGCGAGCCCACCGCGCTCCTGGCCCTGCAGCATCGCCTCCAGCAACGAGGCCATGAGCGTCTCGGGCGAGAGCTGGCGCAGCACGCGGTAGGAGAACCACGACTGCCGTCCCGGTGCGGTGTCGGCCCGGCCGAGGCCCTGCACGACCTGACGGGCGAACCGTCGCATCGACTCCTCGTCACCGTCGAGCAGCAGCTGGCGCAGCAGGTCGCGATAGGCCTCGGTGTCGAGCGGCTCGCCGCCGTCCTCCGGCGCGTCGGTCTCGTCGTACCCGGTGGTGGGATCGCCTGTGACGGCGGGGAACCACAGGTCGAAGAGCATGTCGAAGGTGGTGCGCTGCGCCGGCCGCTTGAGGACGCACGCGGCGAACGCGGCGCGCAGCGCCTCGCGGTCGAGCAGGTCGACCGCGCCCATGGCCCGCGTGGAGTCGAGGACCTCCGCCAGGCTGACGGTGAGCCCGGCGTTGCGCAGGGCGTCGAGGAAGGCGATCTCCCGCTCGAGCAGCCCGGTGGTCACGTCAGTTCAGCTTCAGCTCGGCGGCGGCGCGGTCGTGGTCGCTCGCGTGCTTCAGGACCACGCCGAGGGTGCCCTTGACGGCCTCCTCGTCGAGGGTGTCGAGGCCGAGGGCGACGAGGGTGCGGGCCCAGTCGATCGACTCCGCGATCGAGGGCGACTTCTTGAGCTCGAGGGCGCGCAGCGCGCGGACGGTGCGCACCAGCTGGTCGGCGAGCTGCTCGGCCACCTCCGGCACCCGGCTGAGCACGATGGCCTTCTCGCGGTCGGCGGCCGGGTAGTCCAGGTGCAGGTACAGGCAGCGGCGCTTGAGGGCCTCGGACAGCTCGCGGGTGGCGTTGGAGGTGAGGAACACCAGCGGGCGGCGCTTGGCCTCGATGGTGCCCAGCTCCGGGATCGTGACCTGGAAGTCCGACAGCACCTCCAGCAGCAGGCCCTCGACCTCGACGTCGGCCTTGTCGGTCTCGTCGATCAGCAGCACCGTCGGGTCGGGGTTGCGGATCGCGGTGAGCAGCGGCCGCGAGAGCAGGAACTCCTCGGCGAAGACGTCGTCGTGGATCTCGTCCCAGGCGGTGTCGTCGCTGGCAGCCTGGATGCGCAGCAGCTGCTTCTTGTAGTTCCACTCGTAGAGCGCCCGGGCCTCGTCGAGGCCCTCGTAGCACTGAAGCCGGATCAGCTCGCTGCCTGTCGCGATCGCGACCGACTTGGCCAGCTCGGTCTTGCCGACACCCGCGGGGCCCTCGATGAGCAGCGGCTTGCCGAGCCGGTCGGCGAGGAAGACGGTGGTCGCGATCGCGTGGTCGGTGAGGTAGCCGGCGGCGCCGAGGCGCTGCTGGACGTCGTCGACGGACGCGAACTGGGGCTGCAGCACGGGCTCTCCTCATGGCGACCAACAGCGGTGACCGAACCTCATTCTGTCGTATCACCTCCCCCGGCCGCGACGGGCTGCCTTTCGTCGGCGATCAGGTCTAGCGTCAGAACCACGTCCGCACCCCTGACGCACCCAGACGCAGCCCTCGACGAGCGGAGACCCCGATGACCGTCAAGACCAGCTACCAGCCCGGTGAGCCCATCTGGGTCGACCTGGGCACCCCCGACATGGACGCGACGATCGCGTTCTACGGCAGCCTCTTCGGCTGGACCTGCGACCGCGGTGGGGAGGAGTTCGGCGGCTACTCCACCTTCCGCCTGAACGGCAAGCAGGTCGCGGGCGTCATGCCGCTCATGGCCCCGGGCATGCCCCCTGTCTGGTCCAGCTACGTCTGCAGCGACGACGCCGACAAGACCTCCGCCCTCGTGACCGAGGCGGGCGGCACGGTCATCGCCCCGCCCATGGACGTCGCCGACCTCGGCAGGATGGCCGTCTTCGCGGCGCCGGACGGGGCCGTCATCGGCATCTGGCAGCCCGGCGCCCACATCGGGGCGGAGCTCGTCGGCGAGGAGTCCAGCTACGCCTGGACCGAGCTGGCCACCCGCAACCAGGCTGCGGCGCTGCCCTTCTACAGCTCGGTCTTCGGCTGGGGCACCCACCAGAGCCCGGGCTACACCGAGTTCCAGCTCAGCGGCAGCTCGATCGCCGGCTGCATGGACATGCCCGACAGCATCCCGGCGGAGGTCCCGTCGTACTGGATGCCCTACTTCACGGCGCAGGATCCCGCCGCCAAGGCCGAGCAGGCCGCCGCGCTCGGCGCGACCGTCCTGGTGCCGTTCATGGAGATGGCGAGCGTTGCCTTCTCCATCGTCCAGGACCCGCACGGCTCGACGTTCGGCCTGCTGCGCGTCAGCGCCTGACCTAGGGTCGGCGATATGAGAGTCGCCTTCCTCGGCCTGGGACGCATGGGCGTCCCCATGGCCGCTCACGTCGCCCGCGCCGGTCACGAGCTGGCCGTCTGGAACCGCACCCCCGGCAAGGCCGGCCCGCTCGTCGAGCTCGGCGCCCGCGAGGCCCGGAGCGCCGGCGACGCGGCCGCCGGCACGGACGTGGTGGTGCTCATGCTGTTCGGCCCGGACGCGGTGCGCGAGGTGCTGCCGGAGGTGGTCGCGAGCGCCCCCGGCGCGCTGGTGGTCGACGCGTCCACGATCGGCCCCGAGGCGGCGCACGAGTTCGCCAAGACCTGCACGGCCGGCGGTCTGCGGTACGTCGACGCCCCCGTCGCCGGCTCGGTGAAGCCTGCGACCGACGGCACGCTCGGGGTGTTCCTCGGCGGCGCACCGGACGACGTCGCACAGGCCCGGCAGCTGGCCGAGCTCTGGGGCGACCCCGACCGGGTCCTGCACGTCGGCGGCGTCGGGAGCGCGAGCGCGCTCAAGCTCTGCGTCAACCAGGGCCTGGGGGTCATGGCGGCCGGGCTCGGGGAGTCGCTGCGGCTCGGGCGCGACCTCGGGCTGGACCGCGACCTGCTGCTGCAGGTGCTGTCGATGACGGCCTACGGCTGGTACCTCGGGCAGAAGCGCTCGATGGTGGAGACCGACGACTACTCCGCGACGACGTTCTCCCTCGACTTGATGGCCAAGGACCTCGACCTCGCGGTGACCGCGGCGGACAGCGACCTGGAGGTCACGCGGGCCTGCCTCGACCAGGCCCGACGCGCGCTGGCGGCCGGCCACGCGGGTGACGACTACGCCGCGCTGACGGGGCACCTCGCCGGCGAGGGCGCGCACAGCTCGCACTGATGGGCAGGTCGCGGCTGCTGCTGGTGGGGCTGCTGGTGGTAGCGGCCTGCACCCAGAGGAGCGGCACCACGCACCGGCCCACGCCGTCCGCGACGCCGTCCGCGCCCCCCGCCACGGCGCCGGTGCTCCGCAGCGTCACGCACCCGACGCTGTGGCTCTGCCGGCCCGGGCTGGTGGACAACCCGTGCGAGGGCGGCCTGGACGCCACCGTCGTGACCACCACGGGAGCGACCCGTCATGAGGCAGCCCCGGCGGCGGTGACGCCGGTCGACTGCTTCTACGTCTACCCCACGGTGTCGGAGGCGGCGACGACCAACGCGCCGCTGCGGGTGACGGCTGCGGAGGTGCGCACGGTCCGGGCGCAGGCCGCGCGGTTCTCCTCGGTCTGCCGCGTGTTCGCGCCGGTCTACCGCCAGCTCACCGTTGAGGCGCTGCTCCGGGGCCGGTTCGGCGACGCCTCGGCCCGGGCGCTCTCGCACTCCGACGTGGTGTCGGCCTGGCACGACTACCTCAACCACAACCCCGGAAGGCGCTTCGTCCTCCTCGGCCACTCGCAGGGCAGCTTCGAGCTGCTGCGCCTGCTGCAGGAGGAGATCGACGGTGATGCGGGTCTGCGGGCCCGGCTGGTCTCGGCCCTGCTGCCGGGCGGCAACCTGAAGGTGCCGCCCGGTCGTGACGTCGGGGGCGACCTGCAGCACGTGCCGCTCTGCCGGGCACCCACCCAGATCGGGTGCGTGGTCGCCTACAACACCTACGCCACCACGCCTGGTGCGACCGCGCTGTTCGGCCGCCCCGACACGGTGCGCCACCTGGTGGCAGCCTGCACCAACCCGGCGGCGCTGGCCGGCGGCGCCGCGGTGCTGTCGCCGTACTTCCCGACGCCGTCCCTGGCTGCGGGCTCGCTGTCGCTGCCGGGCGCCGACCGCTACCGCACCGGCTTCGTGAGCTACCCGGGCTACGTGAGCGCGGCGTGCCACGAGCGCGGGGGCGCGGCCTGGCTGCAGGTCACGCTGCTGCACCACACCGAGGACCCGCGCCCGCAGCTGCCCGAGCGCCTCGGACCCGCCTGGGGCCTGCACCTGGTCGACGTCAACATCGCCCTCGGCGACCTGGTGTCCCTGGTACGCAGCCAGTCCTGAGCCTCGCGACTGCTGGACAGCTCCTCACCCGTGAAGTAGAACTGAACGTGTTCAGTTTCGAGGAGGAGCGGTGGTCCCGAGCAAGGGCGAGCTGACCAGGGCGCGGATCGTCGACTGCGCGCTGCGGCTGTTCGCCGAGCAGGGCTACGAGGCCACCACGATGCGGGCGATCGCCCAGGCCGCGGGTGTGAGCACGGGCAACGCCTACCAGTACTTCGCCGGAAAGGACCACCTGGTGCTGGCGTTCTACGAGCGCAGCCAGCTCGAGCACTCCGACGCCGCCGCCGGCGCCCTGGCCTCGAGCCGCGACTTCGAGAGCCGCCTGCACGCCGCCATCACCACCCGCATCGACACCATGCAGCCCTATCGGGCGTTCGCGTCGTCGTTCTTCCGCACCGCCGCCGACGCCTCGTCATCGCTCAGCCCCTTCAGCGACGAGTCCGGCCCGGCCCGGGCGATGTCGACCGCCATCTACGCCGAGGTGCTGTCCGGCTCGACCCTGAAGGTGCCGGCCGGCCTGCGCGAGGAGCTGCCCGGGCTGCTGTGGCTCTACCAGATGGGCGTCGTGCTGTTCTGGGTGCACGACCGCTCTCCCGGCAGTCGCCGCACCTACCTGCTGGTGGACCGCACCGTGCCGCTGGTCGTCCGCCTGGTGGGGCTGGCGCGGTACCGGCTGCTGCGGTCGTTGCTGGACGACGTCCTGGCCCTGGTCCGCGACCTGCGGGGTGCCGCATGAACGCGCTGCTCGCCGCTCTGGTCGGGCTGGTCGCCCTGGTCGTCGTGCCGCTCGGGGTACGGCTGATGCGGCTGCCGGTCGCCGTCCCGACCGCGGGGTGGATGACGGCCGGGTTGCTCGTCGTGCTCGCCCTGGGGTCCGTCGGTGCCCCCGCCGTCGCGCTCGCCCTCCCCTGGTGCCTGCTGTGCGCCGGTACGGCGGGAGCCGGCCTGCTCCGGCTCCGCGAGCTGTCGTCCGACCCGCTGCGTGCTCTGGCTTCCGTGAGCGCGAGCACCTCGCTGGCGGTCTGCGCCATCGCCCTCGTGGTGGACCGGTCCGGGCACCCGGTGCTCGGGTTCGACCTCACGACCTGGCGGCTGACGGTGCTGCACTTCGGCGTCGCCGGCTTCGCGACATCGCTGCTGACCGGGCTCGCACTGGTCGCCACACGCACCCGGGCAGCTCGGTACGGCGTGGTCGCCGTGCCGCTGGGCACCGCGCTCGTCGCAGCCGGCCACTTCCTGGGTCCCTGGCTCGAGCTCGCCGGCGCCGGGTCGCTCGCGACCGGGCTGCTGGCGACCTCCTGGACGGTCCTGCGGCACGTCGTGGACGTTGACGACGACGGAGGCCAGCTGCTGGCCCTCGCCGCCCTCACGCCGCCGTTCACCATGGCGCTCGCGCTGTGGTGGGCGCTCGGCGAGGCCGCCGCGCTCCCCCACCTGTCCCTCACCCAGACCGCCGCCACCCACGGCCTGGCCAACGCCGTCGGCGTGGGGCTGTGCGGCGTGCTCGGGTGGACCACCGTCACGAAGGAGCAGCTGTGAGCCAGCCTCTCGTCCTCGGCCTGCACCCCGTCCGCGGCTGGCAGGCGGCCGACCGGCCGCGCCGCGCCTTCGCCCTCCTGTGCCCCGGGCTGATCCTGGCCTGGACGCTGGCCCAGCTGACCGCACCGGAGGCAGGCGGCACGCTGGTGGTGCTGACGGCCCTCACGGTCGGGTGCCCAGCCTTCTACTCGGCCGCCCGGGTGCTGCGCCCGCACCAGGGCCGGTGCGCCGAGCGGGAGTTCCGGCACGCGCTCGCGTCCGGCTCGACGGCCTTCGGGACGGCCACCGTGCTGGCCCTGCTCCTCGGCGGCGGTCCCGCCCTGCTGCTCGCCCTGCCGTCCAGCCTGGGCCTGGTCCTGACCCTGCCGTGGGGCATCGTGGCCCTGCTCGTCCGGGCGGCCTCGGCGCCGGTGGGTCAGCCGGTGGGTCAGCCGCGGACGTGGCCGTCGCCGGTGACGACGTAGGTCGTGCTGGTCAGCTCGGGCAGGCCCATCGGGCCGCGGGCGTGCAGCTTCTGGGTGGAGATCCCGATCTCGGCACCGAACCCGAACTCCCCGCCGTCGGTGAACCGGGTCGACGCGTTGACCATCACGGCCGCGCTGTCGAGGCCCTTGACGAAGCGCCGGGCCTCGTCGACGTCACGCGTCACGATCGCCTCAGTGTGCCCGCTGCCCCACCGCCGGATGTGCGCGACCGCCTCGTCGAGCGAGTCGACGACGCCGACCGCCAGGTCGAGCGAGAGGTACTCCGCCGCCCAGTCGTCGTCGGTGACGGGCACCGCGTTGTCGTCGTACACCGCCGCACGGCTGTCTGCGTGCAGCGTGACGCCCTTGTCCTTCAGTGCCTTCACGGCCAGCGGGAGGAACTCCGGGGCAGCGCTCGCGTGTACGAGCAGGGTCTCCGCGGCGTTGCAGACCGACGGCCGGGTGGTCTTGGCGTCGACGATGATCGCCACGGCCTTCTCCAGGTCGGCGGCCGCGTCGACGTAGACCGTGCAGTTGCCGACGCCGGTCTCGATGACCGGCACCTGCGAGCCCATGACGACCGACTGGATGAGTCCGGCGCCGCCCCGCGGGATGAGCACGTCGACGAGCCCGCGGGCCCTCATCAGCTCCTCGACCGACGAGCGGTCGGTGCCGGGGACCAGCTGCACGGTGTGCTCCGGCAGCATGGCGGCCGCCGCGCTCAGCACGTCGACGATCACGGTGTTGGACCGGTAGGCCGAGGCAGATCCCCTGAGCAGCACGGCATTGCCGCTCTTCACGCACAGCCCGGCGGCGTCCGCGGTGACGTTCGGCCGGGCCTCGTAGACGATCCCGACGACCCCGAGCGGGACCCGGACCTGACGCAGCTCGAGGCCGTTCGGCAGCGTGGAGCCGCGCACCACCTCGCCGACCGGGTCGGGCAGGGTCGCGACGTGCCGCAGCCCCTCGGCCATCGCCGCGATGCGGCTCTCGGTGAGGGCCAGCCGGTCGAGCAGCGCCTCGCTGGTGCCGGCCTCACGACCCGCGGCGACGTCCTGCGCGTTGGCGGCGAGGATGCGCGCCTGCTCGGCGACGAGCGCGTCGGCCATGGCCAGCAGTGCCGCGTCCTTGGTCTTGCGGGGCAGCGGCGCCAGGGCGGCCGCCGCCGCCTTGGCCCGACGGGCAGCGTCCAGGACCTCACTCATGGTCAGAGCGTACGGCGCCCCGCCCGACGCCCGCGGGCGCGGCACAGGTGTGCACGTGGGCCGGCGGGCGATCGCCCGGGAGACGCGCGGGCGAGTCCCCCAGCGATCCCCCTCAGCGGCGCAGCGCCGGTGCGATCAGAGGACGACGAGGTCGTCACGATGGACCACCTCACGCAGGCCCAGCTGCTTCGTCGACCGGCCCAGCAGGTCGGGCAGCTCCCCCGAGTCGTAGCCGACCAGCCCGCGGGCCACGGGCTCCCCGGCCTCGGTGAGCAGCTCGACCGGGTCCCCCGCCACGAACTCCCCGGTGACCGACAGCACCCCGGCCGGCAGCAGCGACAACCGACGATCGCAGACCGCCCGTACCGCGCCCTCGTCGAGGACCAGCTGTCCGCGCGGGTGCGTGGCGTGCGCCAGCCACAGCAGCCGGGCGGACATCCGCGAGCCGGTCGGGGCGAAGAACGTGCCGCCCTCGCCGCGCAGCAGGTCGGGTGCGGAGGTCGCCGCCCCGAGCAGCACCGGGATGCCGGCTGCCGTCGCGACCCGGGCCGCGTCGACCTTCGACGCCATCCCGCCCCGTCCCAGACCCGACGTTCCGGTGGAGCCGGCCACCACGCCGTCCAGGTCCGCCGCGGTGCGCACCTCAGGGACGAGGGAGGCTCCTGCACGACGGGGGTCGCCGTCGTACAGGCCGTCGACGTCGGAGAGCAGCACGAGCGCGTCGGCGCGGACCAGGTGGGCCACCAGCGCCGCCAGCCGGTCGTTGTCACCGAACCGGATCTCGTCGGTCGCGACCGCGTCGTTCTCGTTGACGACGGGGGTCACGCCGAGCGACAGCAGCCGCTCCAGCGTGCGCTGCGCGTTGCGGTAGTGCGACCGCCGTACGACGTCGTCGGCGGTCAGGAGGACCTGGCCCACGGTCCTGCCGTGCCGCCCGAACGCCAGCGCGTAGCTGTGCACCAGCTCTGCCTGGCCCACCGAGGCGGCCGCCTGCTGGGTCGCGAGGTCACGCGGGCGCCGGGACAGGCCAAGCGGGGCCAGACCGGCCGCGATGGCTCCGGAGGACACCAGGACCAGACCGGGGCGAGGGGCGAGCACGTCGACGAGGGCCTTGAGCCGTGCCGGGTCCAGCCCACCACCAGTGGTCGTCAGGGAGGACGAGCCGACCTTGACGACGAGCCGCCGCGCGTCGGCGATGGCAGCTCGGGTCACGCGAGCAGCCTAGTGATCGTCTTCCGGGACCTCGACGTGGATACCGAGCCGCTCGGCGCGCCGCAGGTCCTTGTGCATGCGCCGCTCCCCGGCACGGACCCGGGAGGTGTCCTCCAGACGGGCGTCGACGCCACGCATGCCGGAGGCGAACTCCTCGAGCAGCGTCGGCTGCCAGTCGAAGACGACCTCGCCGATCTGCACCTCGCAGCCCGGGGTGGCCCCCAGCTCGGCGAGCTTCTTCTCGACCCCGAGCCGGGCCAGCCGGTCGGCGAGGTAGCCGACGGCCTCCTCGTTGCCGAAGTCGGTCTGCACGATCCAGCGCTCGGGCTTGGCCCCGCGCACGACGAAGACGCCGTCCTCCTCGCTGACCGTGAACCCGAGGTCGTCGACGGCGACCGGCCGCAGCACGATCCGGGTGGCCTCCTCGACCGGCTTCGACGCCCGGTCCTGCTCGATGAGGGCCGCGAGCGCGTAGCTGAGCTCCTTCAGCCCGAGGCGCGACACGGCCGAGACCGTGAAGACCTGGTAGCCGCGGGCCTCGAGGTCGGGCGTGACGATGTCGGCGAGGTCCTTGCCCTCCGGCAGGTCGGCCTTGTTGAGCACCACCAGGCGCGGCCGGTCCGACAGCGAGGTCTTGTACTGCTCGAGCTCGGCCTCGATGACGTCGAGGTCGGTGAGCGGGTCGCGCCCCGGCTCGAAGGTCGCGCAGTCGAGGACGTGCACGAGCACCGAGCAGCGCTCCACGTGCCGCAGGAACTCCAGCCCCAGGCCCTTGCCCTGCGACGCACCGGGGATCAGCCCGGGCACGTCCGCGACCGTGAAGGTCGTGCCGGCGGCCTGCACGACACCCAGGTTGGGGACCAGGGTGGTGAACGGGTAGTCCGCGATCTTGGGGCGGGCCGCGGAGAGCGCCGCGATGAGCGAGGACTTCCCGGCGCTCGGGAACCCCACCAGCGCCGCGTCCGCGACGCTCTTGAGCTCCAGCACGATGTCGGCGCTCTCACCCGGCTCGCCCAGCAACGCGAAGCCCGGGGCCTTGCGCTTGGTGCTGGCCAGCGAGGCGTTGCCCAGGCCGCCGCGGCCGCCTCGGGCGACGACGTACCGGGTGCCCTCGCCGACGAGGTCCGCGAGCACCTCGCCGTCGGGGGTGCACACGACGGTGCCGTTGGGGACCGGCAGCTCGAGGGTCTGGCCGCTCGCGCCCTGGCGCATGTCGCCGGCGCCGGGCTTGCCGCTGGTGGCCTTCTGGTGCGGGTGGAAGTGGTAGTCCAGCAGCGTGGTGACGTTGTGGTCGACGACGAGCACGACGTCACCGCCGTGCCCCCCGTCCGCCCCGTCGGGACCGCCGAGCGGCTTGAACTTCTCGCGCTTGACGCTGGCGCAGCCGTGCCCCCCGTCGCCGGCGGCGACGTGCAGCACGACGCGGTCGACGAACGTGGTCATGGCTCTCCTTCCACTGAGACCTAGGAACACCAAAGGCGGGCCGGGAAGTCCCGGCCCGCCTTCTCGGATGTGCGCTGTCGCTAGCCGACCGGGACGATGTTGACGGTCTTGCGACCGCGCTTGGTCCCGAACTCGACCGCGCCCGCGGCGAGCGCGAACAGCGTGTCGTCACCACCGCGGCCGACGAGGTCGCCCGGGTGGAAGTGCGTGCCGCGCTGGCGGACGAGGATCTCGCCGGCCTTGACGACCTGACCGCCGAACCGCTTCACGCCGAGGCGCTGGGCGTTGGAGTCACGACCGTTGCGCGAGGAGCTGGCGCCCTTCTTGTGTGCCATGTCGTCAGCCCTTCTCGATACCCGTGACGCGCACCTGCGTCAGCTGCTGGCGGTGACCGATGCGCTTCTTGTAACCGGTCTTGTTCTTGTACTTCAGGATGCGGATCTTGGGGCCCTTGGTCTGGGCCACGACCTCGGCGTTGACCTTCACGCCGGCGAGCGCCTTGGCGTCGCTGGTGACGGTCTCGCCGTCGACCACGAGCAGGGCGGGCAGGGTGACAGCCGCACCAGCGGTGCCGTCGAGCTTCTCGACCTCGACGACGTCACCGACGGCGACCTTGTACTGCTTGCCGCCGGTCTTGACGATGGCGTACACGGGACTGCTCCTCGGAGGTGTCAGGGGACCCGTGCTGAGCACGGGGCGGTCTCGCGCGCACGCGGGACCGTCAGAGACTACCGGAACGGCTGCTCGACCGTCGAACAGCCGGCTCCGCTCCCGTTCTCCCCCGCACCGTGGTGCGGGAGAGAACGGGAGGGCGTCAGGTGGTGGGCGAGCCGGCGGGCCGGGTCGCGGCCCGGCGGCGCTTCTTGCCCGGTACGGCGTCCTCCGCACCTGCGCCCGCCTCGGCGGTCGCGGGTGGCTCCTCGGGCGGAGCGGCCAGCTCGGGGACGTCGAGGACGGGCAGGTCCTCGAGCGCGGTGGGGGGCTCCTCGTCGATCACCGGGAGGGCGTCGGGCTCGAGCGCGACCTCCTCGGCCTGCTCAACGGCGTCCTCGACCGGTGTCTCGAGCGCGACGGCGGGCTCGCCGACGACGGGCTCCGGCGTGACCCCCTCGTGCTGCTCGGCCGCGTCCTCGACGGGCGTCTCCTGGTCGGCCGTGAGGATCTCGGTCAGCTCCTCGGCAGCGCTCACGCCGCCGGCCGCACCGGTGCCGCGGCCACCGCGGCGCCGACGCCGACCGCCGCCACCACCTGCACCACCACCTGCACCGCCACCCGCGCCCTCCTCAGGAGCGCGCTCGGGCGTCGAGCCGGCGGGCAGCGGGGCCCGGGGGCCGACCTTGGGCGCACGGTCACGGTCACGGTCGCGCTCGGGCCGGGCGTCGACCGGGTCGGTGTGCACCTTCACACCCCGGCCGTTGCACGCCTCGCAGGTCTCGCTGAACGACTCCAGCAGGCCCTGGCCCACGCGCTTGCGGGTCATCTGGACCAGACCCAGCGAGGTGACCTCGGCCACCTGGTGCTTGGTCCGGTCCCGGCCCAGGCACTCCACCAGCCGCCGCACGACCAGGTCGCGGTTGGACTCGAGGACCATGTCGATGAAGTCGATGACGATGATCCCGCCGAGGTCGCGCAGGCGGAGCTGGCGCGCGATCTCCTCGGCCGCCTCGAGGTTGTTGCGGGTGACGGTCTCCTCGAGGTTGCCGCCCTTGCCGACGTACTTGCCGGTGTTGACGTCCACGACGACCATCGCCTCGGTGCGGTCGATGACCAGCGAGCCGCCGGAGGGCAGGTAGACCTTGCGGTCGAGGGCCTTGAGCAGCTGCTCGTCGACCCGGTGCTCGGCGAACACGTCGCCGTTGCCCGCGAACCTGCTCAGGCGCGGCGCGAGGTCCGGGGCGACGAACTCGACGTAGTCGCGGATCGTCTCCCACTCGCTGTCGCCCTGCACGACGAGGCTCTTGAAGTCCTCGTTGAAGATGTCACGCACGACCTTGATGACCAGGTCGGGCTCGGCGTGCAGCAGCTTCGGCGCCCCGCCCTGCGTGGCCTTGGTGGAGATGACCTCCCACTGGGCCTGCAGCCGCCGGACGTCCTTGGCGATCTCCTCCTCCGACACGCCCTCGGCGGCGGTGCGGATGATGACGCCGGCGCCCTCGGGCACGACGTTCTTGAGGATGTTCTTCAGGCGGGTGCGCTCGTTCTCCGGCAGCTTGCGGCTGATGCCGGTCATGGAGCTCTCGGGGACGTACACGAGGTAGCGGCCCGGCAGGCTGATCTGGCTGGTCAGGCGGGCGCCCTTGTGCCCGATCGGGTCCTTGGTGACCTGGACCAGGACCTCCTGGCCGGACTTGAGGGCCTGCTCGATCTTGCGCTGGCCGCCCGCCACGCCCTCCCAGTTGACCTCGCCGGCGTACAGCACGGCGTTGCGGCCCTTGCCGATGTCGACGAACGCCGCCTCCATGGAGGGCAGGACGTTCTGCACGCGGCCGAGGTAGACGTTCCCGGCGTACGACGTCGCACTCGCCTTGGTGACGTAGTGCTCGACCAGGATGCCGTCCTCCAGGACGGCGATCTGGGTGCGATCACCCTTCTGCCGCACGATCATCTGACGGTCGACGGCCTCCCGGCGGGCCAGGAACTCGGCCTCGGTGAGGATCGGGGTGCGCTTGCGACCGGAGTCGCGACCCTCCTGGCGGCGCACCCGCTTCGCAGCCATGCGGGTCGACCCGCTGATGCCGCGCACGCCGTCCTCGTCGGCCGCTCCCCCGCCGTCACGGCGGGGGCGCTGACGGGGCTCGCGGACGTGCACCACCGTCGGGACGTCGTCCTCGTCCTCGGCAGCGCCACCCCCGGCACCCCCGGTACGGCGACGCCGGCGGCGCCGGCGGGTGCCGGTCGTGCCGGTGCCCTCCTCGCCCTCCTCGGCGCCCTCCTCCTCGGGCTCCTCGCCCTCGGCCTCGCCCTCAGCGCCTTCCTCAGTCGTCTCCTCGCCCTCGGGGCGGCGACCGCGACCACGGCGACCGCGGCGACGCCGGCGCGGGCCCGCGCCCTCCTCGGCCTCGCTCTCGAGCAGCTCGCCCTCGATCTCCTCGGCCAGCTCGGCCTCGACCTCGGTCTCGGCGAGCAGCTCGGCCGGGCGGACGGCAC
>JBAVRG010000037.1:0-6012 GCA_049694795.1 Mycobacteriales bacterium
GCGCTGCACGCCCTGCGCGCCGTCGTGGCCGGACCCGGGCCGGACCGCCACCTGTCCCCCGACATCGAGGCAGCCGTCGCGCTCGTGCAGGGCGGCGCGCTGCTGGCCGCCGTCGAAGCCGTCACCGGACCCCTGGAGTAGCTGTCATGGAGTGCAAGGGCTGGCTGCAGGAAGCGGCACTGCGGTGCCTGCGCAACAACCTGCACCCTGACGTCGCCGAGCGGCCCGAGGACCTGGTGGTCTACGGCGGCAACGGCAAGGCCGCCCGCTCCCACGAGGCGCTGGCCGCGATCGAGCGCACCCTGACGCGCCTCGAGGACGACGAGACGCTCATGGTGCAGAGCGGTAAGCCGGTCGCGGTGTTCCGCACCTTCCCGCACGCCCCGCGGGTGCTGATCGCGAACTCGCTGCTGGTGCCGGACTGGGCCACCTGGAAGGACTTCTGGGAGCTGGAGGCCCTCGGCCTGACGATGTACGGCCAGATGACCGCGGGCTCGTGGATCTACATCGGCACCCAGGGCATCGTGCAGGGCACCTTCCAGACCTTCGCCGCCCTCGCCGAGCAGCGGTACGACGGGACGCTGCGCGGCAAGGTCGTCCTCACCGCCGGCCTCGGCGGCATGGGCGGCGCCCAGCCGCTCGCCGTCACCATGAACGGCGGCGTCGCGCTGTGCCTCGACGTCGACCCGCACAAGGTGCAGCGCCGGCTCGAGACCCGCTACCTCGACGAGGCAGCCGACTCCCTCGAGGAGGGTCTGCGCCGGGTGAGAGAGGCGGCCAGGCAAGGGATCGCGCTCTCCGTCGGTGTGGTCGCCAACGCCGCCGACGCGCTGCCCGCGCTGCTGGCCGCGGGCGAGCAGTTCGACGTCGTCACCGACCAGACCAGCGCGCACGACCCGCTCAACGGCTACGTGCCGAAGGGCCTGACGCTGACGGAGGCCGCGGAGCTGCGCCGGACCAAGCCGCAGGAGTACGTCGAGCGGGCGCGCGCCTCGATGGTCGAGCACTGCCGGGCCATGGTCGGTTTCAGCCGGACCGGCGCCGAGGTCTTCGACTACGGCAACAACCTGCGCGGCGAGGCCCGTGAGGGCGGCCTGGCGGAGGCCTTCGACTACCCGGGCTTCGTCCCGGCCTACATCCGGCCGCTGTTCTGCGAGGGCATCGGGCCGTTCCGGTTCGTCGCGCTGTCGGGCGACCCCGCCGACATCGCCGCCGCCGACGAGGCGCTGCTCGCCGCCTTCCCCGACAACCCGTTCGTCCAGCGCTGGATCCCGCTGGCGAGGGAGAAGGTCGCGTTCCAGGGCCTGCCCGCCCGCATCTGCTGGCTCGGGTACGGCGAACGCGCCAAGGCCGGGGCGATCCTCAACGACCTCGTCGCGCGGGGCGCCGTCAAGGCCCCGGTGGTCATCGGGCGGGACCACCTCGACTCCGGGTCGGTGGCGTCGCCGTACCGGGAGACGGAGGCGATGATGGACGGGTCGGACGCGATCGCGGACTGGCCGGTGCTCGACGCGCTGCTGAACGTCGCGAGCGGGGCGGCCTGGGTCGCGGTCCACCACGGCGGCGGGGTCGGGATGGGCAAGTCGTTGCACTGCGGCGCGCAGGTGGTCGCGGACGGCACCGCCGACGCCGCGCTGCGGCTGGACCGGGTGCTCACCAACGACCCCGGGATGGGCGTCGTGCGGCACGCCGATGCCGGCTACGACCTCGCCCGCAGGGTGGCGCGCGAGCGCGGCGTCGACATGCCGATGCTGTGACGTCCCTGCTGCTGCACGGCATCGGCGCCCTGGTCTCCTGGGCCGACGAACCGGCCGACGAACCGGCAGACGCGTTGCTCGTCGAGGACGGCCGCGTCGCCTGGCTGGGCTCGTCCGCGCAGGCCCCGGCGGCGGACGAGCGGCTCGACGTGCAGGGGCGGTGCGTGCTCCCTGGGTTCGTCGACAGCCACACGCACCTGGTGTTCGCCGGGGACCGGGCCGGGGAGTTCGAGGCCCGCATGACCGGGATCCCTTATGCGGCAGGGGGCATCCGCACGACGGTGGCCGCCACCCGGGCTGCGTCCACCTACCAGCTGCTGGAGCACACCCGCCGGCTGGCTGCGGAGGCGCAGCGCAGCGGCACCACCACGCTGGAGGTGAAGTCCGGCTACGGCCTGACGGTCGAGGACGAGCGGCGCTGCCTCGACGTCGCGTGCGCGGTCACGCCGCACACCACGTTCCTCGGGGCGCACGTGGTGCCGGAGGGGGATGCGGACAGCTACACCGCGCTGGTCACCGGCCCGATGCTGGACGCCTGCGCGCCGCTGGCCAGCGCGGTCGACGTGTTCTGCGAGGCCGGTGCCTTCGACGAGGACCAGAGCCGGGCGGTGCTGAGGGCGGGCCGCGCGCGCGGGCTGGCGCTGCACGTGCACGCGAACCAGCTCGGTCCCGGCCCGGGCGTGCAGCTCGCCGCCGAGCTGGGCGCGCTCAGCGCCGACCACTGCACGCACCTCACCGACGCCGACGTCACCGCCCTGCGCGACGCCGGCGTGACGGCGGTGCTGGTGCCGGCCGCGGAGTTCTCGACCCGCTCCCCCTACGCCCCGGCGCGCCGGCTTCTCGACGCGGGGGTGACGGTCGCCCTGGCGACGGACTGCAACCCGGGCACCTCCTTCACGACGTCCATGCCCTTCGTCGTCGCGCTCGCCGTGCGTGAGCTCGGGATGACGCCGCTGGAGGCGGTGCGGGCCGCGACCCTCGGTGGTGCCGCCGCGCTGGGAGCTGCCGACATCGGGCACCTGCGGATCGGGGCGCGCGCGGACCTGGTGGTGCTCGACGCGCCGTCCCCGACGCACCTGGCGTACCGGCCCGGCGTCGACCTGGTGCACCTGGTCCTCAAGGCGGGGGCGGTCGTCAGGTGAGCGCCTTCCCCACGCAGACGGGCGAGGACCCCCAGTGGCCGCGCGCCTCGGACTGGCTCGCCGGCGGTGGTGACCCGGCCGGTCCGCGGCTGGCCCTGGTCGGCGTGCCCCTGTGCCGCACCTCGATCTCGCCGTCGGGGGCCGACGCCACCCCGGCCGCGGTCCGGGCTGCGCTGCGACGGTTCTCGACCTTCCACGCCGGGCTGGACGTCGACCTCGAGAGCGTTGCCGTCACCGACCACGGTGACCTGGGCGTGGCGCACGCGACGGCCGACGACGCCGACGAGCTCGTGGCGGCGCACCTGCGGCTGTCGACGCTGTTCGCACCGCCCGAGCACGGGGACCCCGGTGCGCGACCCGACCTCACCGTCCTCCTGGGCGGCGACAACGCCCTCACCCGGCCGGCACTGCGCACCCTGCTCGACGTCCGCACCGCCGGCCTGCTGACGCTCGACGCGCACCACGACGTGCGGGCCTTCCACGCCGGGGCGACCAACGGCACACCGGTCCGGGGGCTGATCGAGGACGGGCTGGCCGGCAGCAACGTGGTCCAGGTCGGCCTCGGGACCCTGACGAACAGCCGTGCCTACCGGCGGTGGTGCGACGAGCAGGCGATCACGGTGCTCACCGCCGACGAGGTGCGCGGCCAGGTGCACGCCGTCGTCGTCGCGGCCCTGGACCGGCTGGCGCGCACCTGCACCGACGTGTACGTCGACCTGGACGTCGACGTCGTGGACCGGGCCTTCGTCCCCGGCTGCCCGGGCGCCCGTCCGGGCGGCCTGCTCCCCCACGAGCTGCTGGAGGCGGCAGCCGCAGCGGGCCGGCATCCCGCCGTACGGGCTGTCGACATCACCGAGGTGGACGCCCGCGCCGACCCGGAGGGGCGCACCGTCGACCTGGCCGCGATGTGCCTGCTGTCAGCCGCCGCCGGCCTGGCGGCGCGCGCACGTGATGCACAGGCCGGCTGAGGGGCGCGCCGCCAGCCGCTCGGCGCCGATGTCACCCCCGCACGCCTCGCAGGTGCCGTAGCTGCCCGAGGCCCGGCGCGCCAGAGCCGCGTCGGCAGCGGCCAGCGACGCCTGCGCCTGCTCGAGCAGGGCGGCCACCTGCTGGCGTTCGAACGCGACGGTCGCGCCCTCGGGGTCGTGCTCGTCGTCGGCGTTGGAGCCCTCGGACGCCGCGACCATCTCGTCCCGCGCCGCGGCCAGCGCCACGACCTGGGCGAGCGCGTCGGCACGGGCGTTGAGCAGGGCGTCGTCCATGTGAGCCCCAACACCTTCGGGCGCCCACCGCATCCCGCTGTGTCATCATGTGATGACATCAAGCGATGACTGAGGTGCGCGTGAAGAGCCGGCTGCTGGTCCCCGTCCTGGTCTACCTGGGCATGGTCGTCGCGGTGGTGAGCAGCCTGGGTGCCCCTCTCGTGCCGACGATCGCGCGCGAGACGCACGTGTCGCTCGCCACCGCGCAGTGGTCGCTGACCGTCAGCATGCTGATGGGTGCGGTGGCCACGCCGACGATGGGCCGGCTCGGCGACGGGCGGCACCGGCGCCCGGTGGTGCTCATCGCCCTGGCCCTGGTGGCGTTCGGCTCGGCCCTCGCCGCACTGCCGCTCTCCTTCCCGTTCCTGCTGGTGGGTCGGGCCTTCATGGGCGTCGGGCTGGGTCTCACCCCGCTCGCGATGGCGACCGCCCGCGACGCGCTGCGGGGCGAGCACGCGCACCGGACCGTGGCGCTGCTGTCGATCACCACGGTCGCCGGCGTCGGGTTGGGCTACCCGCTCACCGGCCTGGTGGCCGAGCACCTGTCCTTCCGCGCCGCCTTCTGGCTGGGCGCGGCGGTCACCGCCGTGGCGCTCGCCGCCGCCGCGTTCTCGGTGCCGTCCACCAAGGACCGTCCGCCGGCGCGCCTGGACAGCCTCGGCGCGGTGCTGCTCGGGGCCGGGCTGGCCGGGCTGCTGCTGAGCCTTTCCGAGCTCGAGGCCTGGAGCGACCGGCGCCTGCTCCTGGTCATCGGCGGGTCGGTGCTGCTGCTGGGCTGGTGGTTCGTCCACGAGCTGCGCACCGACCACCCCCTGGTCCAGCTCCGCCTGGTGCGCGACCGCACCGTCCTCACCGCCGACGTCACCGGCCTGCTCGCCGGGCTCGGGATGTACATCATGCTGTCGATGATGATCCGCTTCGTGCAGACGCCCACCAGCACGGGCTACGGCCTCGGGTCGTCCGTGGTCGTGGCCGGCCTGGTGCTGCTCCCGTTCTCGATGATGTCGGTGACGGCCAGCAGGCTCGCGCCGGCCATCGGCCGCCGCATCGGGCAGCGCGCCGTGCTCCCGGTCGGCTGCACCATCTTCGTGCTGGCCGAGCTGCTCTTCGTCCTGGACCGCAGTGCGCTCTGGCAGGTGTTCGTGGTCATGGGCCTGGCAGGGCTCGGGGTGGGGTGCACGTTCGCCGCCATGCCGGGCCTCATCGTGGCGTCGGTGCCGCCGCACGAGACCGGCAGCGCCATGAGCTTCAACCAGGTCCTGCGCTACGTCGGCTACTCCCTCGGGTCCGCGCTGTCGGCCACCGTCCTCGCGGCGCACACCCCCGCCGGGTCGCCCTTCCCGACCGACCGCGGCTACACCACCGCGGCGCTCGTCGGCATCGCGATCCTCGTGGTGGCCGCCGTGGTGAGCGCCGTGCTGCCCGCCCGCACCGCCGAGCCCGACGAGGAGCTGCTCGAGGAGAGCCTCGTCGACGGCGTGCCCGTGGGGGTCGGCTGATGGCGCGCGGCGAGGCACGCGACAACCTGCTCGCGGCCGCCTCGGTGCTCTTCGCCGAGCGCGGCTACGACCGCACCACCACCCGCGACGTCGCCGAGCGGGCGGGCGTCGACGCCACCCTCATCGCGCGCTACTTCGGCAGCAAGGCGGGGCTGTACCTCGCCGCGCTGCAGGCCGAGCTCGGCGACGGCCCGCCGCCCGACCTGCTCTCCCCCGGCCGGATGGCCGCGCTGCTCGGCCGACTCGAGGACCGCGGTCCCGGGCCGGTGTTCCGCGCCGCCGTGCAGAGCCACGATGACCCTGCCGTGCAGGACGCCGCCCGTGCGGCGCTGCACGCCCGGCTGGTCACGCC
>JBAVRG010000038.1:0-1844 GCA_049694795.1 Mycobacteriales bacterium
CCAGCGGCAGAGAGTGAGCTCGTGGATCTTCGCGACTACGTCCGGCTGTTGCGCCGCCGGTGGCGCCTCGTGGTGCTGTGCACGCTGCTCGGCATCGCGGCGGCCACGGCGGCTACGTTCACGCAGACGAAGGTCTACACGGCAAACACCCAGCTCTTCGTCTCTGCGCAGGACAGCGCCGGCTCGGGCGGCGTCAACAGCGCCTACACGGGCGGGCTCTTCACCCAGCAGCGGGTGAAGAGCTATGTCAGCGTCCTGACCTCCTTGCGCACAGCTGATCTGGTCAAGAAGGACCTCAACAGCCCGCTGACCTCCGACGACATCGCCAAGAAGATCTCCGCGACCGCGCCCCTCGACACCGTCCTCCTGAACGTCTCGGTGACCGACTCCGACCCGGCGACCGCCCAGCAGATCGCCAACTCGATCGGCAAGGTCTTCCCGTCGCTGGTCGCCGAGATCGAGCGGCCGACCGCGGGCGGGCCGTCGCCGGTGAAGGTGAGCGTCGTGCAGGCCGCCGAGCTGCCGAAGGCGCCGACCTCGCCGCGACCGAAGCTCAACCTCGCGCTCGGGCTGCTGGTCGGCCTCGCCGCGGGCGTCGGTGGCGCCGTACTGCGGGAGACGCTCGACACCACGGTCAAGGAGCCGAAGCAGGCCGAGGAGCTCATCGGAGCCCCAATGCTCGGGGCCATCACCTTCGACAGCGACGCGCCCAAGCAGCCGCTGGTGGTCGTGACAGCGCCGAGCTCGGTGCGGTCCGAGGCGTTCCGCCAGCTGCGCACCAACCTGCAGTTCGTCGACATCGAGCACGAGCTGCGGTCCGTGGTGGTCACCAGCTCGCTCCCGGGTGAGGGCAAGTCGACCACCACCTGCAACCTCGCGATCTCGCTCGCGCAGGCCGGCCTGCGGGTCGTGCTCGTCGAGGCCGACCTGCGGCGGCCGCGGATCGCCGAGTACATGGGGATGGAGGGCGCGGTCGGCCTGACGAGCGTGCTGCTCGGGCGCACCTCTCTCGAGGACGCGCTGCAGCCGTGGGGCGACGGCAGCCTCGAGGTGCTCGCCAGCGGACCGCTGCCGCCCAACCCCAGCGAGCTGCTCGGCAGCGCCGGCATGCAGGAGCTGCTGCGCGCGCTCGAGGAGCGCGCCGACATCGTGCTCATCGACGCCCCGCCGCTGCTGCCCGTCACGGACGCCGCCGTCCTCGGCACCCTGACCAGCGGCGTGCTCATGCTCATCCGGAGCCACCGGACCCGCCGCGAGCAGGTCGCCCGCGCCGCCGCGACCGTCGAAGGTGTGGGCGCCACCCTGCTCGGCGCGATCCTCAACATGGTCCCGACCAAGGGACCGGACGCCTACGCGTACGGCTACGGCTACAGCTACGGCACCGTCGACCGCACCGGACGGCTGGGGCGCGAGGAGTCGCGCGTGACCGACACCCGCATGCCTGAGCGCGCGACGCCGCGGGTCTCCGGCGCGGTGGACGTCCTGCCGCACCTGGGTGGCGGAGCGGCGGTCCCGTCCGCGCCCGTCGGCCCTGCGAGCGGGAGGCACGTCGAGGGCAGGCCAGCCAGGTCGCGCCGTGTGGCTGCGGCGGAGGCGGACTACTACGCGACGACGCCCCCCACCGAAGCCGAAGGGCGCTAGCTCCCCGGTCGGTCAGCTCTGGGCGAGGTCCGTGAGCATCGGCCCGAGCCGGGCCAGCTCCTCCAGGTGCGCGGCTGACAGCGCACCGAGGCGGCGCTTGCCCTCCTTGGTCAGCACCAGCCGGACCACCCGGTGGTCGTGGTCGTCACCGGCGCGCTCCACCAGCCCGAGGGCCTGGGCGCGGTCGACGAGCCCGACCGCGG
>JBAVRG010000039.1:0-3116 GCA_049694795.1 Mycobacteriales bacterium
TCAAGCGGGTGGCGGAGCGCATCGTCGCGACCCGCAAGGCTGGCCATGACGTGTGCGTCGTGGTCAGCGCCATGGGTGACACCACCGACGAGCTGCTGGACCTCGCGCAGCAGGTCTCGCCGCTGCCCCCGGGGCGTGAGCTCGACATGCTCCTCACCGCCGGTGAGCGCATCTCGATGGCGCTGCTCGCGATGGCGATCCAGTCCCTCGGGCTGAGCGCCCGCTCGTTCACCGGCTCGCAGGCCGGCGTGATCACCGACTCGGTGCACGGCAAGGCCCGCATCATCGACGTCACCCCGGGCCGCATCCAGCAGGCGCTCGGCGAGGGCCACGTCGCGATCGTGGCCGGCTTCCAGGGCGTCAGCCAGGACACCAAGGACATCACCACCCTCGGCCGTGGCGGCTCCGACACGACGGCGGTCGCCCTCGCGGCGGCGCTCGACGCCGAGGTCTGCGAGATCTACACCGACGTCGACGGGGTCTTCTCCGCCGACCCGCGGATCGTCCCCGACGCCCGCCAGCTGCCGACGCTCTCCTACGAGGAGATGCTCGAGCTGGCCGCCTCGGGGGCCAAGATCCTGCACCTGCGCTGCGTCGAGTACGCCCGCCGCTACGGCGTACCGGTCGTGGTCCGCTCGTCTTTCTCCAGCAAGCCCGGCACGACGATCACGGGAGAGCCCCCGGTGGAGCAGGCCATCATCAGCGGTGTCGCGCACGACCTCTCGGAGGCGCGCATCACGGTCGTCGGTGTGCCCGACAAGCCCGGTGAGGCGGCACGCATCTTCCGTGCCATCGCCGACGCCGAGGTCAACATCGACATGATCGTGCAGAACGTCTCGGGCGCGGCCGGTCGCACCGACATCTCCTTCACGCTCCCCAAGGCGGACCTGCACACCGCGGTCACGGCGCTGGCCAAGCAGCAGGCAGAGGTGGGCTTCGAGCAGGTGCTGTCCGACGAGCACGTCGGCAAGGTCTCGCTCGTCGGCGCCGGTATGCGCTCGCACCCGGGCGTGTCCGCGACCTTCTTCGAGGCGCTCGCCGACGCGGCCGTCAACGTCGAGGCGATCAGCACCTCCGAGATCCGCATCTCGGTCGTGTGCCGCGACACCGACGTACCGGCCGCCGTGAAGGCCGTGCACGAGGCGTTCGAGCTGGGCTCGTCCGAGGAGGCCACCGTGTACGGCGGGACCGGCCGATGACCCGGGTGGGCGTGGTCGGCGCCACCGGCCAGGTCGGCGGCGTCATGCTGCGGCTGCTGGCCGAGCGCGGCTTCCCGCTGACGGAGCTGCGGCTGTTCGCGAGCTCCCGGTCCGCTGGGTCGACGCTGCGCTTCGGCGAGCGCGACATCACCGTCGAGGACGCCGCCACCGCCGACCCGAGCGGCCTCGACATCGCGCTGTTCTCCGCAGGCGGGGGGACCTCGCGCGAGCTCGCGCCCCGCTACGCCGCAGCCGGCGCCACGGTCATCGACAACTCCAGCGCCTGGCGCATGGACCCGGACGTGCCGCTGGTCGTCAGCGAGGTCAACCCCGGCGCGATCGCCGAGGCACGCAAGGGCATCATCGCCAACCCCAACTGCACGACGATGGCAGCGATGCCGGTGCTCAAGCCGCTGCACGACGAGGCCGGCCTGGTGCGGGTGGTCGCCGCGACCTACCAGGCCGTGAGCGGGTCCGGGCTCGCCGGTGTCGAGGAGCTCGACAGCCAGGTCCGGGCGGTGGCCGACAAGGCGACGGAGCTGGTCCACGACGGGTCGGCGCTGGCCTTCCCCGAGCCGGTGAAGTACGTCCGGCCGATCGCCTTCAACGTGCTCCCCATGGCCGGGTCGGTCGTCGACGACGGGTCGTTCGAGACCGACGAGGAGCAGAAGCTCCGCAACGAGTCGCGCAAGATCCTGTCGATCCCCGACCTGCGGGTGAGCGGCACCTGCGTGCGGGTGCCGGTCTTCACCGGCCACTCGCTGGCGCTCAACGTCGAGTTCGCGCAGCCCCTGTCGGTCGCCCGCGCTCTGGAGCTGCTCGCCGGCGCCCCGGGCGTCGAGCTCACCGACGTGCCGACCCCGCTGCAGGCCGCCGGCGCCGACCCCTCCTTCGTCGGGCGGGTGCGCCAGGACGGACCGCACGGGCTCGCGCTGTTCGTGAGCAACGACAACCTGCGCAAGGGCGCCGCCCTCAACGCCGTGCAGATCGCCGAGCTGGTCGCCGCGCGTTGACCGCCCCCGACGACCCGACTCAGGCGATCCCCGCTGCCGCGGTGATCGGCGGCAGGTACCGCCTCGACAGCCTCGTCGGCCGGGGCGGCACTGCCGAGGTCTGGCGCGCCACCGACACCTCGCTCGACCGGGTAGTCGCCCTCAAGCTCGTCACCGTCGCGCACGACGAGTCCAGCGCCCGCGCGGCCGATGAGGCCCGCACCCTCGCCCGGCTCTCGCACCCCTCGCTGGTGCAGGTCTACGACGCCGGCACCGACACCTCCGGTCGGCCCTGGGTCGTCATGGAGTTCGTCGAGGGCGAGACCCTGGCGGACGCGATCCGCCGCGGTCCTCTCCCGGTCCGCCGCATCACCGAGATCGGGCTGGCCGTCGCCGAGGCGCTCGACCACGTGCACGCCCAGGGCCTGGTGCACCGCGACATCAAGCCGGCCAACGTCCTCATCGGCCGCGCGGGCAAGGTCAAGCTCACCGACTTCGGGATCGCGCGGCTCGTCGACGCAGCCAAGGTCACCTCGACCGGTCTCATGGTCGGTACGGCGTCCTACCTCGCACCGGAACAGGTCGCGGGGGAGACCGTCGGTCCGGCCACCGACGTCTACGCGCTCGGCCTGGTGCTGCTCGAGGCGCTGACCGGCAAGCGGGAGTACGACGGGCCGGCGGTGGAGGCCGCGATGGCGCGGCTGCACCGGGCTCCGGTGCTGCCGCCCACGCTGCCCGACGGCTGGGCCGCGCTGCTCGAGGCGATGACCGCGCGGTCGCCGCTGGAGCGCCCGACGGCTGCACAGGTCGCTCGGGTACTGCGCGACCTGCTCGGCGGCGCGACCACCGTGCTCCTGCCGCAGCCGACGCAGGCCCTGCCGCGCACCACCGCGCTGCAGCAGCCGACCAGCGCGCTGCCCCGCAC
>JBAVRG010000040.1:0-17797 GCA_049694795.1 Mycobacteriales bacterium
CGAGGTCGGGGACCACGGCCAGCTCGGGAGCGGTCCGGCGGGTTGCGGGCTTCGCTGCTGCCTTGCGGGCGGTGGTCTTGCGGGCCGTGGCCTTGCGAGTGGTCGTCACGGGGAGCCTTTCGTCATCGGCAGGCACACAGGCACGTCAGCCTGCATGAGGTTGGCTGTCTTTCCCTCCGGGATGCCGCAGAAGATGCTGCCCCACGGTGCCTGAGGCAAGGGATTGTCATCCGCGGGGGCGAGAGGCCTCAGCGACCGCTGTCGCGCACGCTCTCGTGCACCGGGTCGGGCGTGAGGACCACGCACACCACGCGGTGCTCGCCGGACGCCCACTCCCCTTCGTCCGGCGCGAAATAGCCGTAGTCGTCGTCGGAGGAGTCGTACGACGTGCCCACGTAGTCCTCGAAGGCGCCCAAGCAGGCGTCGTCGGCGCGCTTGTCGACCTCGCTGTAGCCGGGCCAGCCCGTCGGGCCGAGGTCCTGCACGAAGTAGACCTCTCCGTCGTGAGACTCGGTGCAGTCGACGAGGGTGGAGACGCTGCCGTCGCCGGTCGGCGACTGCAGGCAGCTGCCCACGCTCGTCGAGCCGGCATCGGCGACCCGGCCGAGCGCACCGCCGGAGTCCGAGCCGAGCACCACAGCAGCCACCGCGAGCGCGATCACCACGGTCCAGAGGCCGGCGAGGACCAGACCGGCGATCGCCATGCCCCACCCCGCCTGCCCGCGGCGACGGACCTGGACCAGTGCCGTGATGCCCGCGCCGAGGGCGACCGGCACGAGGCCGAGGATGCCCGTCACCAGGGCCGCGACGGCCCAGCGGTTCGTCGACCTCGGCGCCGGCCCCCACCCGTACGACGGCCAGGTCTGGGGGGCCCAGGGGCCGGAACCACCCGGCTGCGGCCACGACGCGGGCCACGCCTGCGCACCACCGGGCTGCGCCCAGGGCGGCCGCGGTGCGGCTTCCCCCGCCGGAGGTGCCCAGGGGTCGACCGGCTCGGCTGCCCCCTGGCCCGTCACGTCCTCCACGGCGGGAGAGCCTGCCAGAGCCCGGGCGGTGCGCGGTGGAGGCGCCCTGTCAGTCCGTGACGACCGGCTCCAGGTCCGGACGCTCCTGCGCGCGGAACTGGGTGCGGTAGAGCTCGGCGTAGAGCCCCTCGTGGGCGAGCAGCTCCTCGTGCCGGCCGCGCTCGACGATCCGGCCGTCCTCGATGACGAGGATCTGGTCGGCTTCGCGGACGGTGGAGAGCCGGTGGGCGATGACGATCGAGGTGCGACCCTGCAGGGCGGTCGCGAGGGCCCGCTGGACGGCCGCCTCCGACTCCGAGTCGAGGTGCGCCGTCGCCTCGTCGAGCACCACCACTCCGGGGGCCTTCAGCAGCAGGCGGGCGATGGCCATCCGTTGCTTCTCGCCGCCCGAGAGCCGGTACCCCCGGTCACCCACGACCGTCTCGAGGCCGTCGTCCATGGACCGGACCAGGTCACCTACCTGCGCCCCGTCCAGGGCTGCCCACAGCTCGTCCTCCGTCGCCTCCGGCCGCGCGTAGGCGAGGTTCGCCCGGATCGTGTCGTGGAACAGGTGGGCGTCCTGGGTGACGACCCCGACCAGGTCGCGCAGGGACTGCAAGGTCACCTCGCGGACGTCGTGCCCGGCCACCAGGACGGCGCCGCCCTGGACGTCGTACATGCGGGTGACGAGCTGCGAGATGGTGGTCTTGCCTGCACCGGAGGGGCCGACGAGGGCGACCAGCGAACCAGGTTCGGCGCGGAACGAGATGCCGTGCAGGACCTGCTTCGGCACCGTCGTGTCGAGCACGGCGACCGACTCGAGCGAGGCGAGCGACACCTCCTCGGCCGACGGGTAGCGGAACTGCACGTCGTCGAACTCCACGGCGGCCGGACCGGCGGGCAGAGGCACGGCGGTCGGCGACTGCGCGACCATGGGCTCCAGGTCGAGCACCTCGAAGACCCGCTCGAAGGACACCAGCGCGGTCATCACGTCGACGCGCACGTTCGACAGCGCCGTCAGCGGGCCGTACAGCCGGGTGAGGTACGACGAGAGCGCGATCAGGGTTCCCACCGAGAACGTCCCCTGCGCGGCGAGGGTCCCGCCGACGCCGTACACGAGCGCGGTGGCCAGCGACGCGACGAGCGTCAGGGAGACGAAGAAGACCCGGCCGTACATCGCCGTCGTGACGCCGATGTCACGGACCCGGCCGGCCTTGTCGCGGAAGTCGCGGTCCTCGCCCTCGGGGCGGCCGAACAGCTTGACGAGCAGCGCGCCCGAGACGTTGAACCGCTCGGTCATCGTGGTGTTCATCTGCGCGTTGAGGCCGTAGGACTCGCGGGTGAGCTCCTGGAGCTTGGTGCCGAGCAGCCGGGCCGGGATGACGAAGACCGGCAGCAGCACGAGCGAGAGCAGCGTGATCTGCCACGACAGGATGAGCATCGCGATGAGCACGGTGACGACGCCGATGACGTTGCTCACGACGTTCGACAGGGTGCCGGTGAAGGCCTGCTGGGCCCCCAGCACGTCGTTGTTGAGCCGCGAGATCAGCGCACCGGTCTGGGTGCGGGTGAAGAAGGCGATCGGCTGGCGCTGCACGTGCGCGTACACCTGCGAGCGCATGTCGTAGATGAGGCCCTCGCCGATGCGCGCGGAGTACCACCGCTGCACCAGGCCGAGGATCGCGTCGAACAGCGCCAGGCCGACCAGCAGCAGCGCCATCGCCAGGACCACGTCGGCGTGCCCCGTCGCGGGCGGGTTCTTGCCGATCCCCTTGTCGATGATCTGCTTGAAGATCAGCGGGTTGGCGACCGCGACCAGCGCGTCGACGACGATGAGCGCCAGGAAGACGAGCAGGTCGCGCTTGTACGGCGACGCGAAGCGCGCGATCCGGCGGACCGTGCCGGGCGCGAGCTTGCGCTGCACCACGGCCGCGTCCCGCTGGAACGAGCGCATCATCTGCATCGGGCTGCCGGGGCCCATGGATCCAGCCACGACGACCCCCCCTTCTCGAGCAGGCTCAGAAGGCGGAGATGCCCGTCAGCGCTCGACCGATGATGAGCTTCTGGATCTGGCTGGTGCCTTCGTACAACGTCGTAACACGCGCGTCGCGCAGGTACTTCCCCGCGGGGTACTCGTCGATGTAGCCGTAGCCGCCATGCGCCTGCACGCAGTTGTTCGCGGCGCGGACGGACGCCTCCGAGGCGTAGAACTTGGCCTTCGACGCCGCGAGCGAGTAGTCCTCCCCGCGCGTCTTGAGGTCAGCGACCCGCCAGGTGAGCAGCCGGGCGCAGTCGACTTCGACCGCGGTGTCGGCGATGAGCTCCTGGACCAGCTGGTGGCCGGCGATGACCTTGCCGAACTGCTTGCGCTCCGTGGTGTAGCGGATCATGGTGTCGAGCGCCGCCTGGGCCAGGCCGGTGCAGGACGCCCCGAGCGACATGCGGCCGTCGTTGAGGGCCGTCAGCGCCACCCGGATGCCCTTGCCCTCCTCGCCGCCGAGCAGCGCCTCGGGGCCGACCTTCACGTCGCGCAGGACGAGCTCCGCGGTGTCGCACGAGCGTAGGCCGAGCTTGCCGTGGATCTTGCGTGCCTCGAAGCCGGGGCTGTCGTTCGGCACCAGGAAGGCGGACACGCCCTTGGCGCCCGGTCCACCGGTCCGCGCCATGAACAGCGTGACCCCGGCGATCGTGCCGTTCGTGATGAAGATCTTGTTGCCGTTGAGCAGGTAGCCGCCGTCGGGCTGCTTGACCGCGGTGGCCTGCAGGTCGGCCGGGTTGGAGCCGAAGTCCGGCTCGGTCAGGCCGAAGCAGCCGAGCACCTCCCCGGAGGCCATCCGGGGCAGCCACGCCGCCTTCTGCTCCTCGGTCCCCCAGCGCTCGATGGAGCCCGCCACCAGTCCGAGGTGGACCGACACGATGGAGCGCACGTTGGCGTCGCCGCGGCCGAGCTCCTCGATGAACAGCACGTAGGACAGCGGGTCACCGCCGCCTCCGCCGTGCTGCTCGGGGATGGACAGCCCGATGAAGCCGGTCTGCCGCAGGCCGTCGAGCGCCTCCTGGGGGAAGCGCTCCTCCCGGTCGTTCTGGAGGGCCCGGGGGGTGACGACGTCGTCGACCCACTCCCTGACGGCCTTCTGGACGGCGTGCTGCTCCGGGCTGAGCGTGAGATCCACGTACTCCCCTAGGTCGGTGCGGTCGGCCTGCGCTTCGCGCTCAGCCTTCCACCCCCGAGCGCGGGCGCGCGAGCCGACCCGCGCAGGAGCGCGGCCCGGACCGGTGATCTGTCCGGGCCGGGCCGTGCGCGCAGGCGCCTAGCTGGTCTTCCTGCGCGTCGCACCGCCACGACCGCGCAGGCTGGCGCCGGACTCCGACAGGATCCGGTGCACGAAGCCGTAGGAGCGCCCCGACTCCTCGGCGAGGGCCCGGATGCTCGCGCCGCCTTCGTACTTGCGCTTGAGCTGGTCGGTGAGGGTGCTCCGGTCGTTGCCGGTGACCCTGGTGCCCTTCTTGAGCTCTACCACGTCGTCTCGTCCTCCTCGGTCCGGTCGTCGCGGTTGTCCCCGCATGATCACCCCCCTACCGCATTCGCAGCCACTCCAATCATCCCGGAATCATCTGCTTCGGCGACGGACTCGTCACGGTTCGACGGGACAGGTGAAGAGCACGGCGTCGTAGGCGGGTTCGAACCCCAGCCCGGCGAAGAATCGCTCGGTGAGGCTGCCGGCCTCGGCGGTCAGCCAGACCAGGCTCGCGCCCCGCTGCAACAGGGTCGACGACACGGCGCTGGCGAGCGCCCGACCGAGCCGACGGCCGCGGGCAGCCCTGGCCACGGCCACGTGCACGACCTGACCGGTGGCGCCGTGGAGGAAGCCGGTGCCCACCCCCAGCACCTCGCCGCCCTCGACGGCGGCGAGCGCGACGTGGCGGGGGTCGTCGAGACGGTGCCCCTGCACCACCTGCAGGCGCCTGCCCACCGACGGCGACCAGTCGAAGGCCCGGGCGAGCAGCGGCCCGAGCTGGTCCTCGTGCTCCTCCGGCAGCGGCCGGGCCAGGACACCAGGCTCGTGGTCGACCAGCTGCCGAGGGTCGGTGAGCAGCATCGTGGTCGTCTCCTCCGCCGCCTCGTAGCCGCACTCCTCGGCGAGCAGGTCCAGCTCCGGCGCGCTCGAGGGACTGGCGAGGACCACGACCTGGTGGCGGCCGGCCTCGCGCCAGACGAGCGGCAGTGCGAGCAGGGTGCGCTCGACGTCCCCGAGGTCGCCGTCCAGGCCGGCCGCGAAGCTGCCGGTCGCCAGGGGGTTGTCCGGGTTCAGGACGACACGTCCGACCCCGAAGGGGAACGCCGAGCCGTAGCGCACCGCGGCGAGCACCCGCGCGGACTCCTCCAGGGTCCGTGCCAGGCCGGCCTGCCTGTCGCTGTCGAGCTCGAGCACCCCCTGAGGATGCCTCAGCGCAGGCGCCGGCCGAGCCTGCGCTTCGCCCGGTCGAGGACCACGACGCCGGCAGCGGCGGCCAGGTTGGCGGGTGGCTCGTCCGGGGCCTTGGGGTGCGGTGCCACCGGTACCGACCGCTTGGCGCTCTGCATCACCTCTCCGAGGTCCTGCAGCGCCTTGCGCCCGAGCGCCGCGCGCACCGCCGGGAACATCTCGCCCTCCTCCTCCTCGACGTGGTGGCGCACGCTCTCGATGAGGACCGTGACCTTGGCGTCGAAGCGCTCGTGCTCCGGGTCGAGGTCCGCGAGCTCCGAGAGCGTCCACTTCACGATGTGGTGCTCCTCCAGGCCCTCGAGCACGTCGGCCTCGATGTCCGTGGACTGCTCGCGCACCGCCGGGTAGAAGTGCTGCTCCTCGAGGGCGGCGTGCACGCTGAGCGCCTCGATGATCTCGTCGACGACCTTGCGCTTGCTGACGTAGGCCCGGTCACCGAGCCTCTCGAACTGCTTGAAGAGCCTCTCCACGTCCTTGTGGTCGTTCTTGAGCAGCACGATGGCGTCGGGCACGGTGACCTCCGGTGAAGACGGGTTCCCTGTCCGATCGCCCGTGGAGCGCGGCTCAAACGTGCCGGCGCACCCAGGCCGCTGTCCCCGCCGGCAGCAGCAGCTCCCCCTGGTCGAGGGCGACCCCTGACCCTGACGCGACGAGGACCTCGCACCCGGCGACCGGCACCGGCACCGGTTGCTCGCCGGTGTTGAGAGCCACCACCAGCTCGGCCCCCGCAGCGGACCGCGCGAACGCCAGCACGTCCCGAGGCGCCGCCAGCCAACGGACCGCGCGCCCGAGCTCGGTGCGCAGCTCCCGCCGTACGCGCAGGGCCTGGCGGTAGAAGGCCAGGGTGGACGTCGGGTCGGCCGCCTCGGCGGCGACCGACCGCACCGCCGCGTGCTCGTCGAAGGGCAGCCACGGCCGACCGGTCGTGAAGCCGTGGCCAGGCGGGGTCGGCGTCCACGGCACCGGGGTCCGGCAGCCGTCACGGCCCTCGACGGTGCCACCCGACCGTCGCCAGATCGGGTCCTGACGGGCCTGGGGCGGCACCGGCGACTGCTCCAGACCGAGCTCCTCGCCCTCGTACAGGTAGGGGGCTCCGGGCAGGCCGAGCAGGGTGAGCGTCGCGGCGCGGGCCCGGGCCCGCCCGCGCTCGCCGCCGCCGTAGCGGGTCGCGTGCCGGACCACGTCGTGGTTCGACAGCACCCACGTCGGGCCGCTCCCCTCGTGCGAGAACGCCTCCAGCGCCTCGGTGATGAGCCGTCGCCACACCTGGGCGTCCAGCGGTGCCGCGAGCAGGGGGAAGTTGAAGGACTGGTGCAGCCGGTCCGGGCCGACGAAGCGCGCCACCCGCTCGAGCTCCGAGAGGAAGACCTCGCCCACCATCACGCGGTCGTCGTAGGCGTCGGTGATCTCCCGCCAGCGCCGGTAGACGTCCACGACCTCGGGCTGGTCCCAGGCGTACGGCGACGAGACCGCGTGGAACAGGGGGTCGTGCTCGATCGCGACCGGCGGGTGGTCGGCCAGGTCGGCGCGCTTGTAGAGGCCGTGGGCGACGTCGATCCGGAAGCCGTCGACGCCGCGGTCGAGCCAGAACCGCAGGATGCGCTCCCACTCGGCGTGCACCTCGGGGTTGCGCCAGTCGAAGTCCGGCTGCCCGCTGTCGAACAGGTGCAGGTAGTACTCCCCGGACAGCTCGTCGAACGTCCAGGCGGGACCGCCGAACACCGACTGCCAGTTGTTCGGCGGCCCGCCGTCGGCGCGTGCCGGCCGGAACAGGTAGCGGTCGCGCGCCGGAGACGACGGGTCGGCGAGCGCCTCCTGGAACCAGCGGTGCGCGGTGCTGCTGTGGTTGGGCACCAGGTCGACGATGACCCGCAGCCCGAGCCGGTGCGCCTCGGCGAGCAGCGCGTCGGCGTCGGCCAGCGTGCCGAACAGCGGGTCGACGTCGCACTGGTCGGCCACGTCGTAGCCGTGGTCTGCCATCGGCGACGGGTAGAAGGGCGTCAGCCACAGGGCGTCGACGCCGAGGTCGGCGAGGTGGTGCAGCCGGGACGTGATGCCGGGCAGGTCGCCGACCCCGTCACCGTCCGCGTCGGCGAAGCTGCGCACGTAGACCTGGTAGACGACGCCGTCCTGCCACCAGCTGCTGCGGGTCATCTCGCTCCCTGCCATGCTCGGGTCGTGGGGACCGGGCGGATCGCTGTGTGCGGCGAGGCACTCGTGGACCTGGTCCCGCAGGACGCCACGACGTACACCGCGCTGCCCGGTGGCAGCCCCGCGAACACCGCGGTCGCGCTCGCCCGGCTCGGGGTGCCGGTCGTCTTCCTGGCCCGGCTCTCGCGCGACAGCTCCGGGGCACTGCTCCGCGCGCACCTCGAGGGCAGCGACGTCGACCTGTCGCACGCCGTCGACGCGCTCGAGCCCAGCAGCGTCGCCCTGGTGGAGCTGAGCCCCGAGGGAGCGGCGACGTACCGGTTCCTGCTCGAGGGGACCGCGGACTGGCAGTGGCGCGACGAGGAGCTGGAGGTGGTCCCGCCCGAGGTGCACGCGGTGCACGCGGGGTCGCTGGCGCTCGCCCGCCAGCCCGGTGGCCGCGTGCTGGAGCGCTTCCTGGCGCGGGCCCGCTCCCGGGCGACGGTGAGCATCGACCCGAACCTGCGGCCCGCGCTGCTCGGGGACCTCGACGCGGTGCGCACCGACGTGCGGCGCTGGCTGGCCGTCGCGGACGTCTTCAAGGCGAGCACGGAGGACCTGCAGGTGCTGCACCCCGGCGAGGACCCGGAGGACGTGGCGCGCTGCTGGGCCGCCTCCGGCCCGGCGCTCGTGGTGGTCACCTGCGCCGCCGACGGCGCGTTCGCCGTCCACGGCGACACCCTGGTACGGCGTCCCGCCGTCCCGGTGGACGTGGTCGACACCGTCGGTGCCGGCGACACGTTCATGGCGGGACTGCTCGAGCAGCTGCACCGCGACGGGCAGCTCGGTGGCCGGCTGCGGGAGCTGACGCCGGACCTCGTCGCCGCGGCGCTCGAGCGGGGGCTGCGGGCCGCCGCGGTCACCTGCGGCCGGGCCGGGGCGGACCCGCCCTGGGCCACCGAGCTGTAGCCCGCCGTCACGCAGAGACGCGCCGGCCGCTCGCGGCGTCGAACCAGTGCAGGTTGTCGGTCGTGGGGGCCAGCGAGACCACCTCGCCCTTGCCGGGAGGCGCCTTCGGGTCGACCCGGGCGACGAGCAGCTGGGTCCCATCGCTGCCGCGCACGCTGGCGTGCAGGAACGCGTCCGACCCGAGCTCCTCGACGAGCTCCACCGTTGCCGGGATGCCCTCGCCGTCGCCCACGAGCCGCAGGTCCTCGGGCCGCACCCCGACGCTGACCTGGTCGCCGGTGAGCGCGCCGGAGGCCTCGCGCGGCAGCGGAAGCGCGAAGTGACCGAGGTGGGTGGTGCCGTCGGCGCCCACCGGCAGCTCGAACAGGTTCATGGCCGGCGAGCCGATGAAGCCGGCCACGAACACGTTCGCGGGCCGGTCGTACATCGCGCGAGGCGTGTCGACCTGCTGCAGCACACCGTCCTTGAGCACCGCGACGCGGTCGCCCATCGTCATCGCCTCGACCTGGTCGTGCGTGACGTAGAGCGTGGTGACGGCCAGCCGGCGCTGCAGACTGGCGATCTGGGTGCGCGTCGCGACGCGGAGCTTGGCGTCGAGGTTGGACAGCGGCTCGTCCATGCAGAACACCTGGGGGCTGCGGACGATCGCCCTGCCCATGGCCACGCGCTGGCGCTGGCCGCCGGAGAGCGCCTTGGGCTTGCGGTCGAGGTAGTCGGTGAGGTCGAGGACCTTCGCGGCCTCCCGCACGCGCTTGGCGATCTCGTCCTTCGGGACGCCGGCGATCTTGAGCGCGAAGCCCATGTTGGCCGCCACCGTCATGTGCGGGTAGAGGGCGTAGGTCTGGAAGACCATGGCGATGTCGCGGTCGCTGGGCGCGACGCCCGTGACGTCGCGGTCCCCGATGCAGATGCGGCCCTTGTCGACGGGCTCGAGGCCGGCGAGCATCCGCAGCGAGGTCGACTTGCCGCAGCCGGACGGCCCGACGAGCACCAGGAACTCGCCGTCACCGACCTGCAGGTCGAGGGAGTCCACCGCGGGGCGCTCGCCACCGGGGTAGAGCCGCGACGCAGCGTCGAAAGTCACCGTTGCCATGCCAGTCCATCCCTCCGCGCCGGCTGCCCGGCGTGCTGCGCTGATGTGCGTCTCGTGGTCGTGCCGGGTGCGCGGTCGTGCTGCGCGATGATCACGATGTGATCATGAGCAAGGTCGTGCACAGGGTCGTGAGCGGCGACGCGCGATGCGTTGTCGTCCGGCGCATGGTGCGCCACACTCGCGGCCACTGCAAGCGGTTGCAGGAAAGGCGGACATGAACGCCCGTATCGAAGACGTGGCGCGGGAGGCCGGGGTCTCCACGGCCACGGTGTCCCGGGCGCTGCGCGGGCTGCCCAACGTGTCGGCGCAGACCCGGCTCGCGGTGAGCCGCGCCGCCGCCGAGCTCGGCTACGTCGCCAGCCGTTCCGCGTCGACCCTGGCCAGCGGGCGCACCCTTGCCATCGCGGTCATCACCCCGTTTCCCGAGCGGTGGTTCTTCTCGCAGGCCATCGCGGCGGTCGAGGCCGAGCTGCGCAGGTCCGGCTACGACGCGCTCCTCATCGGCCTCGACCAGCCGGACGACGGGGACCGCCCCCTGTTCGCACCGGAGGCACTGCGGGGCCGAGTCGACGGTGTCGTGGTGCTCACCGTGCCGCTCACCGGCAGCCAGCTCGACGGGGTGCGGGCCCTTGGGCTGCCCACGGTCTTCATCGGCGCGTCGGTGCCCGGCGCCATGTCGGTGCGGATCGACGACGTGGCGGTGGCGACGCACGCGACCGGCCACCTGCTCCAGCTCGGGCACACCCGGATCGCCTTTGTAGGAGGCGATCCGCGCGAGCCTCTGAACTTCACCGCCCCCGCGGACCGCCGTGCGGGCTGGCTGGCGACGATGCGGGAGGCCGGCCTCGAGCCGGACGCGAGCCTCGACGTACCCGGCCTGTTCACGGCCGAGGGAGGGCGTGCCGCCGGTGCTGCGCTGCTCGCCCTGCCGGAGCCTCCCACGGCCGTCTTCGCCGCCTCGGACGAAATGGCGTTCGGCGTGCTCGCAGCCGCCCGGGACCAAGGGCTGAGCGTCCCTCGCGACCTGTCCGTCATCGGGGTCGACGGACACGAGCTGTCCCCGCTGATCGGCCTCACCACGGTCGAGCAGCCGGTCGCCCGGCAGGCGCGGCTGGCCGCCGAGATGGTGCTCGCCGCCCTCCAGGGGCAGCTGTCGCGCCGGCACGAGCACGTCGTCATGCCGGTCCACCTGCAGGTGCGCAGGACGACGGCGCCGCCGCGCTCCTGAGAGCCTTCGTTACCGGATCGTGACCCGCTTTGCCTCGCCCTCCTGTTGCCCCGTCGTAACGCAAGCGCTTGCATGGCGGGCCCGGGGCGCGACACGCAGCGGCGCCCCCTGTTGGGAGGTCCCTGCATGACCCGTCGGATTCCACGAGGCGGGCTTCCCGCTGTCGCCCTGCTCGCCCTGGCCGTCGGCGCGAGCGCCTGCGGGAGCTCGTCCAAGGCCTCGAACGACAGCGGTGCCAAGACCGACTGCTCGGCCTACAGCCAGTACGGCAACCTGAAGGGCAAGTCGGTCAGCATCTACACCGGCATCGTCACGCCCGAGGACAAGCCGCAGATCGACTCCTACAAGCCCTTCGAGCAGTGCACCGGCGCCAAGGTCAACTACGAGGGCGACAAGTCCTTCGAGGCACAGGTGCTGGTCCGCGCCAAGGCCGGCAACCCGCCGGACCTCGCGATCGTCCCGCAGCCCGGCCTGGTGCAGCAGCTGGTCGCCACCGGCAGGGCCAAGCCCGCGCCGGCGGAGGTGTCCGCCAACGTCGACAAGTTCTGGAACAAGGACTGGAAGGCCTACGGCACGGTCAACGGCACCTTCTACGCCGCGCCGCTCGGCGCCAGCGTGAAGTCCCTGGTCTGGTACTCCCCCAAGGAGTTCAAGGACAAGGGCTACACGGTTCCCACGACGCTCGACGAGCTGAAGGCGCTGTCCGACAAGATCGCGGCGACCGGCAAGAAGCCGTGGTGCGCCGGCGTCGGCAGCGGTGAGGCGACCGGCTGGCCGATCACGGACTGGATGGAGGACATGATGCTCCGCCTGTCCGGCCCGGACGTCTACGACCAGTGGGTGCAGCACAAGATCCCGTTCAACTCCGCCGCCCCCACCGCCGCGCTCGACAAGGTCGGCGAGTTCCTCAAGAACCCCAAGTACGTCAACGGCGGCCTGGGTGACGTGAAGAGCATCGCCAGCACCACCTTCCAGGACGGCGGCCTGCCGATCCTGCAGGGCGACTGCTCCTTCCACCGGCAGGCGAGCTTCTACGCCGCCAACTGGCCGGAGGGCACCAAGGTGGCCGAGGACGGTGACGTCTTCGCGTTCTACCTGCCGGGCGTCGACGCCACCAGCAAGCCGGTCCTGGGTGGTGGCGAGTTCATCCTCGCCTTCTCCGACCGGCCCGAGGTGAAGGCGTTCCAGACCTACCTGTCGACCGACACCTGGGCCAACAACAAGGTGGCGGCAACCCCCAACGGCGGCTGGGTGAGCGCCAACAAGGGCCTGGACGCGAGCAAGCTGGTCAGCCCCATCGACAAGCTCGCGGCGGGGATCCTGCAGGACCCGAAGGCGGTCTTCCGGTTCGACGGGTCCGACCAGATGCCCGCAGCCGTCGGTTCGGACTCCTTCTGGAAGCAGGCCACCAACTGGATCACCGGGCAGAGCACGAAGGACACAGTCAACAAGATCGAGGCGTCCTGGCCGAAGTAGGCCCCTGACCCGGGACCGGGCGCGCGGCGATCCGCGCGTCCGGTCCCGGACGCACCGGAGGTGACGGTGACCAGCTCCGAGAAGCTCACGCAGATGGTGACCGCGGTCCTGGTCTTCCTGGCCGTGGTGGGCGCCATCCTGCTCATCGCGACCCGCTTCAGCGGCCGCAAGGCCGACCGCGCCGTGGCCGCGGCCTTCCTGCTGCCGACCGTCGCGCTGATCTCGATCGGCCTGCTCTACCCCGCGACGCGCACCGTCTACGAGTCCTTCTTCGACGCCGCAGGCAAGAGCTTCATCGGCGTCGACAACTACTCGAAGATCCTCACCGACCCGGACGAGCGCACGGTGCTGCGCAACACCGTCCTGTGGGTGGTGCTCACACCCTTCGTGGCGACCGCGGTCGGGCTGCTCTACGCCATCCTCGTCGACAAGGCCCGCTTCGAGGCGGTGGCCAAGGCCCTCATCTTCCTGCCGATGGCGATCTCGTTCGTCGGGGCGTCGATCATCTGGAAGTTCGTCTACGAGTACCGCCCCGACCAGGGCAGCATCCAGCAGATCGGCCTGCTCAACCAGATCGTCGTCTGGCTCGGCGGCACACCGCAGCAGTGGCTGATCAACAAGCCGTGGAACAACGTCTTCCTCATCATCATCATGATCTGGATCCAGGCCGGCTTCGCGATGACCGTGCTGTCGGCCGCGATCAAGGCGATCCCCGACGACATCGTCGAGGCGGCTCGCCTCGACGGCGTGAAGGCGTGGGGGATGTTCCGCTACGTGACGGTGCCCAGCATCCGCCCCTCGCTGATCGTCGTGCTCACCACGATCGCCATCGCGACGCTCAAGGTGTTCGACATCGTCCGCACCGTCACGGGCGCCCAGTTCGACACCAACGTCATCGCGAACGAGTTCTACACGCAGAGCTTCCGCGCCGACAACCAAGGCCTCGGCGCGGCGCTCGCGGTGGTGCTGTTCCTGCTCGTCATCCCGATCGTCTTCTACAACGTCCGCCAGCTGCGCGCCTCGGAGGGCCGATGACCGCCACCGCGAGCGTCCCGCTCACCACCGCTCCGGCTGTCGGCTCGCTCACCACCGCCGCGGGCGGCGCGAAGAAGCGCCTCACCTCCCCGTGGGCCTCCCTGGCGGCCGTCGTGCTGGGCGTGCTGTGGACCGTACCGACCTTCGGGCTGGCCCTGTCGTCGGTCCGCCCGGAGCGGCAGATCAAGACGACCGGCTGGTGGACCTTCTTCAACGACCCCCAGCTCACCCTCGACAACTACCGCGCCGTGCTCAGCTCCGACAGCGGGGTCAACCTCGGCCAGGCGTTCCTCAACAGCCTCGTCATCACGATCCCCTCGGTGCTGATCCCGCTGGCGCTCGCCTCCCTGGCCGCCTACGTCTTCGCGTGGATCGACTTCAAGGGCCGCGACCTGCTGTTCGTCATGGTCTTCGCGCTGCAGATCGTGCCGATCCAGGTGACCCTCATCCCGCTGCTGAAGATCTACAACCAGACCGGGCTGACCAACACCTACTGGACGGTCTGGCTGGCGCACTCCTGCTTCGCGCTGCCGCTCGCCATCTTCCTGCTGCACAACTTCATGCGCGAGATCCCCCGTGAGCTCGTCGAGGCGGCCCGCATGGACGGCGCGGGGCACGTGCAGATCTTCTTCCGGGTGCTGCTGCCGCTGCTCACGCCCGCGCTGGCCGCCTTCGGGATCTTCCAGTTCCTCTGGGTGTGGAACGACCTGCTCGTCGCCCTCACCTTCACCAGCACCCCGGAGCTCGCGCCCCTCACCGTCGGCATCGCCAACCTGAGCGGCACCCGCGGCACCGCCTGGCACCTGCTGTCAGCCGGGGCGTTCGTGTCCATCCTCATCCCGGTGGTGGTCTTCCTGGCGCTCCAGCGCTTCTTCGTCCGGGGACTGCTCGCCGGCGGCCTCAAGGGCTGAGGACGCCGGTCGCCCACGAAGGTGCTCGGCGTACCAGCGGTAGGACGCCTTCGGTACCCGGCGCAGGGTGCCGGGGTCGACGGCCACCAGACCGAAGCGCTGCGTGTAGCCCTGCGCCCACTCGAAGTTGTCCAGCAACGACCAGGCGAGGTAGTCGGTGACCGGCAGCCCCTCGGCCGCCAGCCTCTCCACGACCTCGACGTGCCCGCGCAGGTAGGCGACCCGGTCCTGGTCGTCCACGCTGCCGTCCTCGGCAACGACCGTGTCCGCGAAGGCCGCGCCGTTCTCGGTGACCCGCAACGGCAGCCCTGGCAGCTGACCGGCCACCCGGCGCAGGACGTCCTCCAGCCCACCCGGGTCGATCTCCCAGCCCATCGTGGTCAGCGGCGGCCTGGGCCGGAACGAGAAGTCAGGCGCCCCGGGGAACGCGTCGACGTCCTGGCCCACCCCAGCCCTGCCGTCGGCCGCGGGCCCGACGCGGAACGGCGTGTAGTAGTTGATCCCGAGCCAGTCCGCGCTCGCCCTGATCCTGTCCAGGTCGCCGTCGCGGGCCGCGACGAGCGGCACCGGGTAGCTGCCGCCGGCGAGCGCGTCGAGCCACAGCCGGTTCTGCAGTGCGTCGACGACGTCCGCCGCCGCGGGGTCGCCGTCGGGCTCGCAGCGCACCGGCGCGAGGTTGAGCACGATGCCGACCTCGGTGTGCGGGTGCGCGGCCCGCACCGCGTCTGCGGCGAGGGCGTGGCTGAGCAGCAGGTGGTGCGCCGCGGCCAACGCGTGCTCCGGCACGCGGTCGCCGGGCGCGAACACGCCTGCGGCGTGCCCCAGGAAGGCGGTGCACCACGGCTCGTTGTGGGTCGCCCAGGTCGTGACCCGGTCGGCCAGCCGGTCGGTCACCGCGAGGGCGTAGTCGACGAACCGCGGGACCGTGTCGCGGGCCGGCCAGCCCCCGGACCGCTCCAACGCCAGCGGCAGGTCCCAGTGGAAGAGCGTCGGCAGCGGTGTGATCCCCTTGTCCAGCAGGCGATCCACGAACCCGTCGTAGTGCGCCAGCCCCGCGGCGTTGAGGGCTCCGCGCCCGTCCGGCTGCACCCGCGGCCAGGCCACCGAGAAGCGGTACGACGCCACCCCCAGCCCCGCCAGCAGGGCCAGGTCCTCGTCCACCCGGTGGTAGGAGTCGCAGGCGACCGTCGCGTCGGAGCCGTCCAGGACCGCCCCGGGCCGGGTGCAGAACTCGTCCCAGGTCGACGGTCCGCGGCCGTCGGCGGCGACGGCGCCCTCGACCTGGAACGCGGACGTGGCGACGCCGTACCGGATCACGGGGAACCCACCAGCGCGCGCTCGTCCGGCTTGTGCCGGAGCACCTGCTCGACGTAGCTGGTCGTGGCGGTGTCGAGACCCACGTCGCGCCCGGCCCGCTCGGACAGGAACCAGCGGTGCTCCAGCACCTCGTGGAAGACCTCTGCCGGCTCGAGCTTGCCACGCAGCTCACGAGGCACCGCACGCACCACGGGTCGGAAGACCTCGGCGAGCCAGTCGTGGGCGACGAGCTCCTCGGGCTCGCTGTGCTGCTCGGTCGCGGCGCGGTAGGCGTCGAGGTCGTTGAGCAGCCGCCGGGCCTGGTTCTCCTCGACGTCGAGCCCGGTGAGGCGCAGCAGGCGACGCGCGTGGTGGCCCGCGTCGACCACCTTGGGCTGCACCCGCACCTGGTCCCCGTCGAGACCGGTGACGACCTCGACCTCGGCGACGTCGAAGCCGAGCGCGTTGAGCTGCCGGATCCGCTGCTCGACGCGGAAGCGCTCCCCCACCCGCACCACCTGCGGCCCGGTGAGGGCGAACCACAGGGCGTCGTAGCGGGCCACGACGGTGTCCCCGGTCTCGATCGGGTCGACGGCCGAGTCGAGCAGCTCGCCCGCGCTGAGGTCCATGAGCTCGCCGATCGTGCTGGTGCGTGCCATCTCGAGGTCGTCGCGGCGCTGCCCGTCGGTAAGGGCGGCGTGCTGCTCGGTCGTCTCGGCGTCCACGAGGTACGCGGAGTAGGCGCCTGCGTCGCGTCGGAACAGCGTGTTGGACAGCGAGCAGTCACCCCAGTAGAAGCCCGCCAGGTGCAGCCTCACCAGCAGCACCGCGAGGGCGTCCAGCAGGCGCACGGCGGTCTCGGGGCGCAACGTCTGGGAGAACAGCGCGCGGTAGGGCAGTGAGAACTCCAGGTGCCTGGTCACCAGCGCCGTCTCCAGCGGGCTGCCGTCCGAGGCCGTGCGACCCTCCACGACGGCCACCGGGTGCACGGCGGGCACGCCGCTGCGCTCCAGCGCCCGCAGCACGGCGTACTCCCGCTCGGCGGACCACCGGCCGATCTCCTTCACTGCGAAGACGGTGTCCTCGAGGCGCACGAAGCGCACCACGTGCCGGGAGATGCCGCGCGGCAGGCCCACCAGCCGCGAGGCCGGCCACTGCTCCAGGGGGAGCTCCCACGGCAGGTCGAGCAGTCCCGGGTGCTGCGGCTCCCCGCGCATCTGCATCGGCACTCCCCCACCGTGCCATGCCCTGTGCCGCAGGGGAACTCACGTGCACGGCAGGGGTCCTGGCTGCGATGATGCGACGACCTTGGGGAGGGGCCATCAGCACGCCGAGCACGACCACCGACGACCCGGAGGCGCTGCTCGCGCCCGGCCGGACGTCGGTGCTGCGCCACCGCGACTTCGCGCTGCTGTTCGCCGGCCAGGCCGTGTCGGTGCTCGGCGACCGTCTGGTCATGGTCGCGATGCCGTTCGCGGTGCTCTCGCTGCCGGGTGCCGGCGCCGCGGAGGTCGGGCTCGTCCTCGGCAGCAGCGCCGCCGCGCTCGCGCTGTTCGTGCTCGTCGGCGGGGTCGTCGCGGACCGGCTGCCCCGCCAGCTCACCATGCTCGGCTCGGACGTGGTGCGTGCGGCGGCTCAGGGGGTCACCGCGTTCCTGCTGCTCTCCGGGAGCGCGACCGTGGGGCGGCTGATGCTGCTGCAGGCGGTCTACGGCGCCGCGGAGGCGTTCTTCCGGCCCGCCGTGCTGGGGCTGGTGCCGCAGGTCGTGGCCGGCGGCGAGGAGCAGGCCGCCAACGCGCTGCTCTCCTTGACCTCCAACGTCAGCATGGTGCTCGGGCCGGCCGTCGCCGGCGTGCTGGTGGCGGTGCTCGGGCCCGGCGGAGCGGTGGCCGCCGACGCGGGCACCTTCGCGGTCAGCGCGGCGACCCTCCTTGCGCTGCGCCCACGCCCGGTACGGCGGGAGGGCTCCCAGCACTTCCTCGCCGACCTGGCGGGCGGCTGGCGGGAGGTGCGCTCTCGCGACTGGGTCTGGACCACGCTGCTGTCCTTCTCCGCCTACCACGCGCTGGTGCTGCCCGCGCTGTTCGTGCTGGGCCCGCGGGTGGCCGAGCAGCTCCGCGGCGGCTCCGCGGCGTGGGGCGCCATCTCGGCCGGGTTCGGCGCCGGGG
>JBAVRG010000041.1:0-16029 GCA_049694795.1 Mycobacteriales bacterium
GCACGCGCATGGGCGACTACCAGCTCGCGATGAGCGACATCTTCGGCGGCAACGCCTTCCTGCCGGTGCTCTTCGTCCTGGCCGACCTCCTGGCCGGGCGGGCCGTGCTCCCGCAGGCACACGACACGGACATCTACCTCACCGCGCTGGGCGCGCTGCTCACCGCGGTGTACGTCGTCGGGCTGCTGTTCCGGCCGTCCCGCAACGTCGCGCGGATGGGCCCTGACTCCCTCGTCGTGGTGACCCTGTACCTCGTCGGGCTAGGCGGTCTCGTCGCCCTCGCCCAGAGCTGACCTGTCGGGTCAGAAGGGGAGGACGCGACCGCTCGGGGTGCGCGTGTCGATCTCGGCGGGCGCAGGGACCCGACGCGTCCGGGTGATCTGCAGCTGCTTCACGATGCCTCCCGGGGACCACTGCCCCACATCGGGAGTGTCGGCAGGAAGGGCCAGCTCCTTCACCTGCAGCTGTAGGGGATCAGTGGGGCAGATCCCCTACAGCTGCAGGCAAACTGGTGCGTCAGAGCTGTTGCCCGGCGAGCAGCCGCGCTGCTCCCTTGCGCCAGGTGGGGTTGTCGCAGCTCGTGTAGTGCGTCCACGACGCCCCCAGCTCACGGGCCATGCAGTCCGCTGCCCGCTCGGCGCCCACGAGGTCGCTGCCGCCGAACCACGCGTTCATCGCGTCGGTCGCGGTGGGGACGTCGTTGCCGTAGTCCCGCACGGACAGCAGGTGGCTCCACTCGTGCACCACGACGTCGTAGACGCGGTTGGCAGGAACGCGGGGCGAGACGTAGATGACTCCGTGGTACCAGTCCGCGGTGCCCCAGAAGCCGTCCTTCTCCGCCAGCACCCACAGGGCTCCCCCGCGGGGGTAGCCAGGGATCCGCGCCACCGCCTGCTGCATGCGCAGCAGCGGCGTGAGCACCGGTACGGCGGGCCGCGCCGGGGCGGTGTGGCGCACCCGCGGATGACGACGCGGCGCAGGACGCCGTACCGGGGTGGGCTTGGCTGCGGTCCGTGGCGCGTGGGCCTTGGGGAGCGCGCGCTTCGGGATCACGGCTGGACGGGTCACCGCCTCCGCGACCGGCCGGACGACGACGTGGGTCACGGTGGCGGGGCGCTCTGCCGCGGTGGGCCGCGGTGCGGCGTGCGCAGCGATCGCGGTGCCGGTGAGTGCGGTGACGAGCTGGGTGAGAAGCAGGGTGCGCAGGGCACGGGACATGACGGGCTCCAGGGAAGGGAGGGCATGCGGCGGCCCGCGTGGGGGCGTGTCGGGGCATGCCGGGGGCCGGCGGGGCCAGGTGGCCCGGTCGGGAAGGTCAGGGGCGGGAGGGGCGCCCTCGGGAGGTCCCGAGGGCTAGCGGATCCAGCCTTGGCGCAGTGCGCGGGCCACCGCGGCGGCGCGGTGCACGGTGCCGGTCTTGGCGAAGACGTGGTCCAGGTGCGTCTTCACCGTCGCCGGGGCGATACCGAGCCGCTCGGCGATCTCGGCGTTGGTGAGGCCGTCGGCGACCGCCACCAGCACCTCGCGCTCCCGGGCTGTGAGGGCGGAGGTGCGCTCGTCGAGCGCCTGCAGCAGCTCGGCAGGGTCGTCGGTCACCACGTCGGCACCGCAGGCCCGGACGAAGGCCCGGCTGCGAGGCAGGCCGGAGCCGCCGGCGACCAGCAGCAGGTCGGGTGAGGTCTCACGCAGACGGGTGAGCATGTCCTTGGCGTACGCCGGGGCCAGTGGCGCGTGGGCGCTGAGGACGACGGCCGCCGTGTCGGGAGCGGCGGCGAGCTCGAGCAGCTCCTCCAGGGGCAGGTCCTCCACGACCAGTGCCGGACGGCCGGTCTCCCGCACGAGGTGGGCGAGGACCTCCAGGACCAGGCGGTGCCGGTCACCGGGCGGTGCGGCCACCACCACGGTCCCGTCGCGGTCAGGCGCCTTGGTGGTGAGCTGCAGCCGCTGGACGACCGCGTGCGCGGTGCCGGTGGCCCGGCGCTCGGCGAGGACGCTGGTGCGGCCGTTCGCCCAGTCCTGGCCGATCCCGGACAGGCAGTCGGTGACCACGCGGTAGACGTGCTGCAGGCCCGCCTCGGCACGCAGCAGCTCGGCCAGGGCGCACGCGGTCGCGCTGTCCCCGTGGCGCAGGGCCCGGGCCAGGGCTGCCTCGAGGGCAGTGGCGTCGGCCGCAGGCAAGGCCATCGGCAGGTGCTCGGTGTGCTGGCGCTGATGCATCACCGCGTCGAGGAGAGCGCGCTCACCGGGAAGGGGGAGGCTGGGGCTCGCGGTGCGCTGCCGGGGGGTGTGCAGGGGGCGGACCGAGACGGGGGCGTCCAGGGGGAGGCGCAGGACCTCGGCGTCCCGGACCGTGTGCCAGAAGACGCGCTCGGAGTCGGTCTCGTAGCTGCCGTCGGCGACCACGACGACGGGCTCGTCGGAGACGGCCGGTGCGCAGACGAGGACGCGGTTCATGATCGCTTGCCAGGGGAACAGCGGTGCATGGGGTGCTCCTGCTTGATCGTCGGTAGCCCGGCTGTCCGTGCAGCGAGTGCTGCCTGAGGACCCGTGGCTTTGCGGACCCGCCTCTCAGCGGGGGTGCCGTTTGTCGTGATCGAGCGGCTGGGCGCCGTCGCGTTCGGCTCAGTGCAGTTGATCCTCCCGATGCGTCTCGGTTGCGGCATTTGCCGGTGACGTCACAGTTGGTACACACCTGCTCACAGCCTGTAAAGCCACAGTCGGCTGTCCTGGAAGCGCGGGCCGACTACGCCGACCGGCGCCTCGATGGCCCCCTGCGGGGCTCCCGTTGCGCTCACGGTGCTGCTCCCTACACCGAACGGTGGAGGAGGTACGGCGGAGCTGCCTGCGAGGGGACGCTCAGGACCACTCGACCGGGCGCAGGGCCGCTAGGCCGTTCGGGTGCACCGATGACCTCCCTGCGCAGCAACAGGTGACATGGCCGCCGTGGGCCGGTGGGGGCTACCCCTCGAGCCGGAAGCCCACCTTCAGGCCGACCTGGAACGTGATGCCGCCGTCGGCTGCGACGGCGCCGCGGGTCTCGGTGACCTCGAACCACTCGACGTTGCGCACCGTGCGCGACACCCGCGCGACACCGTTCCTGATGGCCTGGGCCACCGACTCCTGCGAGGTCCCGACGACTTCGGTGACGCGGTAGATGTGGTCGCTCACGATGACTCCTTCGGACGGCGACGGATGGTGTTGCCCAGCCAGGTGAGCGGGTCGTACTTCTTGTCCACGACGCGCTCCTTGAGGGGGATCAGCGCGTTGTCGGTGATGTGGATGCCCTCAGGGCAGACCTCGCTGCAGCACTTGGTGATGTTGCACATCCCGAGGCCGGCGTTCTCCTGCGCGAAGGCCTTGCGGTCGACGGTGTCGAGCGGGTGCATGTCGAGCTCGGCGATGCGCATGAGGAAGCGCGGCCCGGCATAGGCCTGCTTGTTGTCCTCGTGGTCGCGCACGACGTGGCACACGTCCTGGCACAGGAAGCACTCGATGCACTTGCGGAACTCCTGCGAGCGCTCGACGTCGACCTGCTGCATCCGGTAGGTGCCGTCCTCCTCGCGCGCCTTCGGGGTGAAGTGCGGGATGGACGCGGCCTTCTCGTAGTTGAAGGACACGTCGGTCACCAGGTCGCGGATGACCGGGAAGGTGCGCATCGGCGTGACGGTCACGACCTCGTCCTCGGCGAAGTCGCCCATGCGCGTCAGGCACATCAGGCGCGGCTTGCCGTTGATCTCGGCGCTGCAGGAGCCGCACTTGCCGGCCTTGCAGTTCCAGCGGACCGCCAGGTCGGAGGCCTGCTCCGCCTGCAGCCGGTGGATGATGTCGAGCACGACCTCACCCGGGTTGACCTGCACGGTGAAGTCCTGCAGCGCACCACCGTCCGCGTCTCCGCGCCAGACCCGCATCTGCTTCTGGTAGGTGCGCGTCCCGCTCTTCGCCGGGTTGTGCCCTCCACCGCTCACTGCGCTGCCTCCTCGAAGATCTGGGCCAGGTCGTCCGGCATCTGGGGAAGCGGCTTGCGGGTGAGCGAGATGCCGCCGTCGTCGCCGAGGTTGCAGACCAGGTTGAGCTTGCCCCACTCCGCAGAGGCGGCCGGGAACTCGTCGCGGGTGTGACCGCCGCGGCTCTCCTCCCGCTCCAGCGCCGCCTTGGCGATGCACTCCGAGACGCGGAGCATGTTCCTCATGTCGAGGGCCAGGTGCCAGCCGGGGTTGAACGCCCGGCCGCCCTCGGCCGACAGCCGCTTGGTCTTCAGGTCCTCGATGACGGACAGGGCCTGCCGGACCTCGTCGCCGTTGCGGATGATGCCGACGAGGTCCTGCATGGCGCCCTGCAGCGCGTGCCAGACGGCGTAGGGGTTCTCGCCGCCGGGCTCGAACGGCGCGAGCGCCTCGGCCTCGGCCTGCGCGAGCTGGTCCGAGGAGAGCGGCGTCGCGCCCACCGACTTCGCGTGCGCCGCGGCGGACTCGCCGGCGCGCTTGCCGAACACCAGCAGGTCCGACAGCGAGTTGCCACCGAGCCGGTTGGAGCCGTGCATGCCGCCCGAGACCTCACCGGCCGCGTACAGGCCGGGTACGGCGGCGGCCTGCGAGTCGGGGTCGACCTCGACGCCACCCATGACGTAGTGGCACGTCGGGCCGACCTCCATCGGCTCCTTGGTGATGTCCACCCCCGCCAGCTCCATGAACTGGTGGTACATCGAGGGCAGCCGCTTGCGGATGAACTCCGCCGAGCGCCGGTTGGCGATGTCGAGGAAGACACCGCCGTGCGGTGACCCGCGCCCCGCCTTGACCTCGGCGTTGATGGCCCGGGCGACCTCGTCGCGGGGGAGCAGCTCAGCGGGCCGGCGGTTGTTCTTCTTGTCCTCGTACCACCGGTCGCCCTCCTCCTCGCTCTCGGAGGTCTCCTTCCTGAAGAAGTCCGGGATGTAGTCGTACATGAAGCGGCGGCCCTCGGAGTTGAGGAGCACACCGCCGTCGCCGCGGACCGACTCGGTGACGAGGATGCCCTTCACCGAGATCGGCCAGACCATGCCGGTCGGGTGGAACTGCAGGAACTCCATGTTGATGAGGGAGCCGCCGGCCTGCAGCGCCAGGGAGTGGCCGTCGCCGGTGTACTCCCAGGAGTTGGAGGTGACGATGTAGGCCTTGCCGATGCCCCCGGTCGCCAGCACGATCGACGGCGCCTGCCAGGCGACGAACTCGCCGTCGACGCGGCGATAGCCGAAGGCGCCGGTGATCGCGCCGTCCGGGCCGGTCAGCACCTTGGTGACGGTGTGCTCCATGTAGACGTCGATGCCGAGGGCGACGGTCCGCTGCTGCAGCGTGCGGATCAGCTCGAGACCGGTGCGGTCGCCGACGTGGGCCAGGCGGGCGTAGCGATGGCCGCCGAAGTCGCGCTGGCTGATGAGGCCGTCCTTGGTGCGGTCGAACAGCGCACCCCACCCCTCGAGCTCCCGGACGCGGTCGGGAGCCTCCTGGGCGTGCAGCTGCGCCATGCGCCAGTGGTTGAGCATCTTGCCGCCGCGCATGGTGTCGCGGAAGTGCACGCGCCAGTTGTCGTCGGGGTAGAGGTTGCCCATGGCCGCGGCGATGCCGCCCTCGGCCATGACCGTGTGGGCCTTGCCCAGCAGCGACTTGCAGACCACGGCCACCCGGGCGCCTTGGTCGTGCGCCTCGATCGCGGCGCGCAGGCCGGCGCCACCGGCCCCGATGACGACGACGTCGTACTCGTGCGTCTGGACGGGCATCAGGCGATCCACCTCGGGTCGGAGAAGGCGCCGGAGGCGACCAGGTAGACGTACAGGTCCGTGAGGGCCACGCCGAACAGCGAGACCCACGCGAACTTCATGTGGTGGTGGTTCAGCTTCGACACGAAGGTCCAGAAGCGGTAGCGCAGCGGGTGCTTGGAGAAGTGCGTGAGCCGGCCGCCGAAGATGTGCCGGCACGAGTGGCAGGACAGGCTGTAGAGCCACAGCAGCACGGCGTTGACGACCAGCACGATCGACCCGAGGCCGATGCCGAACGCGTGGCCGCCGTCCTTCGGGAAGCGGAAGGCGATGATCGCGTCGTAGGTGAGGATCACGTTGAAGACGACGCCGGCGTAGAAGAAGTACCGGTGGATGTTGTTGCCGATGAGGGGGAAGCGCGTCTCGCCGGTGTACTTCGTGTGCGGCTCCGCGACGGCGCAGGCCGGCGGTGACAGCCAGAACGACCGGTAGTAGGCCTTGCGGTAGTAGTAGCAGGTGAGGCGGAAGCCCAGCGGGAAGACCAGGATGAAGATCGCCGGGGTGAAGAACGCGTTGGTCGGGAAGATGCTCAGGTGCGGCGCGTCCCCGCAGGCGTCGGCCAGGCACGGCGAGTAGAACGGCGAGATGTAGGGGTCGTGGAAGTAGTCCGACCCCATGAACGCCCGGATCGTCGAGTAGATGATGAAAGCGACCAGTACGGCGACGGTGACCAGCGGCTGGACCCACCACCGGTCGGTCCTCAGCGTGCGGGCCGCGATGCGGGCGCGCCCTGGTGCGCCGGTGCCTGCGGGGGCGGCCGGGGGAGTGGTGGTGGTCATGCCTTCCCTTCGTGAGAGCTAGTGGCCGCCACCGAGACCCTCGTCCTCGGCGTCCATCCAGAAGTCCTGCGGGTACACCGTGTCGTCGATGACCTCGAGCGTCGGCGGGGGCGGGGGCTCCGCGCCGCAGAGCAGGTGGAGGTCCTCGGCCACCCGGGCCACGTCGGACTGCAGCCGGCGCGCGTCGACGCTCCCGCCGTAGTGGCTCGCGACCGCAGCGCTCGCGCGCTCCAGTGCGCGCACGGCGTCGCGGGCTGCCGTCACGTCGTCCTGCAGGGCCATCGTCCCTGACCTCCGCGCCTGCGCCCCCGGAACGGGGGCGGACGCAGCGCAGACAACACGACATCGGTACGCGGGCGCAAGGAAGGCGCGAGAACAGGTTCCTTGTTGTGCTTCCGTGTCGCGCGCCCTGCTTACGCTGGGGGGCATGAGGTCCCGTCGCCTCGCGGCAGCGCTTGCCGCGTTCGCGCTGCTCGCCGCCGGTTGCGGCAGCGGCAAGCGGGAGGCCGTCCCGCTGTGCACCACCGGCGATGTCGTCCTCACGCTCGAGCAGGCTGCGAACGCCGCGACCATCGCCGCGGTCGGCAAGCGCCTGGGCCTGCCCGACCACGCCGTGACGGTGGCGCTCGCGACCGCCCTGCAGGAGTCGGGCCTGCACAACCTCTCCTACGGCGACCGGGACTCGCTCGGGCTGTTCCAGCAGCGGCCGTCGCAGGGCTGGGGCTCCGCGCAGACCATCAGGACGCCGCGGCTGGCGGCCGCGAGCTTCTACCGGCACCTGCGCCGCGTGCCCGGGTGGGCGCAGCTGCCGGTGACCGAGGCCGCCCAGCACGTCCAGCACAGCGCGGCCCCGGCGGCCTACGCGCAGTGGGAGCAGTCCGCCCGCGAGCTGGCCCGTGCCCTGACCGGCGAGGCGCCCGCCGGGCTGTCCTGCCGCTACCGCCCCGTGCCGCACCCCGACCGCAGCCGAGCCGGGCTGCAGGCGCAGGCCGTGCTGGAGCTCGGTCCGGGCGGCCTGGACCGGGCGGGCAGCCCCGCGGTGGCGTGGGCCACGGCCAGCTGGCTCGTGGCGCACGCGGCGCCGTACGGGATCTCCTCGGTCCGCGTGTCCGGGCACGTGTGGACGGCCGTGCGGGGGAGCTGGCGGGCCGATCCGGGAGCCACGGCCCTGACCTGGGTGTAGCCGTCAAGACGCGGTCGGGCACCGCCGATGGACCGGGTGTGCACCCCTCTGTCAGCAGCGTGCGCAGCGCGCTGTTCGTCCAGGCGGCTGTCACGGCGCTGTTCTCGCTGGCCAACTCCGGCGCGGGTACCGGCTGGACGCTGCTCACCCTGCTCGTGGCCGCCGGCGCGGTCTTCCTCGGCGCTGCCCTGCAGGGCACCCCGGCAATGCGCAACGCGGTGCTCGCGTTCGAGGGCGTGGCCGCGGCGTTCGGGGTGCTCGGCGTCCTCGGCGGCCACTACGTGCCCGGCACGGTGATCGGGATCGGCCTGCTCATCCGGCTGGCCAATGCGGACGCCGGGAGCGCCTTCCTCGGCCTGCCCACCCCCGCGTACGGCGTCCCCGCCTCCGCCGCGCCCGTCCCGCCCGCGGCGACGGCGGCAGACCTGCCGCCGGCGACCGCCGTACCGACGATGACGATCCTGCCGGACTGAGCCACACTGACCGCATGAGCGAGCCGGCCACCTGCGGCGTGTGCGGCACCTCCGTCGAGGACCGGCCCGCCACCTGGTCGCTGCAGGTCGGCGAGCGCGGCCGGCAGTGGCTGTGCGAGCGGTGCACCCGCGACAACCTCCGGTCGATCGAGGGCAAGCTCGACGAGGCCTGGTGGTAGGGCAGTGGTGACCCGGCGGCTCAGCGCGGCGTCGTGAGGGTGTCGTCCTCGGGAGGCTCGACGATCGCGGTGACCTCGGGGGTCGGGATCTGCTCCGGCGGAGGGACGCGGCGGGCTGCCGCCGCTGCGGCCTGCTGCTCCGCGCTCGACCCGGGGACGGCGAAGCCGGGCTGCCACTGCGCCATGAGCTCGCGGAAGGGCGCCTGTCCGCCGAGCTGGCACAGGACCCCGATCGTGCCGGTGGTGACCCGGTGGATGAGCAGGTACGCCGGCGGCAGGTTCAGCTGCCGGCCCAGCTGGTTGGCGGGCGAGCGGGGGTCGCCGAGCCGCAGTGCCTGCCCGCGCAGCCACTCGCGCGTGAAGCGGAACGTGTCCGCGCTGATCGGCTCCAGCAGCGGCAGCAGGTAGGCGAGCACGGCGTCGGCGTCGACCGTGATGGAGGGCTTGACGAAGCCCTCGTCCCGGAGCGCCTGGAGCACCTCCTCGGCGCGGCCCTCGAGCGCGAGGCGGGCCAGCCGCCCGATCGGCTCGGGGGCGCCGTCGGGGAGCCTGTTGACGGCGCCGAAGTCGATGACGCCGAGCCGCCCGTCGGGCAGGAGGCGGAAGTTGCCGGGGTGCGGGTCGGCGTGCAGCAGCCCGGCGAGGACCGGTCCGGAGAACAGGAAGCGGGCCAGCAGCATGGCCGCCTGGTCCCGCTGCTCCGGGGTGCCGTCCTTGATGACCGCCGCCAGCGAGATGCCCTCGAGCCACTCGGTGACCAGCACCCGGTCCGCTCCGCCGACCACGTGCGGCACGGCGATCTCCGGGTCCCCGTCGTACGCCGCCGCGAACGCCTCCTGGCTGGTGGCCTCCAGGCGGTAGTCCAGCTCCTCGGCGACGCGCTCCTGCAGCTCGCGCAGCAGCGGCTTGATGTCGAGCCCCGGGGAGAACATGCTCACGACCCGGGCCAGCCGGCCGAGCTGCTTGAGGTCGCTGAGCAGGGCCTTGCCGGCTCCGGGGTACTGGATCTTGACCGCGACGGCGCGGCCGTCGGCCCACACCGCCTTGTGGACCTGTCCGATGCTCGCCGCTGCAGCAGGCCGGTCGTCGAACTCGGCGAACAGCTCCCGCCAGTGCTCCCCGAGCTGCTCGGCGAGCACGGCGTGCACGGTCGTGGCCGGCAGCGGCGGCGCGGCCTCCTGCAGCTTGGTGAGCGCTGCCCGGTACGGCGCAGCGACCTCCTCGGGCAGCGCGGCCTCGAAGACGCTCATGGCCTGGCCGAACTTCATGGCGCCGCCCTTGAGCTGCCCCAGGACCTGGAACACCTGCTCGGCGGTGCGGGCCTGGAGCTCGGCGGTGACCGCCTCGGCGGGCTTGCCCCCGATGCGCTTGCCCAGCCCGAGGGCGCCGCGGCCGGCCACGCCGAGCGGCAGTGTGGCCAGCTTGGCGCCGCGGGTCACGGCACGCTTGGGGATGTCGCTCACCCCTCCAGTGTCGCGGTACCGGGACTGGGGCGCCCGTCGAGGGGGAGCCGGTCCGTCAGGCGGACTGGGCCCGGGCCCAGGCGCAGGGGCACCCCGGGTGCTTCGGCCACGTGCGCCGACGCCAGCGCCAGCCGGGGGTGTGCAGCTCGAGCGTGCCGCCCACGCTGGCCGGCGTGTCGCCCTCGAGCAGCTGCAGCACCTGCAGGGCGGCCTGGGACGCCACCGCGGCGGCGAGCACGGTGTCGCAGGCGACTGGGCCGGGCCGGGGGTGGTCGCGCTGCGCCGCGAGCACCGGCCACTGCGGGTCGATGGCCGAACGGACCAGGTCGAGGCAGGTGAGGCACGGTGAGCTGCCGGGCAGCACCAGCGGCCCGACGACGCCCAGGCGCTCCTGCACTCGCGCCAGCAGGTGCGGGGTGCCGTCTCGCACCAGCACGGCGCCGGTGCCTTCCGCATCGTCCTCGGTGAGAACGACGAGGTCCGGGTGGCGGTGCGAGCCGACGGTGCGCAGCCGGCGCATCAGCACCTCGTCGCGCCGACGGCCCACCTCGTCGGGGTCCAGACCGCCTGGTCCCGTGTCGGACGTGCGCACGGGAGTGGGGTCGCGCACGTCCACCGTGCCGACCCCCGCGGCGCCGAGGAGGGTGGCGAGGGCAGCGCCGACCCTGCCTGCGCCCTGGACCAGGACCCGGGCCTGCCGGCGGCCGAGCAGCGCCTGGGACGCGCCCCCGCCCCGGGTGAGGCTGAGCGCGGCGAGGTCGGGTGCCAGACGGTCCCGCTCGCCGCGCTCGAGGCCGACCGGGTGCAGGGCGTCGGCGTCCAGGATCAGACCGGCCTGCTCCAGGGTCGAGAGCACCTGCTCGGTGTCGGCGCAGCCCTGCTGCTGCGCGGCCAGCAGGACCTCCTCCCGGGTGCGGGTGCCGTCCAGCAGCGGGAGCACCAGCCGGCGGTCGGGACCCAGTCCCTCGAGGACGACCGCGTCGACCGGGCCGCACCCCAGCTGGAGGGTCTGCGGGTCGCGCCAGTGGCGTCGGGCGGCAGGGGCGAGGACGGGACGCACAGGGGACCTCCAGGTGGGCGGGGAGCCACCGTGACACCTCGAGGCTGTGGAGCGGGACGGACGTCCACAGGCGGGTCAGGCGTCCACAGCGGGCGGGCGCGACCGGGACGAGGTTCCGCTCGTGGGGCCCGACTCGCCGCCCATGACCCCGACGAGCGGAAGATCACCGGCAGTGGCTCCCCCTGGGAACGCCGAAGGGCGGCCCCCCGAGGGGGACCGCCCTTCGTGCGGTACTGGCTAGGCCTTGCCCAGGATGCGGTTCATCTTGGTGCCGCAGACGGGGCAGGTGCCCTGCGCCATGCGACGGCCAGAGTCGCTGACCTTGACCTCACCGTCGAAGTCGCGCTTCTCCTTGCACTTCACGCAGTAGCCGTTGTAGGTCTCCGCCACGGGGTCCTCCTGTCTCAGACGGGGACGTGCCCCGGTGCCACGCACGCCGGTTGGCGTGCGGCGCTTCGTGACAGAACCCTAGCGTTCTCCTACGCGATCACGCCGTCAGCGGGCTCCGGGCGTGGCGGGGCCGTCACCCAGGGGGGTGCGTGCCGCGGTCGGGGACCGGTGGTCGCGGGCGCGGCAGGGGTCGCCTCGGGGGCCCGCTGCACGGGCGCCGTCGGCGCGACGAGCAGGGTGAAGCGGAACACCGACCCGACGTTCAGCGTGGACGTGCAGGACAGCTCGCCGCCCATCGCCTGCGCCAGCTGCCGGGCGATGTAGAGCCCCAGTCCGGTGCCGCCCGTCGTCATGAGCATCGGGTCCTCGACCCGGTGGAACTTCTCGAAGACCTTCTCGAGCTGGTCGGCCGGGATGCCGCGGCCCTCGTCCTCGACCTCGACGACGGCGCGGTTGCCGACCAGCTGCAGGCGCACCCGCACCGGGGTCCCCGGGGCGGAGTACTTCAGCGCGTTGCCGACCAGGTTCGTGAGCACCTGGATGGCGCGGACCGGGTCGCACGCGACCTCGACCGGGCCCTCGGGGACCTCCACCGTGACCCGGTCGTTCTGGTCGCCGAAGTCACCGCAGGCGCGCCGCACCAGGGACGCCAGGTCGTCGCAGGCCATGTCGACCTTGGCCTGCGCGCTGCCCTCGGTCGCCGAGATGCGCGAGGCGAGCAGCAGGTCCTCCACCAGGCGCGACAGGTGGGCGGCGCGGTCGCCGATCACCTCGAGGCACTCGTTGCGCTTCTCCTCGCTCATCGCGTGACCGCGCCGGCGGAGCAGGTCGGCGTAGCCCTTGATGGGCGTCACAGGCGTGCGCAGCTCGTGCGACACGGTCGCGATGAAGTCGGCCTTGAGCCGCTCCACCTGCCGCTCGCGGGTCACGTCGTGCACGATGACGACGTCCCGGACCAGTACGTCGTCCTCGTCGAAGACGGCAGCGTGCGCGCACCGGACCACCCGCTGCTCGCCGTCCTCGCGCAGCAGCGTGAGCTCGACGGTGGCCTGCGGGTTGGCGGGGGTCAGCTGGGCCCGGCCGGCGAGGAAGGGGTCCCGCGCGGTGCCGTCCGTGCCGGTCGTCGGGAAGACGGCGGCGAGCGGCCGGCCCACGGCAGCCGTCTCGGTGCGCCCGGTCAGCGCCTCGACCGCGGGGCTCCAGAGCTGCACCGCGCCGTAGCCGTCGAGCACCAGGATGCCGTCGGAGGACTGGTCGACCACGGCCTTGAGCTTGCTGCGCTCCTCGACCAGCCGGCTCAGGTGCGCGGCGCCGCGCAGCGCGACCGCGAGGGCGCTCGCCAGTGGTGTGAGCAGGGTGAGGTCGCGTGACCCCAGCGAGCGGTGCTTGTTGCGGGTGGCGAGCAGGACGACGCCCACGCGCCGACCCTCCGCCTCGAGCGGCGCCAGCAGGGCGGCCCGCCACAGGCCCGGCACCTCGGGCAGCAGCGCGGCCCCCTCCGCTCCTGCCCGGCGCAGCAGCTCGGCCTCGGCCGCGGTCGCGTTGCGGTGCGAGCGCCCGCGCTCCCGGTCGTCGACGACAGCCGTCGGGGCCGTCCCTCCCGGCTGCGCGGCGGGGTCGAGGACGGCCATGGCCAGGTCCGCGCCGAAGGCCTGCCGGGTGAGGTCGAGGAAGGAGTCGAGCACCTCGTCCGCGTCCAGCCGGCCGGCCAGGACCTGCGAGAGCGCGAGCAGCCGCGACGAGCGCTGGCGCTCCTCGGACTCCTGCGCGGCCGCCTTGAAGGCGAACGTCAGGGCGACGGCCGGCATGAACGAGAAGGGCAGCAGGGCGGGCGCCGCGGCGGCCAGGGTGACGGCGGTGCCGCCCAGGGCGACGGTGCCGATCGCCATGACGGTGGACAGCCGCACGCCGTCGCGCACGACCTGCCAGGGGTCGTCGTCGCCGACGACCGCGAGCACGCGGGAGAGCGCGACGAGGTTGACCCCGGTGAGCCCCAGCATGCCGAGGGTGAGGCCGACGATGGTCCGCACCGACAGGCCCTGGCCGGGCACCGCGATCAGCTGCACCGTGGTGACGAGCACGGCCACCGCGGCGGCCAGGTTGCCGCCGTTGAAGACGACCTTCACGACGCCGCGCCGGCGGACCGTCGAGCAGAGCACGGTGGCGACGACGGGGAGGACCAGGGCCCACAGGCCCGGCAGGACGAGCACGTCGACCACGCAGGCTGCCTCGAAGAGCGTGAGCTCCTCGGTCTCCTCGCCGTGCCGGACCCGCACTGCGACCCAGTCGCCGGCGAAGGTGAGGGCCAGGCAGACGCCCACGAGGGGCCAGCCGTGCGCCCAGGCCAGCCAGCCGCCGTACGCGCTCAGAGGGGCGATCGCCCCGGAGCCGTGGACGGTGAGGGCGGCGAGGGCCTGCGCGAGGCCGCCGATGACAGCGACGAGGGCGACGAGGCGTGCCAGCCTGCCGCTCATGCGCTCACCTCTCCGCTGACACCGAACGTCCTCCCCGTGATCGGCACGGGGAGGACCTCGGCTGAGGGATTTCTAGCTCCAGTCGGTGGCAGACCACTGGCGAGCGGACCACTGGCGAGCGGACCACTGCCGGGCCGACCAGTCGTCGGCGCTCCACTGCCGCGCGCTCCACTGCCGGGCGGTCCAGTCGTCGGCGGCCCACTGGCGTGCCGCCCACTGGCGTGCGGTCCAGCCGTCACCGGCCCACTGGCGTGCGGCCCACTGGCGCGCTGCCCACTGGCGTGCGGCCCACTGCCGGGCGACCCACTCCTCGGAGGAGAAGGCGTCGTTCGCCCACTGGCGTGCGGCCCACTGCCGGGCGGCCCACTGGCGGGCCTCGGGGGACAGCTGCGCCCAGGCGCTCGCAGCCCACTGCCGGGCTTGGGGCGAGAGCTGCGCCCAGGCGCTGGCAGCGGCCTCGGCGTCACCGGACATCAGCGCCTGCAGGAACGCGTCCCAGAGCTGCGGGTCGCCGGGGATGGCGTCCCTGCCCTCGCTCTGACCATCGTCCCGCAGCCGGGGCGTCCGGGCCGCCATCGCCCGGGCCAGGTCCAGGCCGCCCCGGCCGGCGACGGCACGCCCACCGTCGACGTCGTACGCGGTCTTGGTGACGAGGGCCTTGACCTGGTCAGGAGCCAGGTCCGGGCGGGCGGCGAGCAGCACAGCGGCGGCACCGGAGGTGACGGCGGTCGAGAACGACGTGCCGGAGCCCTTCATGTACGCCGAGCCCACGCGTGAGGCGGGGTTGCCGTCCCAGACGACCGACCCGACGGCGGCGGTGCTGACGATGTGCGTCCCAGGAGCGACCAGGTCAGGCTTCTGCACGCCCTGCGGTGCCGGGCCCTGCGAGGACCAGGGGGCGACGCTGTCGTCGCTGTGCGCGGCCGTGCCGTTCTCGTCCAGGCCGCCGACGGTCAGCAGGACCGGGTCGACGCCGGGGCTGGTGATGCTGCGGCGGCCGTTCGCGCCGTCGTTGCCGGCGGGGACGACCACGGTGACGCCGCTGGACCACAGCGACTCGAGCGCCTGGGTGAGCGGGTCGAGCTGGTAGGGCAGCGGGCTGCCGGACGACAGCGACAGGTTGACGACGCCCACCTCGGGGTGGGCGGCGACAGCCTGCAGGCCCTTGAGGACGGTGACGAGGTCGGAGTTCCCTGCGTCGTCGGCGACCCGGACGTCGAGGACGCTCGCGCCGGGGGCGACACCGGCGTACGCGCCGCCGGAGGACGCGCCGTCGCCGGCGACCAGGCCGGCCACGAAGGTGCCGTGGCCGTAGCCGTCACCCACGCCGGCGCCGGAGACGTCGACGTGCGTGACCCGGCCGGCGAGGTCCGGGATGTCGGCGACACCGGTGTCGACGACGGCGACGGTGACACCGGCGCCCTCGCCGGCGGGAGCGCCGAGGCCGAGGGTGGAGCGGACGGTGCTGGCGGGACCGGAGCTGTCGGTGCCGCCGGAGACCCGGACCGCGCGGTCGGGGACGACGGTGTAGCGGGGGTCGAGCTCAGCACCCCGGGGAAGGCGCGCGCTCACCCCCCCGATGAGGGGCAGTCGGTCCAGGACCTGGCCGCCGGCGGCGCGAACCGCGTGCGCCAGGTCGCCTGCACCTGTGATCACCACCGTCTGGAGCGGTGTTCGGCCTGCGGCGCTCGCGCTCGGCAGCCCGGTGAGTGCCGTGGCACCCGCGAGGGCGAGCGCCAGCAAGGCGCCCGCTCGCGGTCGCCTGACGGCTCCCGTGGTTGTCGTGTCCATGCCCCTGTCCCGTCCTCCGCTGGGTCTCCACTCATGCCTTCGGGTCGCGGGACCCCCTTTCCCGCCACCCGAACGGGTGACGGTTCGCCGGGGATGTCCCTGTGAGAAGCACCACGGGTTGAAAGAGGAAGACCGCCCTGACCTGCGGGTATGCCGCGCAGTGACGAACGACTGCTTGCTGTGCGCTAGCAACTGCAAGCACTCGCACCTAGCGTGTTTCGGGTCCGCTTCAGATCCAGATCGAGAAGGAGGTGAGGTCCCCGCCCCGCCCGCACGGCCCCACCCAGTGGCCGCAGCGACCGGGCAGCGACCAGCGCCCATGACCTCAACCCAGTCCCCCCGTTCCAGACCCACCGGCCCCGCGACCGCAGGCCCCCGCCGCTCGCGCGCCAAGCTCGCCCGTCGCAGCCGTCAGCTCGCCGGCCCGCTCGCCGTCGGCCTGGTGG
>JBAVRG010000042.1:0-33882 GCA_049694795.1 Mycobacteriales bacterium
CGATCTGCATGGGCTGCCCGGTGCGCACCGAGTGCCTCGCGGACGCCCTCGACAACCAGGTGGAGTTCGGGGTCTGGGGCGGGATGACCGAGCGTGAGCGCCGGGCCCTGCTGCGGCGGCGTCCCGACGTGCAGTCCTGGAAGCAGCTGTTCGCCGCGGCCCGGGCCTCGTCGCTGGTCTCGGAGAGCACCGCCTCGTAGGCCGCGCGCGGGCGGTCAAAGTCCGGCCTCGTCGCCGATCTACCTCTCGTGGTGTCCGACCCGCCGTCCCTGGCCCCCTGAGCGGTAGATCACGCCGGAGACGGGGCCGATCTACCCCTCGTGGTGTCCGACCCGCCGTCCCAGACCCCGTGAGGGGTAGATCCTTTGCAGAGGGGGCGAACAGCGAAGTGATGCCGCTGCCTCACCTATGCGCCGCCCGAGTTTGATGCCCTTCCTGCCTCCCAGATGGAGAGCCTCCATCCCGAGCCAGATTGGGTGCACGAGCGTGCACTGCTGCGCTGGTGCACGTTCGTGCGCTCCTCGATTGCCAAGAAGCGCAGGTACGTGCACTATGAAGGTTGCGCACGTTCGTGCGCAGAGGAGCCAGCATGAAGGTAATGACGGCCGCCGACGTCGGACGGCTCGTGAGAGCAGCACGGACCCGCAGAGCCATGACTCAGACGGACCTGGCCGCGGCCGCCGGCGTGTCACGCCGGTGGCTGGTCGACCTCGAAGCCGGCAAGCCGCGAGCCGAGCTCGAGTTGGCCCTCACCGTCCTGGCTGTGCTCGGTGTGGGGCTGTACACCGAGGCGCCTGACGTGCGGCACAGCTCCGTGGCGCCTTCCACGCCAGGTTCTGAGGTGGATCTGGACGAGCATCTTGCCGCGCTGATGCGGACGGACTGATGGCACGAAAGGACCTCGTGGTGCTCGACGGTCCCGTGGTCGTCGGCACGCTGACGCGGACAGCCGGTGACATCACCTTCCGCTACGACGCGGAGTGGCAGCGCCGTGATCAGGCGACCCCCCTGTCGCTGTCGCTTCCGTTGACCGCGCAGCTGCATGGTGACGAGGCAGTCAACCCCTGGCTGTGGGGGTTGCTGCCGGACAACGAGCGGGTCCTGTCCCGCTGGGGACGCACGTTCCACACGACGACGAAGCACCCGCTGGGGCTGTTGGCCGCCGTGGGTCGCGACCTGCCTGGCCGCTTCACGATCGTGCCCGCGGAGCAGGCCGCCGAGACTGCGCCCTCGGGGGTCGAATGGCTCACCGAGTCTGACGTGGCGGCCCTGCTCCAGGAGGTTCGGGCCGATCAGACGGCGTGGCTGGGGGCCCAGGGCTCAGGCGGTCGATGGAGCCTTGCGGGCGCCCAGGCCAAGATCGCCTTGTTCAGCGACGGCCGACGCTGGGGCAGGCCCTACGGACGGTCTGCGACCACGCACATCCTCAAGCCGGCCATCGGCGGGCTGGACGATCACGACCTCAACGAGCACCTGTGCCTGCAAGCAGCTCGAGGCGCCGGAGTGGTCGCCGTCGCGTCCCGCCTCATCACAGTCGGAGACGAGCGGGCCGTCAGCGTGGAGCGCTACGACCGCATCCTCGGCGCGGACCACAGCATCCAGCGGGTCCACCAGGAGGATCTCTGCCAGGCGCTGAAGGTGCATCCGGACGCGAAGTACGAGAACGACGGGGGGCCCTCGGTCTCCAGGATCGGTTCCCTGCTGGAACGACACGTCCTGGGGGAGCCCGCCCAGGCGACGCGGATGCGGTTTGCCGAAGCGCTCGCCCTCAACTGGCTGCTCGCCGGCCCTGACGCGCACGCCAAGAACTACTCGCTGCTGCTGAGCGGATCCCAGGTCCGCCTCGCGCCGCTGTACGACGTGGCGAGCGCCTTGCCGTACCAGGACTTCCACGCCCCCAAGTTCAGGATGGCCATGAAGCTCGGTGGCACCTACCTGGCCGGGCGAGTCGGCACAAAGCAGTGGCGCACGGTCGCCGCCCAGCTGTCGCTCGCGGAGGATGACGTCCTCAACCGGGTCCATCGGATGGCCACCGAGCTGCCCGCGGCGATGGCTACGGCCGTGCAAGCAGCGCCCGTCCGGGAGCTGAACAGCGCTCTGCCGGAGCGCCTGACCGACCTCGTGGCGGAACGTTGCCGAGTCCTGGCGGCACACCTCGAGTGACACCTTCTGGCGGTCGGCAACTCCTCAACTCGGACGCGCTTCCGTGATGCCCCCTGGCATGACGGAGCATGCTTCAGCGGCCGCGAGCACGTCCCGAAGGTTGCGCAGCACGCTCAAAAGCACGTAAGAATGCCTCTACGAGCCTGCGAGCGAGTGGTTCGAATCCCCTCAGCTCCACACAACCTGGGATGGCCGCGTTGGCTCTGCTCTCCTTCTCGCACGTCGGCCTCTGCGTCGCCGACCTCGAGCGCTCCACCCGCTTCTACGTCGACGTCCTGGGCTTCCAGGAGCTCTTCACCATGGACTTCACGGGCGACGAGCTGGCCGCCACCATGGAGCGCGGCGGTGCCTTCACGTCCCGGATGCTGCGCCGCGACGACCTGCGCCTGGAGCTGCTGCACTGGCACGAGCCGGTGGCCGGGGACGGTGAGCGGCGCCCCATGGACCGGCGCGGCGTCACGCACCTGTGCTTCCGCGTCGACGACGTGCTCGAGCTGGCCGACCTGGCCCGCGCCGCGGGCGGGCAGGCCCACCCCGAGACGCTGTCGGAGCTGCCGGGCGGCGTCCGCACGGTCTACCTCACCGACCCCGACGGCGTGCGCGTCGAGTGCATCGCGGGCAGCCCCGACCTCGCGCGCCTCTAGATCCAGGAGCTGAACCACATCCGGGCGTGCCAGTCGGAGTAGGGGATCGTCACCGCCGCGAGCACCGGGTAGAGGTACACGAAGTTGATGACCACCAGCGACGTGTAGACGCCCACCGCGGCGGAGCCGAAGGTGCGCCGCGCGGTCCCGCCGCGGCCCAGCAGCCAGCCGGCCAGCAGCGCCAGCCCGAGGCACAGGAACGGCACCGCCGGCAGCGCGTAGAACAGGAACATCGTGCGGGACTTCAGGTCGCTGGGGATCCACGCGAGCACCGACACCGCCATCAGCGGCAGCAGCGCGGCCGCGCGCCAGTCCCGCTTGCTCACCCAGCGGGCTGCCAGCCCCAGCGTGGCCGGGATCATCGCCCACCACAGCGCGGGCGTGCCGATGGCCAGCACCTCGCGCGAGCAGCTCGCGACCTGGCAGCCGTAGTCGCCCTCGGTCACGCCCGGCGGGTAGTAGTAGCTCACCGGCCGACCGAGGAACGGCCACGACAGCGGGTGCGACTGGTAGGGGTGCTTGCTGCTCAGGTGGTTGTGGAAGTTGTACATCTCCCAGTGGTAGTGCCACCACGAGCGCACGACCTCCGGGACGATCGGCCAGGACGTCGAGCGGTGCACCGCCCAGGTGCGGTCCCAGCCCTCGCTGCTGAGGAACCAGCCGGTCCACGACAGCGTGTAGACGGCGAGCGGTAGCAGCAGGAACGCCCCGAGCAGCGGCAGGCTGGTGCGTCGCAGCGTGGTCCGCCAGGGCGCCCGGATCCCTGCAGTACGGCGGGCGCCGACCTCCCAGGCCACGCTGAGCAGCACGAGCACGGCCACCGGGAACAGCGCGCTCCACTTGGTGGCGAGGGCCGCGCCCGCGCAGGCGCCCGCCACCAGCCGCCACCACCGGACGCCGAGCAGGCCACCGCGGTCGAGCTCCAGGTCGTCGGCGCGCGCCAGGTGCAGCCGGACGGCGTCGCGGTCGACCACCAGCGCCGCGAAGGCGGCCACCACCCAGAAGCACAGGAACACGTCCACCATCGCGATCCGGCTCTGCACGAAGTGCAGCCCGTCGACGGCGAGCAGCAGCCCGGCCATTGCGCCGAGCAGCGTCGAGCCGGTCATCCGCCGACCGACCCGCACCACCAGCAGCACCGTGAGGGTGCCGAACAGCGCGGCCGAGAAGCGCCAGCCGAACGTGTCGAAGCCGAACAGCTTCTCCCCGATCGCGATCATCCACTTGCCGAGCGGGGGGTGGACGACGAACGCGCCCCCGCTCTCCGGCGTGCAGAACGCCTTGCCTGCGGCGGACGCGTGCTCGACGCCGTACCGGAGCAGGTTCTTGCTGTCGCAGGCGTAGTAGACCTCGTCGAAGATGTCGCCGGGGCCCACGGCGACGCCCTTGTCGGTGAGCGTCGTCGCGGGTTGGTCGAGGCGCACGAACCGCAGCAGGCCGGCCACCAGGGTGATGAGCGCCGTCACGCCCCACCCGCCGCCGCCGGAGACGAGCGGCAGCAAGCGGTCGCGCCACGTCAGGACGTCGGGCGCGGGCTCGGAGGGGGCGGGCCGGTCCAGGGTCGCCGTCATGCGAGCACCCTACGGAACAATCGCCCCGTGACCCTCCTCCTCGCCGGTGTCCCGATCGGCCGGCCCGACGACGCCAGCCCCCGCCTGCGGGAGGCCCTGGCGACGGCCGACGTGGTGGCCGCCGAGGACACCCGGCGGCTCAAGCGGCTCTGCAGCGACCTGGGGGTCAGCCCCGCCGGGACGGTCGTCAGCTACTTCGAGGCGAACGAGGCCGAGCGCACCCCCCGGCTCGTCGACGCGCTGCGCGCCGGGCAGACCGTCCTGCTCGTCACCGACGCGGGCATGCCGAGCGTGTCCGACCCCGGGTTCCGGCTCGTCGCCGCTGCGGCGGCTGAGGACCTGCCGGTGACCTGCCTGCCCGGGCCGTCCGCCGTGACGACCGCCCTGGCGGTCAGCGGGCTGCCGAGCGACCGGTTCTGCTTCGAGGGGTTCCTGCCGCGCAAGGGCGGGGAGCGGCGCGGCCGCCTGGGCGAGCTGGCCGCGGAGCGCCGTACCGCGGTGTTCTTCGAGGCGCCGCACCGGCTCGGCGAGTGCCTGGCGGACATGGCTGCGGTCCTCGGCGCCGACCGGCGCGCGGTCGTGTGCCGGGAGCTGACCAAGACCCACGAGGAGGTACGGCGGGGCACCCTGGCCGAGCTGGCGCAGCGGTTCTCCGGCGAGGTCCGGGGCGAGGTGACGGTGGTGGTCGAGGGTGCGCCCGCACCGGTCGTGGAGAGCACCCCGGCCGAGCTGGCCCGGCTGGTGGCGGTGCGCGAGGCGTCCGGCGAGCCGCGCAAGGAGGCCATCGCGGGGGTCGCGCGCGAGCTCGGGGTGCCGCGGCGCGACGTCTACGACGCGGTCGTGTCCGCGAAGGCGACCGGCCCGGATCACTAGGCTCAGGCGCATGTCCCGGAGCATCCTGACCGCCGTCGCCTGGCCCTACGCCAACGGCCCGCGCCACGTCGGCCACGTCGCCGGCTTCGGCGTGCCGTCCGACGTGTTCAGCCGCTACCAGCGGATGGCGGGCAACCGCGTGCTCATGGTGAGCGGCACCGACGAGCACGGCACCCCGATCCAGGTCCAGGCCGACCGCGAGGGCGTCACCGCCCGCGAGCTCGCCGACCGCTACAACCGGGTCATCGCCGAGGACCTGCAGGGCCTCGGGCTGTCCTACGACCTGTTCACCCGCACCACCACGCGCAACCACTACGCCGTGGTCCAGGAGCTGTTCAAGGCCCTGTACGCCAACGGGTACGTCGTCGAGCGGCCGCAGCTGTCCGCCATCGACCCGGCGACCGGGCGGGGGCTGCCGGACCGCTACGTCGAGGGCACCTGCCCGCTGTGCGGGTACGACGGCGCGCGCGGCGACCAGTGCGACAACTGCGGCAACCAGCTCGACCCGCAGGACCTCATCAACCCGCGCTCGAAGATCGACGGCTCGACGCCGACGTTCGTGGAGTCCGCGCAGTTCTTCCTCGAGCTGCCCGCCTTCGCCGAGGCGCTCGGCTCCTGGCTGCAGTCGCGGCAGGGCTGGCGTCCGAACGTCCTGAAGTTCAGCCAGAACCTGCTCGCCGAGCTGCGGCCGCGGGCGATCTCGCGGGATCTCGACTGGGGCGTGCCGATCCCGATCCCGGGCTGGCACGACCGCGAGGACAAGCGGCTGTACGTGTGGTTCGACGCGGTCATCGGCTACCTGTCGGCGTCGGTGGAGTGGGCGCGCCGCACCGGCGATCCCGACGCGTGGCGGGAGTACTGGCAGGGCGGCACGGCCCAGTCCTTCTACTTCATGGGCAAGGACAACGTCGTCTTCCACTCGGTCATCTGGCCGGCCATCCTGCTGGGCGCCTCGGGCAAGCCGGAGGGGACGCCAGGCGCCTTCGGCGAGCTCGACCTGCCGTCCGAGGTGGTGTCCAGCGAGTACCTCACGATGGAGGGCCGCAAGTTCTCCTCCTCCCGCTCGGTGGTCATCTACGTCCGCGACGTGCTGGAGCGCTACGGCCCCGACGCGCTTCGCTACTACCTCGCCGCGGCCGGCCCGGAGTCGAGCGACACGGACTTCACGTGGGAGCAGTTCGTCACCCGCAACAACACCGAGCTGGTCGCCGGCTGGGGCAACCTCGTCAACCGCACGCTCTCGCTGGTGTCCAAGAACATCGGCTCGATCCCCCCGCCCGGGTCGCTGACCGGCGAGGACGTCGCGGCGCTGGAGCAGTCGAAGGCGGCCTTCGGGCCGGTCGGGGAGATGCTCGGGCGCAACCAGCAGAAGGCCGCGCTGCACGAGACGATGCGGGTGGTCGGCGAGGCCAACAAGTACCTCAGCGACCAGGCGCCGTGGAAGCTCAAGGACGACCCCGAGCGCCGGGCGTCGGTGCTGCACGTGGCGCTGCAGCTCATCGACGACGCGAAGAGCCTGCTCACGCCGTTCCTGCCGCACAGCTCGCAGTCCGTCCACGAGATGCTCGGCGGCACCGGCGAGTGGTCGGGGCAGCCGGAGCTGCGCGAGGTCGACGACCTGGACGGCGGCCCGTCGTACCCGGTTCTCATGGGCGACTACGGCACGGCGGCCGTGTGGGAGTCACGGCCGATCACGCCGGGCGTCGAGATCGCCCCGCCGACACCGCTGTTCGCCAAGCTCGACCCCTCGGTGGTCGAGGAGGAGCTGGCCCGCCTGGAAGGCGGCGCGTGACCGGCGACCGCTGGAGTGATCATCGTGTGCAGACCCCCGCGGGCGACCGTCCGCGCGCGGACACAATGATCTTCGCCGGCCCGACGCCTCAAGGTCATCGTGTACGGCGGGGGACGGCTGCCCGCAGCGTGCTGGACACGATGATTACCCCGGGGGCGGCCGCGTGAGCCGCGGCACCCGCGAGGGGGAGGCGCCGCCGGCACCCGAGCCGCTCGCCGTCCACGTGGCCGACAGCCACTGCCACCTCGACATCATGGGTGGGGACGTCGCCGGGCAGCTCGCGGCCGCGCGCGCGGTGGGCATCGACACCGTCGTGCAGATCGGCATCGACGTACCGAGCAGCCGGCTGTCCGCGGAGCTGGCCGAGCTGCACGACGACGTCTGGGCCGCCGTGGCGCTGCACCCCAACGAGGCCGGCCGGGGTGCAGCGACCGACGCGGCGCTGGCCCAGATCGCCGCGCTCGCCGCGCTCCCGCAGGTCAAGGCCGTCGGTGAGACCGGGCTGGACCACTTCCGCACCGGTCCTGACGGGCACCGCCTGCAGGAGGAGTCCTTCCGGGCGCACATCCAGATCGCCAAGGACACCGGCAAGGCGCTGGTCATCCACGACCGGGACGCGCACGACGACGTGCTGCGGGTCCTCGAGGACGAGGGCGCGCCGGCCACCGTGGTCTTCCACTGCTACTCCGGCGACGAGGCGATGGCCCGGCTGTGCGCCGACTGCGGCTACTACCTGTCGTTCGCGGGGCCGGTGACCTTCAAGCCCAACGACGACCTGCGCGCCGCGGCGGCGGTCTGCCCGGCGGACCGGCTGCTCGTCGAGACCGACGCCCCGTTCCTCACGCCGATGCCGTTCCGCGGCCGGCCCAACGCGCCGTACCTGGTGCCGCTGACGGTGCGGGCGCTCGCAGCCGTCCGGGGCCAGGACGTGGACGAGCTGTGCCACGCGATCGCCGCCAACGGCCGACGGGCCTTCTCCTTCTGACCGGCCGGCCTCGCCGGCGCGAAGGGTGGCGGCGAAGTGAGAGCGGGCTCACACTCGGCCGCTGCCGTCCCCTCTGACCTGCGCTTTCGTCCCCTGCTGGCAGTGCCCGCACCCTTTGCCCGCTGTGGCGAGGTTTGGCATGTCGTCCAGCATCCCGTTACGTTCTCGAGACAACCGCCGGGGTCGGGGAAGTCCACGGCGATGCGGGGGAAGCCGGCCGTGAGGCCGTTCTCGACCCGCCTCGCCCGCCCGTGCCCGGGAAGCACGAGGTTCGGAGCTCAGTGAGCGTCGCCCCCCTGGCCATGCGTCCGGTGGCCCTCGGTCTGTCCCTGCTCGCCCTCACCGGCGGCCACGCCGCGTACGACGCCACCGCCAAGACGGTGGCGATCTCGGTGGACGGCCAGGTGCGCACGATCCGCACGCACGCCGGCAAGGTCGGCGGAGCCCTCTCGGCGGCGCACCTGCGGGTCGGCTCCCACGACCTGCTCGCCCCTGCGACGAGCACCGAGCTCAAGGACGGCAGCACGATCGTGCTGCGCCGGGGCCGGCAGATGGCCCTCACGGTCGACGGCCGGCAGCGGGTCGTGTGGGTGACCGCGTCCTCCGTCGACGAGGCGCTCTCCCAGATCGGGCTGCGTGCCACGGACGCCCTGCTGTCCGCGGACCGCTCCCGGGCCATCCCGCTCAAGGGCTTCTCCCTCGACGTGCGCACCCGCAAGGACGTCCAGCTGCTCGACGGCGGCAAGGTGCGCCGGGTCAGCACGCACGCCCTGGTCGTGTCCGACGTGCTGCGCGAGGTCCACCTGTACGTCCGCCGCCAGGACCGGCTCAGCGTCCTGCCCGGCGCGCCCGTCACGGACGGCATGGTCATCCGCGTCACCCGGCTCGACGGCCGCCGGTCCTCGGAGGACGTCGCCATCCCGTTCGCGGTCGAGCGCCGTCCCGACAGCTCGCTGTACAAGGGCCAGACCAGGGTGGTGCGCCCCGGGCGCGTCGGTGTGCTGCACCGCGCCTACACCCTCGACTTCATCAACGGCAAGCTCCGAGGCAAGCACCTGGTCAGCGTGGTCCGCACCACCCTGCCCGTCACCGAGGTCGTCGCCTACGGCACCAGGATCAGACCGCGCAGCGTCGAGGGCGCCGACGGGCTGAACTGGGGCGCGCTCGCGAACTGCGAGTCCGGCGGCAACCCGCGGGCGGTCTCGAGCGACGGCACCTACCGCGGCCTGTACCAGTTCTCGCTGGGGACCTGGCACGACGTCGGTGGCAGCGGCGACCCGATCGACGCCTCCTCCAGCGAGCAGACCTACCGTGCGAAGCTGCTCTACCGGCGCTCGGGCCGGGCTGCGTGGCCGGTCTGCGGCAAGTACCTGTAGGTGCTCCTCACCGCTCCTGACGTGCGGCAGCTGGCCGCGCAGCTGGGCATCCGCCCGACCAAGCAGCTCGGGCAGAACTTCGTCATCGACCCCAACACCGTGCGGCGCCTCGTGCGCACCGCCGGGGTGGGCGCCGAGGACGTCGTGGTCGAGGTGGGCCCGGGGCTGGGCTCGCTGACCCTCGGCCTGCTCCCCGAGGTACGCCGCGTGGTGGCCGTCGAGATCGACCCGCCCCTGGCCCGTCAGCTCCCGCTGACCGTGGCGGAGCGCGCTCCCGAGCTCCGCGACCGGCTCGAGGTCGTGGAGCAGGACGCGCTGCTCCTCGAGACCGTGCCCGGGCCCCCTCCGACGGCCTTCGTGGCCAACCTGCCCTACAACGTGGCCGTCCCGGTGCTTCTCCGGCTGCTGGAGAAGCTGCCCTCGCTGCAGCGCGGGCTGGTCATGGTGCAGGCCGAGGTCGCCGACCGGCTCGCGGCGCCTCCCGGGTCCAAGACGTACGGCGTCCCCAGCGTCAAGGCGGCCTGGTACGCCGACGTGCGCAAGGCGGGAGCGGTCGGTCGCAACGTGTTCTGGCCTGCGCCCAACGTCGACAGCGGGTTGGTGGCGTTCACCCGTCGTGAGCCGCCCGCGGCCGACCGGCTCCGGACCTTCGCGGTCGTCGACGCGGCGTTCGCCCAGCGTCGCAAGACGCTGCGGGCCGCGCTGGCCGGCTGGGCGGGCTCCCCGCAGGCCGCGGAGGAGCGGCTGCGCGCGGCCGGCATCGACCCGTCTGCGCGCGGCGAGGTGCTCACCGTCGACGACTTCGCCCGCCTCGCCGCGACGTAGGCTGAGCGCGTGCCTGCCCGCGAACCGGTCGACACCGTCACCGTGCGGGCGCCCGCCAAGGTCAACCTGCACCTGTCGGTCGGCGCGCTGCGCCCGGACGGCTACCACGACCTCACCACCGTCTTCCACGCCGTGAGCCTGTTCGACGAGGTGACCGTGACGAGGGCGCCGGCGTTGACGGTGGTCGTCGAGGGCGAGGGCGCCACCGACGTCCCCACCGACGAGACCAACCTGGCGGCCAGGGCCGTGCTCGCGCTGGCCGCGAGCACCGGCGAGCAGCCGCGGGTGCAGGTCGCGGTCCGCAAGGGGATCCCGGTGGCCGGCGGCTGCGCGGGCGGCTCTGCGGACGCCGCGGCCACGCTGGTCGCGCTGGACGTGCTGTGGGGCCTGGGCCTGACGAGGGCCGAGCTGGCCGAGGTCGCGGTCGAGCTCGGCAGTGACGTGCCCTTCTCGCTGCACGGCGGCACGGCGCTCGGCACCGGCCGGGGTGAGCGGCTCACGCCGGTGCTGGGCAACGGCTCCTACTGGTGGGTGCTGGCGCTGTCCCAGGGCGGGCTGTCGACGCCGGACGTCTACCGCGAGCTCGACCGGCAGCGCGACACCGGTCCGGTGTCGGTGATGAGCGACCCGTCCGAGGTGCTGGCCGCGCTGCGGCAGGGCTCGGCGGAGGCGCTGGGCCGCGCGCTGTGCAACGACCTGCAGCCCGCCGCGATGGCGCTCAAGCCGGAGCTGCGCCGGCTCCTCGACAGCGGCGACGACCTCGGGGCCCTGGGCGGCATGGTGTCCGGCTCCGGCCCGACGGTGGCCTTCCTGGCCCGGGACGAGGGGCACGCCACCGCGCTGGCGGCCGCGCTGTCCGGGCAGGGCGTGTGCCGGACCGTGCGGGTCGCCGAGGGCCCGGTGCCGGGCGCCCGGGTCGTGAGGACGGACTGACGTGGCCAACCTCATCAACCTCGAGGAGGTCACCGTCGCGCACGGCACCAAGCTGCTGCTCGACAAGGTGTCCCTGGGGGTCTCCGACACCGACCGCATCGGCGTGGTCGGCCGTAACGGCGGCGGCAAGACGACGCTGTTGAAGACCCTCGTCAAGGCCGAGCAGCCGCACTCGGGTCGGGTGACGCACGCCGGCGGCCTGCGCATCGGCGTGCTCACCCAGGACGTCCGGGTCGACGAGCGGCTGACCGCGCACCAGGCCGTCCTCGGTGACACCGCCGAGCACACGTGGGCCGGCGACGCGAAGGTCCGCGAGGTGCTGGACGGCCTCGGCATGCACGAGGTGGGCCTGGACGCCGTCGTCGGCACGATGTCGGGCGGTGAGCGTCGGCGGGTCGCCCTGGCCGCGCTGCTGATCGGCGACTGGGACCTGATCGTCCTCGACGAGCCCACCAACCACCTCGACGTCGAGGGCGTGGCCTGGCTGGCCGCCTGGCTCAAGAACCGGCGCGGTGCGCACCTGGTGGTCACCCACGACCGCTGGTTCCTCGACGAGGTCAACGAGACCACGTGGGAGGTGCACGACGGGCAGGTCGACTCCTACGACGGCGGCTACTCCGCGTACGTCCTCGCCCGTGCCGAGCGCGACCGCATCGCGGCCACCTCGGAGCAGAAGCGGCTGCAGCTCGCGCGCAAGGAGCTCGCGTGGCTGCGTCGTGGCCCGCCGGCGCGCACCAGCAAGCCCAAGTTCCGGATCGACGCGGCCAACGCGCTCATCGCCGACGAGCCGCCGCCGCGCGACGACATCGCCCTGCAGCGGTTCGCGACAGCCCGGCTCGGCAAGCAGGTCTACGACGTCGAGGACGTCTGCCTCGCGTACGGCGACCGGGTGCTGTTCGACCACGTCACCTGGCGGGTCGGCCCGGGGGACCGCATCGGCATCGTCGGCGTCAACGGCGCCGGCAAGTCGACGCTGCTCAAGATGCTGGTCGGCCAGGTGCACCCCGACTCCGGGGTCGTGAAGGTCGGCCAGACCGTGAAGGTCGCCCACCTGTCGCAGGAGGTCGCCGAGCTCGACCCGATGCTGCGCGTCCTCGAGGCCGTGGAGCAGGTCGCCAAGCAGGTCGACCTCGGGGGCAAGCCGGTGGGCGCGTCCTCGCTGTGCGACCGCTTCGGCTTCACCGGCAACGCCCAGTGGACCCGGGTCGGCGACCTGTCGGGTGGTGAGCGCCGCCGCCTGCAGCTCCTGCGGCTGCTCATGGGCGAGCCCAACGTGCTGCTGCTCGACGAGCCCACCAACGACCTCGACATCGACACGCTCACCGCGCTCGAGGACGTGCTGGACGGCTGGCCCGGCACCCTGCTCGTCGTCAGCCACGACCGCTACTTCCTCGAGCGGGTCACCACCGTCACGTCCTCGCTCATGGGCGACGGGACGGTCAAGGCACTGCCCGGTGGCATCGACGAGTACCTCGAGAAGCGGGTACGGCGGGAGCCGGCCGCGCCGGTCGCGGCCAAGCCCAAGGGTGGCGACACCCGGCAGGCCCGCAAGGACCTCGCCCGCCTGGAGCGGGAGATCGCCAAGCACGACAGGCGCGAGGCCGAGCTGCTCGGGCAGATCGCCGAGAACGCCGCCGACTACGAGCGGGTGGCGGACCTCGACGAGGAGCTGCGGACGGTCCGGGCGGCCAAGGAGACCGCCGAGGAGGCCTGGCTCGAGCTGTCGGAGCTGGTCTGAGCCGGGGCCGTCTCAGGTGACGGGGTAGGCCACCCGGCTGGTGGTGCGGCCCATCGTCCGCAGGGCGTCCGCCAGCAGCCGCGCGTCCCGCAGCGCCGCGCCGCCGGGGTCGTTGTTGGTGTAGGCGTAGACGACCTCGTCGTCCGCCCAGGTCTCGCAGAGCCGCTGCGCCCAGGGCCGGACGCCGTCAGGGCCGTAGTCCCCGTGCTCACCGGGCCCCCGGTGCAGCCGCAGGTAGCCCCAGTCGGCAGTGCGCCAGAGCGGCGTCACCGCCGTGCCGGACACGTCGGCCCAGACCAGGGCCGTTCCCGTCCGCTCCAGGACCTCCCGGGTGGCCGGCTGCCACCAGCTGTCGTGCCGCGGCTCCACCGCCACCCGGGTGCCGGTCGGGAAGCAGCGCAGGCACTCCTCGAGCAGGCCCGCGTCGTGGTGCAGCGTCGGGGGCAGCTGCAGGAGCACGGCCCCGAGCTTCGCTCCCAGACCGGCGACCCGGTCCATCAGACGGGCGACCGGCTCCTGCGGGTCGCGCAGCCGCTTGACGTGCGACAGGAACCGGCTGGCCTTCACGGTGACGACGTAGTCGGCGGGCGTGCGCGCCGCCCAGCTCTCGAACACCTCGCGCTTCGGCAGCCGGTAGAAGGCGTTGTTGACCTCGACGGTCGCGAAGGCCTCGGCATGCCGCTCCAGCCAGCGCCGCTGGGGCACGTCGGCGTACAGCAGCGGCTTCCAGTCGTCGTACTGCCAGCCCGAGGTCCCGACGAGGACGGTCACCTTCCCGCCGTACCCGTCAGGGGGTGGGGGAAGTCAGCTTCGGCTTGGGATCGAGGCGGCTCAGGCCGTTCCAGGCGAGGTTGACCAGGTGGGCGGCGACCTCGTCGCGCTTGGGCTTGCGGTGGTCCTGCCACCACTGGCCCGTGAGCGCGACCATGCCGACGAGGGCCTGCGAGTACAGCCCCGCGAGCTTGGTCTCGAAGCCGCGGGCCTTGAACTCCCGCACCAGGATGTACTCCACCTGGCTCGCGACGTCGCTCATGATCGTGGCGAAGCCGCCGCCGCGCTCCATCCCGACCGGTGACTCCCGCACCAGGATCCGGAACCCGTCGCCCTGCTCCTCGACGTAGGTGAGCAGCACCAGGCAGGCCTGCTCCAGCAGCTCCTTGGGGGAGTCGCCGGACAGGGCGCTCGCGAAGCTGTCGAGCAGGCGCTGGACCTCGCGGTCGACGACGACGGCGTAGAGGCCCTCCTTGCCGCCGAAGTGCTCGTAGACGACAGGCTTGCTCACCCCGGCCCGGGAGGCGATCTCCTCCACCGCGGTGCCGTCGTAGCCGCGCTCGGCGAACAGCGTCCGCCCGACGTCGAGGAGCTGCTCACGGCGCTCCTTGCCGGTCATCCGGACCCGGGCGCGTCTCTCGTCCTCTGCTGCCACGCCTTGCAGGTTAGGCGGCCCGACGCGCGGCGAGGCGCTCCGGCTTGGGCCAGCGGACGTCCCACGCCCAGCCGGCCTGCTCGAGGAGCCGGATCAGACGGGCGCTGCTGTCGAGCTGCCCCTTGTCGACGCCGTGCCGCGCGCACGTCGGGTCGGCGTGGTGCAGGTTGTGCCAGCTCTCGCCCATGGAGGCGACGGCGAGCCACCACACGTTGACGGCGCGGTCCTTGGTCTTGAAGGGCCGGTCACCCCAGGTGTGGCAGATCGAGTTGATCGACCAGGTCACGTGGTGCAGCAGGCCGACGCGGATGACCGAGGCCCAGAAGAAGGCGGTGAGGGCGCCCGTCCAGCTCCCGCTGATCAGGCCGCCGAGGACGGCTGGTGCGAGCAGCGAGAACGCCACGATCGCGGGGAAGAACCGCGCCACCCGGGCGACGTCGCGGTCGGCCAGCAGGTCGGGCGCGAAGCGCTTCTGGTCGGTCTGCTCGACGTCGAACAGCCAGCCGACGTGGGCGTGGAACAGCCCCTTCGACAGGCCCTTGAAGCCGCCCCCGTAGCGCCACGGCGAGTGCGGGTCGCCCTCCTCGTCGCTGAACGCGTGGTGCCGCCGGTGGTCGGCGACCCAGCGCGTGACCGGGCCCTGGACCGCCATGCTGCCGGCGACCGCGAGCGCGATCCGCACCGGCCGCGTGGCCTTGAAGGAGCCGTGCGTGAAGTAGCGGTGGAACCCGACCGTGATCCCGTGCCCGCTGATCGCGTAGAAGACGGTGGCGAGGGCGATGTCGAGCCAGCTCAGCCCCGTGCCCCACAGCACGAAGCCGGACGCGAGCACGCCGGCCAGCGGCACGACGATGAAGATGGCGAGCGCCACCTGCTCCCACTTGGCCTTGAACTCGGTCGTGGGGATCTGCTGCAGCGGGCGGGACTCATCGGCGTCGTAGTCGATGGTGGTCACGGGGGCGTCGAGCATGTCGGTCATGAGGGGCTCTCTGTCGCTGGGGTCGACCAGTGGCTACGGAAGCGTAACTTACGGACACGTAGGGATGTAAAGCGTCCGAGGCCGTGTGGATGAGCTCGCTGCCGCGTCCACGAGAGGTGATCGGCTCGTCGTGCGAAGAGATGGAGTCGAAGACGTGCGCGGACCTGAGCGATACCGTGCCCGCGTCGTCCCGGGCGCGCGGATGCGGCAGACTGACGCAGCCACACGACCGATGTGACACTTTCCGCCTTGGTGTAACAGGCAGCACAGGACCTTTTGGTGGTCTCGGGTCCGGGTTCGAATCCTGGGGGCGGAGCTTGCGGCTGCGGCGGCGCCCTGCCGTCCCGGTAGACTCGGGAACTGCCGGGGCCTCCTGGTACGTCCCCGCCACCCCGCCCGCACCCGAGCCCGGGAGCTTGTTTGTCCGCGCGACCTGCCGCCGTGATCGTCCTGGCTGCGGGCGAGGGCACCCGGATGAAGAGCGCCACCCCCAAGGTCCTGCACGCCCTCGGCGGCCGCACCATGCTCGGCCACGTGCTCGCGGCTGCGGAAGCCCTGGACCCCGAGCACCTGCTCGTCGTGGTCGGGCACGGGCGCGAGCAGGTGGCAGCGTCCCTCACCGGCAAGGCGCGGGCGGTCGTCCAGGAGTCCCAGGACGGCACCGGGCACGCCGTGCGGGTCGCGCTCGACACCGTCGACCACCTGCAGGGCACGGTCGTGGTGGTCCCCGGTGACGCCCCCCTTCTGACGGCTGCCACGCTGCAGCTGCTCGTGGACGAGCACGAGGGCGCCCGGTCGGCGACCACGCTGCTCACGGCGCGGGTCGATGACCCCACGGGCTACGGACGGGTCGTGCGCGACGGCAGCAGCGTGCAGCGCGTCGTCGAGCACAAGGACGCCGACGAGCAGACCCGGCTGATCGACGAGGTGGCGACCAGTGTCTACGCCTTCGCGGCCGGACCGCTCCGCGAGGCCCTGGCGCGTCTCGACACCGACAACGCCCAGGGCGAGCAGTACCTCACCGACGTCGTCGGCCTGCACAAGGCGGCCGGCCTGCCGGTGACGGCCGTGGTCGCCGCCGACCCCGACGAGACGCGCGGTGTCAACGACCGGGTGCAGCTGGCCGACCTGGCGCGGGTGCTGCGGGACCGGGTGGTCCGGCAGCACCAGCTGGGCGGCGTCGCCGTCCTCGACCCGGCCACCACGTGGATCGACGTCGACGTGCAGATCGCGGCGGACGTGACCATCAAGCCGAACACCCAGCTGCACGGCAGTACGACGGTGGCGGCCGGTGCGGTCATCGGGCCCGACACGACGCTGACCGACACCCAGGTGCACGAGGGCGCGAGCATCCGGCGCAGCGAGGTGCTCGGTGCCGTGATCGGCGCGCACGCCAGCGTGGGGCCGTTCAGCTACGTCCGGCCGGGCACCGTCCTCGGCGCCCGCGGCAAGATCGGCGGCTTCGTCGAGACCAAGAACGCCGAGATCGGCGACGACACCAAGGTCCCCCACCTGTCCTACGTCGGCGACGCCACGATCGGCGAGCGCAGCAACATCGGGGCGGGCACCATCGTCGTGAACTACGACGGGGTCCACAAGCACCGCACGACCGTGGGTGACGACGCCCGGGTCGGCAGCAACAACAGCCTGGTCGCTCCGGTGGAGATCGGCGACGGGGCCTACACCGCGGCGGGGACCGCGGTGACCGACGACGTCCCGGACGGCGCTCTCGCCGTACGTGGTGTGAAGCAGCGCAACATCGACGGCTGGGTCGCCCGCAAGCGCCCCACCAAGGGGGAAGAGCCCGTATGACCGGCCTCGAGATCGACAGCCGCAAGAACCTCATGCTCTTCACGGGCCGGGCCTTCCCCGAGCTCGCCGAGGAGGTCGGCAAGGAGCTCGGTGTGGAGCCGGTGCCGACGGCTGCCTACGACTTCGCGAACGGCGAGATCTTCGTGCGCTTCGAGGAGTCGGTGCGCGGCTGCGACGCCTTCGTCATGCAGAGCCACGCAGCGCCCATCAACACCTGGGTGATGGAGCAGCTGCTCATGGTCGACGCGCTCAAGCGGGCGTCCGCCAAGCGGATCACCGTCGTGATGCCGTTCTACCCGTACGCCCGTCAGGACAAGAAGCACCGCGGGCGCGAGCCGATCAGCGCGCGCCTGGTCGCCGACCTGTTCAAGACCGCCGGCGCCGACCGGCTGATGAGCGTCGACCTGCACACCGCGCAGATCCAGGGCTTCTTCGACGGGCCGGTCGACCACCTGTTCGCCCTGCCGCTTCTCACGGACCACGTCGCGAGGAGCTACGACACCGGCAACATGACGATCGTCTCGCCGGACGCCGGCCGGGTGCGCGTGTCCGAGCGCTGGTCGGACCGCATGGGCGGCTGCCCGCTGGCCTTCATCCACAAGACCCGTGACCCGCTGGTCGCCAACCAGGTCGTCGCCAACCGGGTGGTGGGTGACGTCGACGGTCGGGTCTGCGTGCTCGTGGACGACATGATCGACACTGCCGGCACGATCACCAAGGCGGCCGACGTGCTGTTCGAGGCGGGCGCGGCCGACGTCATCGTCGCGGCCACCCACGGCGTGCTCAGCGGCCCGGCCGTCGACCGCCTCAAGAACAGCCGCATCACCGAGACCATCATCACGAACACCCTGCCGATCGCCGAGGACCGGCGCTTCGACAAGCTCACGGTGCTGTCGATCGCGCCGCTGATCGCGCGCGCGATCAGCGAGGTGTTCGAGGACGGCTCGGTCACCAGCCTGTTCGACGGCGCCGCCTGAGCCCCAGCCGCCCGCCGTACCGCGGCCTGGAAGCCGGCCGGACGGGTCCGCTAGACTCTGCCGTCGCGCACCCACAGCCCCAGCTGCGCCCCTAGTCAAGCACCGCCATCGAGGAGTTTCCCCGTGTCCGAGGTCCGCATCGTCGCCGAGCCCCGCACCGAGTTCGGCAAGGGCCCGGCCCGGCGGACCCGCCGCGCCGGCAAGGTGCCCGCCGTTCTGTACGGCCACGGCGACAAGCCGCGCCACTACGCGCTTCCGGGCCACGAGCTCATGCTCGCCCTCAAGCACGACGCCAACGCCCTGCTGGCCCTGCAGACCGAGGACGGCGAGCAGCTCGCCCTCCCCAAGGTCGTGGTCCGTGACCCGATCAAGCGCACCCTCGAGCACGTCGACCTGGTCGCCGTCCGTCGTGGCGAGAAGGTCACCGTCGAGGTCCCGATCACGCTCAGCGGCGACGCGGCTCCCGACGTCCTCGTCGACCAGCAGACGATGACCCTCACCATCGAGGCCGACGCCACGAAGCTCCCCGACCACGTCGAGGTCAGCATCGAGGGCCTCGACGTCGGTGGGCACGTCTCCGCCAAGGACGTCACGCTCCCCGCCGGCACCACGCTGGCGCAGGACCCCGAGCACGTCATCGTGCAGGGCCTCGCCACCCCGAGCGCCGAGGCCCTCGAGGCCGAGCTGGAGGCCGCACAGGCCGAGCTCGCGCCTGCCGCCGCTGAGGCTGAGGCCGCTGAGGCGCCCGCCGCCGAGGAGGCCCCTGAGGCCGCCGAGGGCGGCGAGGCGCCCGCCGAGGCCTAGTCCCCGCGCCCGAGAGCAGCAGCACCGTGGCCGACGACCTGTTCCTGGTCGTCGGCCTCGGCAATCCTGGGCCCGGTTACGCCGGTCACCGGCACAACGCCGGCTTCATGGTCGTCGACCTGCTCGCGGAGCGGATGGGGGGCCGGTTCAAGGCCCACAAGGGTCGGGCGGACACGGTCGAGGGGCGGCTCGCCGGCCGGCGCGTGGTCCTGGCGAAGCCGAAGTCCTACATGAACGAGTCCGGCGGCCCGGTGGCCAGCCTGCGCGACTTCTTCAAGGTCCCGGTCGAGCGGATCGTCGTCGTGCACGACGAGCTCGACATCCCGTTCGCGGCGTTGCGGCTCAAGCGCGGCGGCGGTGACAACGGGCACAACGGCCTGAAGTCCCTGACCAAGTCGCTGGGCAGCAAGGACTACCTGCGTGTCCGGTTCGGCATCGGGCGCCCGCCCGGTCGGCAGGACCCGGCCGACTTCGTGCTCAAGGACTTCTCCGGCGCCGAGCGCAAGGAGCTGCCGTTCCTCGTGGACCGGGCCGCGGACGCTGTCGAGGCACTGGTCACCGGCACCCTCGAGGCGGCGCAGAACACCTTCCACGCCGACGGCCCCTAGCTCGCCGCGTCCGCCTCGGCGGCGCTCTGCCGGGTCGCGATCGCCGCCTCGAGCTCGACGTTGAACCTGGTGAGCAGGCGCACCAGGTTCATCCGGTCCTGCTCGGGCCAGTCGGCGAGCACCTCGTCGAGCACCTCGGCGCGCTGCTGCTGCGTCCTGAGGAAGGCGGCCCGGCCGTTGGCGGTCGCCGACACCAGCGCGGCGCGGGCGTCTGCCGGGTCGGGCCTGCGCTCGACGAAGCCGACGTCCTCCAGTGCGCGCACCTGGCGGCTGACGACCGACAGGTCGACCTCCAGCAGGCCCGCGAGCGCGGTGGGTCGCAGCGGTCCCTCGTCGACGATCCGCCACAGGGCCATGTACGCGGGGCGGTCCAACACGGTGTGGCCCGAGGACCCGTGCAGCCGCACCGGCTTCGAGAGCCGACGGGCGAGCACGTTCAGCTGCTGCTCGAGCTCAGGACTGGGCACGTGAGCAGCGTACGGCCCGCCCGCCCCTCATGATCACCCTGGTGATCATGACCCCTGCGCCTGCCCTCCCGGGCGGCCGCCGCAGCCGCACGAGCGGACGCAAGGGTGGGGAGGGACCGACGTAGGGTGGGGAGGACGGCGCTGCCTCCCTCTGGAGCGCCGTCAGCACCCCCCGGCACCAGCCGAGCGGGGCCCGTTCGTGTTGCCTGGAGCTGTTCCCGTGTCCCTCGCCGGCCTGCTCGACGTCGTGCTCGCCGACCCCTCGCTCCGCAAGGTCGTCGACGCCGTCCCGCAGACCGTCGACCTCACCGCGCCGCAGGGCCTGCGCCCGTTCGTCGTCGCGGCCCTGACCGGCCGCAAGGTCCTCGCCGTCACCGCCACGGGCCGCGAGGCCGAGGAGCTCGAGGCTGCGCTCGGCAGCCTGCTCGACCCGCACCGGGTGGCGCTGTACCCGAGCTGGGAGACCCTCCCGCACGAACGGCTGAGCCCGCGTGCCGACACCGTCGGGCGCCGCCTGGCGGTGCTGCGCCGGCTCGCCCATCCCAGCGCGGCCGACCCGGCCACCGGGCCGCTGGACGTCGTGGTCGCCCCCGTGCGCTCGCTGCTGCAGCCGCAGGTGAAGGGCTTGGGCGACCTCGAACCGGTGCAGCTCCGGCCCGGTCAGGAGGCGCCCCTGGACGACGTGGTGCGCCGTCTGGTCGACCTCGCGTACGCCCGGGTGGAGCTCGTCGAGAAGCGCGGGGAGTTCGCCGTACGGGGAGGGATCCTCGACGTCTTCCCGCCCACGGAGGAGCACCCGCTGCGGGTGGAGCTCTGGGGGGACGAGGTCGAGGAGGTCCGCTCCTTCAAGGTCGCCGACCAGCGCTCGCTGCACCCGGTCGAGCACGGCCTGTGGGCCCCGCCCTGCCGCGAGCTGCTCCTCACCCCGCAGGTGCGGGAGAGGGCCAAGGCCCTCGCCGCCGTGCACCCCGAGCTGGCCGAGATCTGCACCAGGATCGCGGACGGCCACCCCGTCGAGGGCATGGAGGCGCTCGCGCCCGTCCTCGTGGACGACCTGCAGCTGCTCGTCGACGAGCTGCCGCGGGACACCGTCGTGGTGGTGTGCGACCCGGAGCGGGTCCGCACCCGCGCCCACGACCTGGTCCGCACCAGCCAGGAGTTCCTGGAGGCGTCCTGGGCCACCGCCGCCACCGGAGGGCAGGCGCCGGTCGACCTCGGTGCGGCCGCCTACCGCTCGCTCGTCGAGGTCCGCGATCACGCGACCGCGCACGGCCACCCGTGGTGGTCGCTCACCCCTTTCACCAGCGACGAGGAGCTCGACGACGACAGCGTCGTGGTCGCGGCGCGGGCCCCGCAGGCCTACCGCGGCGAGACCGAGCGCGCCCTGGACGACGTCCGGCGCTACCTCGGGGACGGCTACGCCGTGGTCCTCATGACCGAGGGCCACGGCCCCGCTGAGCGGCTCGTCGAGGTCCTCAAGGGCGCCGACGTCCCGGCGCGCCTGGTCGCGACCCTCGCGACGGCGCCGGACAAGGGCGTCGTCACCGTCACCACCGGCTGCCTGCCGACCGGCTTCGTCAGCGACCTGCTCACCACCGTCGTGCTCACCGAGAGCGACCTCACGGGGGCGCGCGGCGCGGGCACCAAGGACATCTCCAAGCGGATGCCATCGCGCCGCAAGAACGCCGTGGATCCCTTGCAGCTCAGGGCAGGTGACCCGGTCGTGCACGAGCAGCACGGCGTCGGGCGCTACGTCGAGATGGTCCAGCGCACGGTCGCCGGGGCCACCCGCGAGTACCTCATCCTCGAGTACGCCAAGGGCGACAAACTGTTCGTCCCGACCGACCAGCTCGAGCAGGTCACGCGCTACGTCGGTGGCGAGGCCCCTTCGCTCGACCGGCTCGGCGGCTCCGACTGGGCCAAGCGCAAGGGCCGCGCGAAGAAGGCCGTCAAGGAGATCGCGGCCGGCCTCATCCAGCTCTACGCCGCCCGGACGAGCGCCCCGGGCCACGCCTTCGGCCCCGACACGCCCTGGCAGCGCGAGCTCGAGGACGCCTTCCCGTACGTCGAGACCCCCGACCAGCTCGAGGCGATCGACGAGGTCAAGCAGGACATGGAGAAGCCGGTCCCCATGGACCGGGTCATCTGCGGCGACGTGGGCTACGGCAAGACCGAGATCGCGGTGCGCGCGGCCTTCAAGGCGGTGCAGGACGGCAAGCAGGTGGCGGTGCTGGTGCCCACCACGCTGCTGGTGCAGCAGCACTACAACACCTTCCGGGACCGGTTCGCGCAGTTCCCGGTGTCGGTCCGCGCGACCAGCCGCTTCAACTCCGACCGGGAGCAGAAGGAGGTGCTCGACGGCCTCGCCGACGGCACCGTCGACGTCGTCATCGGCACCCACCGGCTGCTGTCGAAGTCGGTGCGCTTCAAGGACCTCGGCCTCGTCATCGTCGACGAGGAGCAGCGCTTCGGCGTGGAGCACAAGGAGTTCCTCAAGGCCATGAGGACCGCCGTGGACGTGCTCACCATGTCCGCGACCCCCATCCCGCGCACCCTGGAGATGTCGCTCACCGGCATCCGGGAGATGTCGACGATCCTCACGCCGCCGGAGGAGCGGCACCCCGTCCTGACCTTCGTCGGCCCGTACGACGAGAAGCAGATCGGCGCGGCCATCCGGCGCGAGCTGATGCGCGAGGGCCAGGTCTTCTACCTGCACAACCGGGTCGAGTCGATCGACCGGGCCGCCAGGCGGCTGCGCGAGCTGGTGCCCGAGGCCCGCGTCGCGGTCGGTCACGGGCAGATGTCCGAGGACTCCCTCGAGCAGGTCATGGTCGGCTTCTGGGAGAAGCACTACGACGTCCTCGTGTGCACCACGATCGTCGAGAGCGGCCTGGACATCCCGAACGCCAACACCCTCATCGTGGAGCGGGCGGACGCCTTCGGCCTGTCGCAGCTGCACCAGATCCGCGGCCGCGTCGGGCGTGGCCGGGAGCGGGCCTACGCCTACTTCACCTACCCGCCGGAGCGCCCCCTGACCGAGACCGCTTACGACCGGCTCGCGACTATCGCGCAGAACACCGAGATCGGCGCCGGCATGGCCGTCGCCATGAAGGACCTCGAGATCCGCGGCGCCGGCAACCTGCTCGGCGGCGAGCAGAGCGGCCACATCGCCAGCGTCGGCTTCGACCTGTACATGCGCCTGGTCGGCGAGGCGGTCGCGGACTACAAGCGGGGCGGGGGGCTGCCGGGGGACCTGGACGAGGACGCCCCTGAGGTCCCGGACACCAAGGTGGACCTGCCGGTCGACGCGCACCTGCCGCACGACTACGTGCCGGGGGAGCGGCTGCGGCTCGCCGCCTACCGCCAGATCGCCGCGGCCCTCGACGACGCGGCGCTCGACGCCGTACGGGAGGAGCTGAAGGACCGCTACGGGCCGCTGCCCACACCGGTGGAGAACCTGCTGGCCGTGGCGGCGTTCCGCAACGCCGCCCGCGCGCACGGCCTCACCGAGGTCGCGCTGCAGGGCAACCAGGTCCGGTTCGCCCCGATGCGGCTGCGCGAGTCGCAGGTGCTGCGGCTGCAGCGGCTGTACCCGAAGTCGGTCGTCAAGCAGGCGCTCGACACCGTCCTCGTGCCCAAGCCGATGACCAAGCAGCTCGGCGGCCAGCCGCTGCGTGACGTCGAGCTGCTCGCCTGGGCCCGCGGCCTGCTCGAGGCCGTGCTCGAGGCCGCGCCGACGACCGCCTCCAGCTAGATCTGGCACCCTGGTAGCGCCGTACCCGAAGAAGGAGACCTGTGATCCGCCACTCTCGCCTGCTCGCCGTGGGCCTCAGCGCCCTCGTCCTCACGGGCTGCGGCGGCACCGTCCGTGCCGGTGCGGCCGCGACGGTCGGGGACGACCGCATCACGACCTCGACGTTCCAGCAGGTCGTGGACCGCGGTCTGGCCGACCCGAGCGCCCAGCAGAACGCCGGGGCGGACAAGGTTGCCTACCAGCGCAACGTGCTCGGCCGGCTCATCAACCACGAGGTCCTCAAGGCTGCCGCCGCGAAGGAGCACGTGACCGTCTCCGGCGGGGCCATCGACGCCGCGCACGACCGCATCGCCAACCAGCTCGGCGGGGACGCGCAGCTCACCGCCGAGGCGGCCAAGGCCGGCATCGCGCCGAAGGACCTGCGGCAGACCATCGCCGACGTGGCGCTGCGCGACGCGCTCGCTGACAAGCTCACCGAGAGCATCGACGTCCCGGACTCGGTGCTGATGCAGGGCTACCAGCAGGGGATCGCGCAGTACGACCAGGTCCACTCCGCGCACATCCTGGTGGCGAGCAAGGCCCTCGCCCAGCAGATCCTCGCCAAGGCGCAGGCCAACCCGGACCAGTTCGCCGCGCTGGCCAAGCAGTACTCCCAGGACACCTCCAACAAGGACAGCGGCGGCGACCTCGGCTTCCAGGGCCGCGGCGCGCTGGAGAAGCCGTTCGAGACCGCGATCTTCACCGCCAAGCCGGGCAGCTTCGTGATCGCGCAGACCCGCTACGGCTACCACGTCATCCACGTCATCGAGCGCCGGACCACGACCTTCGCGCAGGCCAAGCCGGACCTGCGGCGCAGCCTGCTGGCCCAGCAGCGGCAGGCGGCCGTCAACGCGGTGCTGCAGAAGACCGCCAAGGAGCTCGGCGTCCACGTCAACCCGCGCTTCGGGGTCTGGGACCCGGCCACCCTCGAGGTGACGGCGCCCAAGAGCGACCCGTCGAAGGACGTCATCGCGCCGAGCCCTGGTGACGGCCGGGCCACGCCCGAGGCGACCACCGGTCCCTGATGAGCGGTCGGGTCACCGTCGTCGCGAGCTCCCCGCGCGTCCCCGCCGGTGCCCTGTCCTGGTCGGCCTGGCAGGCGCTGCAGCGCGGGCCGGTGCTTGTCGGTGACCCTGACCACCCGCAGCTGCCGCACCTGACGGCGGCCGGGATCGCCTGGCAGCAGGGCGATCCCGCGGCCCTCCCCGACGGCGACGTGGTCTGGCTCTCGGCCGGGGAGCAGCTCGCCGTGGCGGGGCGCGACGTCGAGGTCGTCTACGGCTCCTACGACCCGCCCGGTGCCCGGCTGCTCGACGCGGTCGCGGTGATGGACCGGTTGCGGGCGCCCGGCGGCTGCCCCTGGGACGCCGAGCAGACGCACGCCTCGCTCATGCCGTACCTGCTCGAGGAGGCCTACGAGACCTACGAGGCCCTCGAGACCGGCAACCTCGACCACCTGCGCGAGGAGCTCGGCGACCTGCTCCTGCAGATCCTGTTCCACGCGCGCATCAGCGCCGAGACCGGCTGGGACGTCGACGACGTCGCCGGCGACCTCGTCGACAAGCTGGTACGGCGTCACCCCCACGTGTTCGCCGACGCTCCCGCGGACGACCTCGAGGGGTCGTGGGAGGCGCTGAAGGCGGCCGAGAAGGGCCGGGTCTCGGTCACCGAGGGTGTGCCGCTCGGCCAGCCGGCACTGTCGCTGGCGGCCAAGCTGCAGCGGCGGGCGTCCCGCCTGGGGGTCCCGCTGCCGACGTACGACGGTCCGGCGGGCGAGCTGTGGCAGCTGGTGGCGCGACTGCGCGCCCAGGGGCTGGACCCCGAGGTCGAGCTGCGCGCCGTGGCGCGGCAGTTCCGGGACCGGCTCGCCGAGCTCGAGACGGACCTGCGTGCCCAGGGTCGCGACCCGGACGCGGTGAGCGCCCAGGAGTGGGCCGAGCTGTGGAGCTGATCGGCACCGTGGGCCGGCTGCAGGTGCAGCGCTCCCGGCTCAAGCCCGGCCCGCGAGGGGCGCGGGTCTACGACCCCGCGCCGCTGCTCGAGGTCGAGGCCCTGGAGGTCGGACCTCGTGGCTGCGTCGGCCTGCGCGCCGGGGAGCGGGTGATCGACGTGCACCACGCCGACCACCCCGACAGCCGCAACCGCGACCTCGTGAACGGCGTCTCGCTGCTGCCGCGCACCCACTACGCCCGCCTCCAGGAGCGCTACGGCGACCACCTGCAGGTGGGCGTGGCCGGCGAGTCGCTGCTGGTCGACCTGGTGGGTCCGTGGCCGGAGGGCTCGGACCTGCTGCTGGAGACCTCTGCCGGCAGGCTGCGGCTGACCGGCGTGCTGGCCGCGCCGCCGTGCGTGGAGTTCTCCCGGTTCTGCCTGCGGCTGCCGGTCGAGGAGGTCGGGGAGGACGTGCGCCAGGCCCTGGTCGACCTCGACGGTGGCCTGCGCGGCTACTACGCCGGCGTCCACGGGCACGGCACCGTGCTCGTCGGTGCCCGCCTCTGGACGGCCTGAGCGCCCCGAGCTCGGCCGTGCGCGTGCAGAGCCCCTTGCGAGTCTCGCGTGTCGTGCAGAACCGCTTGCGAGCTGCGCGGGGAGCGCTGCGCTCGTAGGCCGATGTGCACGCCACCGGGAGGCCCCGGGGCGCCGCTCGGTAGGCTCGGACCGCCCGTTCCGCCACCGCAAGGGAGACTCCCGTGCCCTCCATCGAGGCCGTCGGCGCCCGCGAGATCCTCGACTCGCGCGGCAACCCCACCGTCGAGGTCGAGGTCGCCCTCGACGACGGCACCCTGGCCCGTGCGGCCGTGCCGAGCGGGGCGAGCACCGGCGCCTACGAGGCGGTCGAGCTGCGGGACGGCGGCGACCGGTACGGCGGCAAGGGCGTCAGCAAGGCCGTGGACGCCGTCCTCGACGACATCGGCCCCGAGCTGCTCGGCATGGAGGCGAGCGAGCAGCGGCTGGTCGACCAGGCCCTGATCGACCTCGACGGGACGCCGGACAAGAGCCGCTTCGGCGCCAACGCCATCCTCGGCGTCTCGCTCGCCGTGGCCCGCGCGGCCGCCGAGTCGCACGGCCTGCCCCTGTTCCGCTACGTGGGCGGTCCCAACGCGCACCTGCTGCCGGTGCCGATGATGAACATCCTCAACGGCGGTGCGCACGCCGACACCAACGTCGACGTCCAGGAGTTCATGATCGCGCCGGTCGGCGCGGCCACCTTCTCCGAGGCCCTGCGGCAGGGCGTCGAGGTCTACCACTCGCTCAAGGCGGTGCTCAAGCAGCGCGGCCTCGCGACCAGCATCGGCGACGAGGGCGGGTTCGCGCCCAACCTGCCGACCAACCGCGACGCGCTCGACCTCATCCTCGAGGCCATCACCGCGACCGGCCTCACGCCCGGCCGTGACATCGCCCTCGCCCTCGACGTCGCCGCCACCGAGTTCCACACCGACGGCACCTACGCCTTCGAGGGCGCCAAGAAGTCCGCCCAGGAGATGGCCGACTACTACGCCGACCTGGTGGCGAGCTACCCCCTCGTGTCCATCGAGGACCCGCTCGACGAGGGCGATTGGGACGGCTGGGCGGCCCTCACCGCGCAGATCGGCGACAAGGTGCAGCTGGTCGGCGACGACCTGTTCGTCACCAACCCGGCCCGGCTCGCGGAGGGCATCGCGAAGGGCACCGCCAACGCGCTGCTGGTGAAGGTCAACCAGATCGGCACGCTGACCGAGACCCTCGACGCCGTGAGCCTGGCCCACCGCAGCGGCTACCGCTGCATGATGAGCCACCGCTCGGGCGAGACCGAGGACACCACCATCGCCGACCTCGCCGTCGCCACCGACTGCGGCCAGATCAAGACCGGTGCGCCGGCGCGTTCGGAGCGGGTGGCCAAGTACAACCAGCTGCTGCGCATCGAGGAGGAGCTGGACGACGCCGCGCGCTACGCCGGTGCGGCCGCGTTCCCGCGGTTCGCGCCCTCCGCGGGCTAGCGTCGGGGAGTGCCCTCCGCCCGACGCCCGCAGGCGCGACGCCCCAAGCGGCAGGTGACGCCTGTCCGGCGGACGGCGGCGCCGGCGGCTGCTGCCGCAGCGCGCCCCGGTCTCACGACCCGGGCGGCGGTGCTCGGGCTCGTCGTCTGCGCCCTGGTGGTCAGTGCCGCGCTGCCTCTGCGCGAGTACCTCCAGCAACGCGGCCAGATCGCGGAGGCGCGTGCGAAGCAGGCCGCCGCGAAGGCGCGCGTCGCTGCCCTCGAGGCGCAGCTGCGGCAGCTGCAGGACCCGGCGTACGTCAAGGCCCAGGCCCGGCTGCGGCTGCACTTCGTGCTGCCGGGGGAGACCGCCTACGTCGTGCTCACGCCGGCACCCGGTTCGCCTGCGGTGGCCGCCCCCGCCGGCGGCGCCGCCGTGACCGGCACGACGGCCAGCGGGCCCGAGGCGCCGTGGTACTCGCAGGTCTGGGGGAGCGTGAAGGCGGCGGACCGCCCCGCGCCCCTGCCCACCCCGACGCCGTGACGCTCGACCCCCGCGACCGCCGTGCCGTCGCCCTGCAGTTGTCCCGCGAGCCACGGGCGATCCGGTCCGTCGCCCATCGCTGCGGCTGCGGCCTGCCGGACGTGGTCGAGACCAACCCGCGGCTCGACGACGGCACCCCGTTCCCCACGCTCTACTACCTCACCTGCCCGCGGGCGGCCTCGCTCATCGGCACCCTCGAGTCCAGCGGCCTGATGCGCGAGATGACGGAGCGGCTCGCCCACGACCCCGAGCTGCAGGCGAGGTACGACGCGGCGGCTCGCGACTACGTCAGCCGGCGGGACTCCCATGAGGTGCTCGAGAACGTCCCCGCCCAGGGCGGGATGCCCACCCGTGTGAAGTGCCTGCACGTGCTCGTCGCGCACTCGCTGGCGGTGGGCGACGGGGTCAACCCCTTCGGTGACGAGGCGCTGGCGCTGCTCGATGACTGGTCGCGCAAGGGCCCGTGCGTCGACCCCGACGACGAGGATGCCGTGCCGCACAAGAGGACCCGCTCGTGACGCGGGTCGCCGGGATCGACTGCGGCACCAACTCGATCCGCCTGCTCGTGGCCGACCTGGACGGCACCGGGAAGCGCGACGTGCACCGCGAGATGCGGGTGGTGCGGCTCGGACAAGGGGTCGACCGCACCGGGGCCCTCGCCCCTGAGGCCCTCGAGCGCACCCGGCTCGCGCTCGTCGACTACGCCGCGACCTGCCGGGAGCTGGGGGTGGTCCGCACCCGGATGGTCGCGACGTCGGCCACCCGCGACGCCCGCAACCGCGACGAGTTCGTCGACCTCGTCACGACCACGCTCGGTGTGCCGCCGGAGGTCGTGAGCGGCGAGGAGGAGGCCGCGCTGTCGTTCGCGGGCGCGGTCCGGGACCAGGACGGCGGCGCCGGCCCGTTCCTCGTCATGGACATCGGCGGCGGTTCCACCGAGCTCGTGCTCGGGACCGTCGGCGTGCAGGCCTCGACCTCTCTCGACGTCGGCTGCGTACGGCTCACCGAGCGGCACCTGGTGTCCGACCCGCCCACCGCCGAGCAGGTCGCCGCGGCACGGGCCGACGTCGACGCCCTGCTCGAGCGCGCGCTGTCGGTGGTGCCCTCCGGGGTGGCCCGCACCGCGGTCGGCCTGGCCGGGTCCGTCACGACGGTCGCGGCGATCGCGCTGGGCTTGACGTCGTACCGGGCAGAGGTCATCCACCTGTCCCGGGTCTCCGCGGAGCAGGTACGGCGGATCACCGCCGAGCTGCTCGCGATGACCCGTGCCGAGCGCGCGGCGCTCCCGGTCATGCACCCCGGCCGGGTCGATGTCATCGGCGGTGGCGCGCTGGTGCTGGACCGGGTCATGCAGCAGTACGGCCTCGACGAGGTCGTGGTCAGCGAGTCCGACATCCTCGACGGGATCGCCCTGTCGCTGGGCACGTCGGAGCAGTCGTCCGTAGGGAGCGGTTGAGATGGGCAAGCAGGACTGGGTGAGCGCCGTGCGGCGCGTGGACAAGCCCTGGGGGCACGAGGAGGTGTTCGCGCTCGTGGACGGCAAGTTCTGCGGCAAGGCGATCCACATCAACGACGGGCACGCCCTGTCGCTGCAGTACCACGAGCAGAAGGAGGAGACCATCTCCGTGCAGTCCGGCAGGCTGCGCGTGGAGATCGGTCACCACGAGGACGACCTCGAGGAGTTCGTGCTCGAGCCGGGCGAGGCGATCCACCTGCCCCCCGGCATCCGGCACCGGGTCACCGCGCTCGGCGACACCGTGATGCTCGAGGCGTCGACCACGCAGCTCACGGACGTGGTGCGGCTGGAGGACCGGTACGGCCGCCAGGGAACGAACGCACCGTAGATGGTGGTCCGTCCCGGTTCCGGCTTCCCCACCGACCGAGCGAGCGCCAGCACGCCGGTCGCGCGCGACTCCGACGAGGTGGTGCGGCTGGCCGGTAGCGCACCTTCGCTGGCGCACCTGGATGGCCGCTCGTCGGTCTGCCGGGCCTGCCCGCGGCTGGTGACCTGGCGCGAGCAGGTCGCGCAGGAGCGACGGGCCGCGTTCGCGTCGGAGACGTACTGGGGACGGCCGGTGACCGGTTTCGGCGCGGAGCGGCCGAAGATCCTGGTCATGGGGCTGGCCCCGGCGGCGCACGGCGGCAACCGCACCGGGAGGATCTTCACCGGGGACCGCAGCGGCGACTGGCTCTACGCGGCGCTGTACCGCGCCGGCCTGGCCAAGCAGCCGGAGTCCGTCAGCGCGTGGGACGGCCAGGAGCTGTACGACACCCGCATCACCCTTCCGGTGCGCTGCGCCCCGCCGGCCAACAAGCCGACGGCGCAGGAGCGCGACGCCTGCGCGCCCTGGTTGCAGCGCGAGCTGTCGTGGCTGCTGCCGTCGGTGCGAGCGGTGGTGGCCCTGGGAGCGTTCGGCTGGTCGTCGGTGTTCTCCGCGCTGCGCGCCGACCTGGCTGCCGGGGTGCCGGCCCGCACGCCGCGCTTCACGCACGGGGCCGAGGTCGAGGTCGGCGGGCTCACGGTGCTCGGCTGCTACCACGTCTCGCAGCAGAACACCTTCACCGGCCGGCTGACCGAGTCGATGCTCGACGACGTCTTCGCCCGAGCCAGGGAGCTCGCCGGCCTGGCCTGAGCCTGGCCGGTGCCGCTCGGAGCAGTCGCGTTGCGCCGATCGCGCGCCGCCAGGGTGCCGACCGGCTCCCTGCGGGCTGAACGCCCCCGGACATGCGGAGGGGCGGGGTCCGAGGCTGGTGCTACAGCCCTGGACGCCGCCCGCGCACACCGTATTTCGGCGGTACGGACGCCACTCTGTAGGGCCGAACGGGTGAAAGTCGTGGGCAAGACGTGACGGATGTCCGCTGATGTCCGTATCGACTTCGGCGAATCTCTAGCGGGGGGTCCGTTTGCGCCCCTACAGTCTCCCGTGTTGGGCCAGATGGCCCACAACGGACTCGACCGAATGCTTCAGGGGGTGACGAAGATGCGCAAGGTGATCTGGCCGTAAGGCGCTCCGGGGAAGTGACGTCGCCTTCCTGAAGCAAGACCCAGTCTCTGTCCAGGGGCTGGGACTGGGTGGTGCTACACCCGGTCCCAGCCCCTGGAACTTTTTCCGGGGTCCTCAGATCCGGGCGGCCTCGCGGCGACGGAGCCAGCTCGCCATGTCGAGGGCCGCCATCGGCCGGGCGTGCAGGTAGCCCTGCACCTCGTCGACACCGAGCTCGCGCAGCACCCGGTGCTGCTCCTCCTGCTCGACACCCTCCGCGACGGCGCGCAGACCGAGGGTGTGCGCGATGTCGACCACCGCGCGTACGACGGCCCGGTCGCCGGCGTCGTCCACGACGGCGTCCACGAAGCCCTTGTCGATCTTCACCTCGTCCATGGGCAGGCCCTTGAGGTAGGTCAGGGACGAGTAGCCGGTGCCGAAGTCGTCGACCGACAGCTTGACGCCGATGGCCCGCAGCTCCGCCATCCGCTCCGCCGCCAGCTTGGGGTCGGCCACGAGCACGCCCTCGGTGAGCTCGAGGGTCAGCAGGTCGGAGGAGACGTTCGTCGAGGTGAGCAGGGCCGCCACCTCGGTGACGAAGCCGGGGTCGAGCACGGTGTCCGCGCTCACGTTGACGGCCACCCCGATGCGACCGCCGCGGCGCTGCCAGCCCTTGCAGGCGGTGAGCGCCTGGCGCAGCACGCTGCTGGTCAGCGGCCCCATGAGGCCGGAGGCCTCCGCGAGGGGGATGAACTCGTCGGGGCTGATGGCGCCGAGGGCGGGGTGCGTCCACCGCGCGAGCGCCTCCACGCCGGTGACGGCGCCCGTCTGGGCGTCGATCTTGGGCTGGAAGGCGAGCCCGATGGCCCCGCTGGACAGCGCTTCGCGCAGCGCCATGACGACGGCGAGCCGGCGCTGGCCCTGCACCTCGTAGGCGGGCTCCCACATGACCGGTCCGCCGTGGGCGTGCCGGGCGCTGTACATCGCCGTCTCGGCGCGGCGCACCAGGGTGGAGGCGTCGGTGCCGTGCTCGGGTGCGATGGCGCAGCCGACCGAGAGGCGGACGTGCGTGCCGATCGGCCCGAGCTGCGCGCCGCCCTCGACCTGCGCGCGGATGCCCAGGCCGAACATCGCGGCGTCGCCGCCGAAGTCCGAGGCGGGGACGCAGACCGCGAAGCGGCCACCGCCGATGCGGCCGAGGATGGCAGTGGGGTGGCTGAGCTGCAGCCGACGGGTGACCTCGACCAGCAGGTCGTCGCCCACCTGGTGGCCGAGGGTGTCGTTGACCTCGCGGAAGGAGTCGACCGCCACCGCGCTCACGATGGTGGCCGTGCCCGCGGCGAGCAGCGCGTCGATGCGGCGCGTGACCTCCGACAGGTTGGGCAGCTCGGTGAGCGGATCGGTCGTCGCGGCTCGCCCCAGATCGGTCAGCAGCCGGCCGCGCTCGAGCGCGGTGGTGAGTTCCTTGGCCACGGTCTCGAGCAGCCGCAGGTCGCCGAGGTCGAAGCTGCGCACCACGCCGAGGCGGTCCTGTGCGGTGAGGACCCCGATCATGCCGCCGTGCCCGACGAGCGGTGTTGCCATCCGATCTGCGACGTTGCTCGGGGCGGCCGCTGAGCCCGAGAGCGCGACCTCGCGGGCGACCTCGGACAGCTCGTCGTCCCCCACCGCGTCGTCCCCGTCCGAGACCACGAAGTGCCGGAACTGGCCGTCGCCGGCGACAAGGGCCAGGTCGAGTGCCTTCGCGTGCAGGAGCTCACGCACCTGCTGGAGGGTCTCGAGAGTCGCCGGATCGTTCTCGTCGAGTGGCCCGAGCCCCTTCACGAACTCATACAGGTCGCTGGTCTGCTGCTGCTGGGCGGACTGCCGGCGGTGACCTCGATAGGCCCAGATCAGCCCCACTGTCAGGAGGGCCAGGATCAGGGCCGTGAGCGGTTCGGTCCACAGGGCCGCAACGGCGACGATGCCCAGGCTCACGAACAACGGTGCGGTGATCGCCGTGAAGACGAGTGGTGCCCAGAGCTGCTGCATCGTGACGGGGATGCGGAGAATCCGCATGATCACGCTCAGGGTCAGGTGCCCGACCGTCTCGTTGACAGTGACGGCGATGAGGAGCGCGAGCCAGAGCCGTGGGCCCGGCCGGTCCTCCGGGCCGAGGGCGCGCAGGGCGATCGACGCTGCGGCGACTTCGACGGCGCCCCCGCTCACGTTGAAGGCCATCTTCATGAGCGGCTGACGGCGCCATGCCACGGAGTCGATGAACAGCCCCGAGCAGCGCGCCGCAAGGTGTCCGATCGGGGAGACGAAGGCGAGGCCGATGGCGAGTGGCAATCCACCGAGCTGCAGGCTGCGCGCCTCGCGCCGGAACTCGAAGTCGATGGTGAAGTGCGCAGTGACGACGAAGGCCGGGACGAGCACCCACCACGGGAGCGAGAACGGTGCCGCCACGAGGCGTGGGGAGCCGGCAAAGGTGACGAGCGCGACGGCGCTCAGCGCGGCGATGGAGGCCGACAGCAGGAATGCCGTCGCCCGTCTCCCCCAGCTGACGCCGCTCATCTGGGCGTTCATCGGACAAGGTCCGGATTTCCTTGAGGTTGTAGGGCCGCGATCCGGACACGACCGGACACAACCGG
>JBAVRG010000043.1:0-3331 GCA_049694795.1 Mycobacteriales bacterium
TGGTCGTGTCGCTCGCCAAGCGCTACCAGGGCCGCGGGCTGGACCTGCTCGACCTGGTCCAGGAGGGCAACCTCGGTCTGGTCCGCGCGGTCGAGAAGTTCGACTACGCCAAGGGCTACAAGTTCTCGACCTACGCCACGTGGTGGATCCGCCAGGCCCTGCAGCGGGCGCTGGCCGACCAGGGCCGCACCATCCGCGTGCCCGTGCACATGGCCGAGCTCATCACCAAGGTGACGCGCGTGCGCCGCGAGCTCACCCAGTCGCTGGGCCGCGACCCCTCGGCCGAGGAGATCGGCCTGCCGCTCGAGATGACCGCCGCCAAGGTCGAGGAGATCATCGCCTTCGGTCGCGACACCCTCTCGCTGCAGAGCCCCGTCGGCGACGACGAGGCCACCCTCGGTGACTTCATCACCGACAGCGAGTCGGTCGACCCGGTGCAGGCCGTCGAGACCCAGATGCTGCAGAGCCAGCTGTCCGAGGTCCTCGACTCGCTGCCGGAGCGCTCCGCCATCGTGGTCCGGATGCGCTTCGGCCTCGACGACGGCCGGCCGCGCACCCTCGACGAGGTGGGCCGCCACCTGGGCCTCACCCGCGAGCGGATCCGCCAGATCGAGCGCGACACCCTCGCCGAGCTGCGTCTCGAGGGCCGCGCCGAGGGCCTGCGCGAGTACGTCGCCTGACCGTCCGCACGACCCCGACGACCTCCGTCCCGACCGCGGGCCGGGGGTCGTCGGCGTTCGCCGGGGAGGGCTGAGCGCATGAGGGCGGGCGAGGAGATCCAGAGCTTCAAGGTGCGGCGCGGCCGGACCGGTCCGACGTCGGTCGCGGCCCGGGAGCGGCTCTGGCCGCGCTACGGCATCGACCCCCCGTACGGCGACCTGCGGCGCACGCTCCCGCTGGTGCTCGAGATCGGGTTCGGGATGGGCGAGGCGACCGCCGTCATGGCAGCGGCCCGGCCGGACCTCGACGTGGTCGGGGTGGAGGTCCACCCCGCCGGCGTCGCGGCGCTGCTGCGCCGGGTCGAGGCTGCCGACCTGACCAACGTGCGGGTCGTCGACGGCGACGCCGTCGAGGTGCTGCGGGCCCAGCCTGCCGGCTCGCTGGCCGAGGTCCGGGTGTTCTTCCCCGACCCGTGGCCCAAGGCGCGGCACGCCAAGCGCCGCCTGCTGCGGCCCTCCTTCGCCGAGCTCGTGCACGACCGGCTCGGACCCGGCGGCTTCCTGCACCTGGCCACCGACTGGCCGGCGTACGCCGAGCACGCCCTGGAGGCGCTCGCGGAGCATTTCGACGCCGCGGTCGTGGAGCGCCCGCAGGACCGGCCGGTGACCGGCTACGAGCGACGTGCCCTTGCCGCCGGCCGGCCGCCCCTCGACATCGTCGCCCACCCCCGCTGAGGCCACGCCGGGGACCTCAGGTCGTCGTCTCTGGCACACTGGTCGCATGACCGCGCCGGCTCAGCACGCTCTCGTGCTCAGCCGCGCCTGTCTGTGTTGTCGCTGACCCCCGGTCCCGACAACCCGCTCGCCGGTGCGAGCCCTCCTGAGAAGACCTGGCATGTCCCTGCTGCTCGACACCCCTGCTCCCACGCCCCGCGACCTGGCTGGGCGCACCGTCGTGGTGGTCCACGCCCACCCCGACGACGAGGCGATCTTCACCGGCGCCACGATCCGGCGACTGGCCGACCACGGCGCCCGGGTCGTGCTGGTCACCGCCACCGGCGGGGAGCTGGGCACCCCTCGCGTGCCGATCGGCACCCGGGACCTCGGCCAGGTGCGCACCACCGAGCTCGAGCGCGCCGCCGAGCTGCTCGGTGTCGCCCGTCTGGTCCTGCTCGGCCGCCGCGACTCCGGCCTGCCGGGCTGGGACGCGGGTCTGCACCCGAAGGCGCTGGTGCGGGCCGACCTGCCGGCCGTCGCCGCCACACTGGCCGCCCTCGTCGAGGCAGAGCAGGCCGAGGCGGTCGTCGGCTACGACGCCGACGGGGTCTACGGCCACCCCGACCACGTCGCGGTGCACCTGCTGGCCCGCCACGCGGCGGCGCTCGCCGGCGTCACGTCGTACGACGCGACGGTGGACCGCGAGCACCTGCACTTCGCCGGTGACCACGTCCTGGACAGCGCCGGCGGCAACCGGGCCTACGGCCGGGTCACGGCCGAGATCAGCGTCGCGCTGGCGGCCACGCCGCGCGAGCTGGCCGTGAAGCGGCAGGCCCTGCTCGCGCACGAGAGCCAGATCGACGAGGCGATGCTCGGCGAGCGGTTCGCCGAGACCTACGAGCTCGAGTGGTACCTGCGGCGTGGCCCCGCGGCCCTGCTGGACGACCTGGGCAACGTGCACGCCCTGGCCTGGCTGGGGTAGGAATCCCCTCATGACCGAGAACCCGCGCCAGAACGTCACCTTCCCCAGCAACGGCGGCACCGCCCACGGCTACCTCGCGCTCCCGGCGGGCGGCAGCGGCCCCGGTGTCATCGTCATCCAGGAGTGGTGGGGCCTGACCGACCACGTCGCCGGCATCGCGGACCGGCTCGCCGCGGAGGGCTTCGTCGCCCTCGCCCCCGACCTGTACGGCGGGAAGACCACCCACGACGCCGACGAGGCCGGGCAGCTCATGATGGCCCTGCCGGTCGAGCAGGCGGCCCGCGACCTGGGCGGCGCGGTGGACTTCCTGCTCGCGCACGACGCTGTGACGTCGGCCAAGGTCGGCACGATCGGCTTCTGCATGGGAGGTGGCTTCGTGCTGCTGCTCGCCGCCCAGCAGGGCGACAAGGTCGGCGCCGCGGTGCCGTTCTACGGCGTCGGCCCTGGTGTGCCCTCGACCTACGCCGGGCTCACGGCCGCCGTGCAGGGCCACTACGCCGAGCAGGACGGCTTCTACCCCGTCGACCAGGCGCGCGCGCAGGAGGCGCAGATCCGCACCGAGTCCGGCGCCCCCGTCGAGTTCTTCTACTACGACGCCGGGCACGCCTTCCACAACGACGAGAACCTCGTCGGGACCTACTCCCCCGAGAACGCCACGCTCGCCTGGGGGCGGGCGGTGGCCTTCCTCAGGGGTGAGCTCAAGGCCCAGCTGGGCTAGTCGTCGGCGCGGACCCAGGCGGTCGTCGGCTTCTTGGCGGGAGCCGCCGGCTCGGCCTGGGGGGCGGGCACGGTCGGCTCCACGGTGACGCCGGCCTGGGCGAGCCACTGCTTCTGCGTCTCGAGCTGCGCCTCGAGGTCGCCGGTGGCGCGGCCGTCGGCGCGGGCCTTCGCGAGCTTGCCCTCGAGGTCGGCGACCTTCTCCTTCAGCCGGACCACGAACGGCGACTCGGTGGTCTTGACGTGCGAGGAGTCG
>JBAVRG010000044.1:0-10106 GCA_049694795.1 Mycobacteriales bacterium
GCCTTGCGCAGCGCGCTCGGCGACCCGTCGCCGGTGCCGACGAGCAGCACCCGCTCCAGCGTCTGGTGGTCGGTCACCGGGACGGCGACGAGCTCCCCCGCCTCGCCCTTGGCCCGCTCGCGCTCGAGCAGCCCGCGCACGTCCACCGGTGCCTTGCCGGCCAGCTCGGTCGGCTCACCGGGACGGGTCGGTACGGCGACGACGGCCGCTGCCGGCACGTCGCCGGACAGCGCCAGGGCGAAGGGCGAGGGCGCAGCCACCGCTTAGGAGACGACAGCCTTGAGGGCGTCGCCGAGGTTGGTGGCCTCCTCGGCGTTGAGCTCGACGACGAGGCGCCCGCCACCCTCGAGCGGGACGCGCATGACGATGCCGCGACCCTCCTTGGTGACCTCGAGCGGACCGTCGCCCGTGCGCGGCTTCATGGCCGCCATCGCCGTACCTCCATCAGTCAGGGGCGGCGCAGGAGCCCTGCGCCGCTGGTGTGTTGTCCCATTCTCGTCCATCTGACGCTCGGGGGCGAAACTGGCGGGCCCGCGAGTCCTCAGGCATGGCAAGGTCGGACCGGGAGGTGACGTCGTGGACGCACGCTCAGCGCTCTTCGACCTGTACGGCGACCACCTGCGCTCGCTCCCGGTCAGCGGTCCCCAGGGCGGCGCCGAGAGCGCCCGCGGGCAGGCGCCGGTGGCGGCGCTGGTGCGGCTGATGGCGCCCCTCGGCATCCACCCGCCGGCGGTCCGGACCGCGGTGTCGCGCATGGTCCGGCAGGGCTGGCTGACCGCCGTCCGGCTGCCGTCCGGGCCCGGGTACGCCCTGACCCCGCGGGCGCTGCGCCGGCTCGACGACGCCGCTGCGCGCATCTACCGCACCTGCGCGCAGGACTGGGACGGGCGCTGGCACCTGCTGGTCGTCACCCCGCCGGCCGGGCGGCCGGCACGGGAGCGCCTGCAGGCGCAGCTCGGCTGGTTCGGCTACGCGACGCTGGGTGGCGGCACCTGGATCGCGCCCCGGCCGGCGCCCGAGCTCGACGCCGCGCTGGCGGACGCCGGGGCGCGGGCGGAGCGGTTCGTGGCCGAGCACGACGGCGACTCGCAGGCCCTCATCGCGCGTGCGTGGGACCTGGAGAGCCTCGCCCGGTCCTACAGCCGGTTCGTCGAGGAGGCCCGGCTGGTGCTGGACGACACCGACGCGTCGACCGACGAGGGGGCATTCGCGGCGCGCAGCGCGCTGGTGCACGCGTGGCGCATGTTCCTGTTCGTCGACCCGGCCCTGCCACCGGCCCTGCTGCCACCCGGGTGGCCCGGGACCAAGGCGGCCGCATGGTTCGACGAGGAGGCTGCAAGGCTGTTGCCCGCGGCTCGCCGCTTCGTCACCACCTGCCTGCAGGGAGCTCTGGAGGGAACCGATGTCTGACACCGTGCTGCTGGACGTGACCGACGGGGTCGCGACCGTCACCCTCAACCGGCCCGACGGCATGAACTCGCTGACCGTCGAGGCGAAGGTCGCCCTCAACGAGGCCGTCGGCGCGGTCGCCGCCGACTCGAGGGTGCGGGCGCTGGTGCTGACAGGCACCGGCCGTGCGTTCTGCGTCGGCCAGGACCTGCGCGAGCACGCAGCCCTGCTGGAGGCGGGCGACCCCGCGCCGCTGTCGACCGTGTCCAAGCACTACAACCCGCTGGTGACTGCGCTGGCCGCGCTGCCGTTCCCCACCATCGCCGCGATCAACGGGACCGCCGCGGGCGCCGGGCTGGGCCTCGCCTGCGCCCTCGACCTGCGCATCGGGGCGGTCGGCGCCCGCTACACGACGGCCTTCGCAGGCATCGGCCTGACCGCGGACTCCGGGCTGTCGTGGTCGCTGCCGCGGCTCGTCGGCGCCGGCCGCGCCACGGCGCTGCTGCTGCTCGCCGAGCCGTTCACCGCCGAGCAGGCCCTCGAGATGGGGCTGCTCAACATGGCCGTGGCCCCCGAGCAGGTGCTGCCCGTCGCGCAGGAGCTCGCGGCGCGGCTCGCCGCCGGGCCCACGGCGGCCTACGCCTGCATCAAGGAGTCGCTGCGCTTCGCCTCCGACAGCACGCTGATCGACGCGCTCGCCAAGGAGGACGAGCTGCAGACCAGGGCGGGCCAGACCTCCGACCACGCCGGTGCGGTGCGGGCCTTCCTGGCCAAGCAGCCGCCGGTGTTCGAGGGCCACTAGGCCGCGAGCGGACGTCCCGTCTCGACCCAGCGCGCGAACCTGGCGAGGGAGCGGCGCACCCCGGCGGCGAACAGCGGCCGCACCAGCGGCCACCCGAGCCGGCCCAGCACGCCCAGCGGCAGGTCGAGGTCCTCGCGCCAGACGAACGTGCTGCCGCCGTCGCGCGCCTCCACCTCGAACTCCCCGGTCCCCCGCACCAGCCGGCCGGTGTGCCGGACGTGGCAGCGGTAGGGCGGCTCCCAGACGGTGATCTCCATGGTGTCGAGGAACCCCAGCCGCCCGACCCCTGTGAAGGCCTCGAGGCCGCCGCCGACCCCCTGACCTCCTGCCGCGGTGCCGCGCACCGTGGTGCCGAGCATCCACTCGCCCTGGCGGTCCCAGTCGACCGCACCGGCCCACGTCTGCTCGACGGGCGTGTCGACGTCGACGGTGAGCTCCAGGACGGCCATGCCCCCAGTGTCAGGTGGTGGCTCTCGTGCCGCCACTCGAGCCCGGGGAGCCGCTCAGAGCCGGTGCTCGGTCCCCGCGCCGGGCGAGCCCTCCGGACCGCCGTCCGGGCCGGGTCCCGGCGTGCTGCCGGGGCCCTGCGGCCCGACGTCGGGACCTGCCCCGGGGCCGGCGTCCGGCTCCGGGAAGGGGCTGCCGCCAGGGCCGCCGTCCGGCTCCCCGGGGGACTCGTCGTCACCGGGCGGCTGGGCCTCGTCGCCGTGCTGCGCCTCCGGCAGGTCCGCAGGCGCGGGCTCGGGTGCCGGCACCTCGGGGAATCCCCCGAAGAGGTCCTGGTCGGGCGTCGCCGGGACCGAGAAGGCCGCGTCGTCGGGGACCAGGTCCGCACCTCCCGGCTGGAGCGCCTCTCCCGGCTGCTCCCCCTCGGCGGCGACCTCCTCCGCCACGGGCTCCTCCGCGGCCACCTCCTCCGCCGCGGAAGGCTCCTCGGTCACGCCGGTCTCCGCGCCGAAGGGCTCCTCGACGGCTTCCTCGACGGGCTCCTCGAGGCGCTCAGCCCCGTGGGCCTCAGGGGTCGGGGCCGGACCGACGGGGACGACCGCGGCAGGGCCTGTCGTGGCGGGCCAGATGACCGCCGGGCCCTCGGCCGGAACGGCTTCCACGGCGGCAGCTGCCTGCTCGCGCTCGAGCTGCTCCAGGTGCGGCTCGACGACCTCGGCGAGGGCCCGCTCGAGCTCGGTGATCCGCTGGTCGCGGTGCGCCAGCTCGCGCGCCAGCCGGCCGAGCACCTCGTCGACCTCGCGCATCCGGTAGCCGCGCAGCGCCAGGCCGAACCGCACCTCGGCGACGTCCTCCGGCTGCACCGCCGCGGGAGGCAGCGCGAGGTCCGCCGCGTCCCGCGGGGCGTCAGCGAGGACATCGCCCTCCCGGGTCGCGACGGCCGCAGCGACGAAGAGCACCACGAGGACGGCGAGCAGCCCGAGCACGGTCGACACGTCGCGCATCGTCGCACGCCCCGCCACCGCACCCTGCGTCCGCGCGGAGGACACGCCCCGGGCGCCGGCCACGTTCTCCGGCCGGGCTCCGGGATCAGGCCGAGGGCGGCTCGGACTCCAGGGCCTCGTCGACCGTCGGCACCAGCCGCACCGGCGTGCAGATGCCGGCCTCGAGCAGGTCGAAGGCCTCGCCCACCGAGGAGGCCCACTGCAGGGAGTCGGCCGCCTGCCGCCGTACGAAGCCACGGGAGACCATCAGCTCGACCTGGGCACGCAGCGGTGCGTACAGGCCGTCGTGGTCGAGGGCGACCACCGGCTTGGTGTGCATGCCGAGGAACCTCGCGGTCCAGACCTCGGTGAGCTCCTCGAGCGTCCCGAGCCCGCCGGGCAGCGTGAGGAACCCGTCCGCGCGGTCGTCCATGAGGCGCTTTCGGGTGCGCATGTCGTCGACGACGATCAGCTCGTCGGCGTTCTGGTCGCCGACCTCGAGCTCGAGCAGCGCGGCCGGGATGACGCCGAGCGTGTAGGCGCCGCCGGCCCGGGCCGCCCGCGCGACCGCGCCCATGCAGGACAGGTCACCGCCCCCGCTGACGAGGGTGTGGCCGCGGCGCGCCAGCTCGGCACCCACCTCGGCGGCCAGGTCGACGTAGGCCGCGTCGATGCGCGTCGAGGAGGCGCAGAAGACGCAGATCGCGCTCAGGGGAACGCCTCGCGCTCGGACTCGCGGAAGATCTCGACGACCTCGTCGACGTCGTCGGTGAGCTGGAACAGGTCGACGTCGGCGGGGCTGATCTTGCCGTCCGCGAGCACCGAGCCGCGGACCCAGTCGAGCATGGGCGTCCAGAACTCGGTGCCGAAGAGCACCAGCGGGAACGACGTGATCTTGCCGGTCTGGATCATCGTGACGGCCTCGAAGACCTCGTCGAGCGTGCCGTAGCCGCCCGGGAAGGCGACGTAGCCGATCGAGTACTTGAGGAAGCAGGTCTTCCGCGCGAAGAAGTAGCGGAAGATCATGCCGAGGTCGACGTACTCGTTCATCACCTGCTCGAACGGCAGCTCGATGCCGAGGCCGACCGAGGTCCCGCCGGCTTCGTGGCAGCCCTTGTTGGCTGCCTCCATGATCCCGGGGCCGCCGCCGCTGATCACCGCGTACCCGGCCTGGCTGAGCTTGCGGCCGAGCTCCTCGGCGCGGTCGTAGTACGGGTCGCCATGGGGGGTGCGGGCCGAGCCGAAGACGGTGATGGCCCGGCCGAGCTCGGCCAGCATGCCGAACCCCTCGACGAACTCCGACTGGATGCGCAGCACCCGCCACGGGTCCGTGTGCACCCAGTCCGACGGGCCGCGGTTGTCGAGCAGCCGCTGGTCGGTGGTGCTCGGCAGCACCTGCCGCCCCCTGCGACGCACCGGTCCCTCGTAGCGCTGGAACGGCCGGGGCGGTGCCCCCTGTGCCTCCGCGTTGGCCTCGACCGACTCCAGCTCGTCGTCGCGCCGGCTCTCCTCGTCCATGCGGGAGAACCTAACCGGCGAAGACCTCCAGCAGCTTGCCGTTGAACGCCTTCAGGTCGTCCGGCTTGCGGCTGGTGACCAACGGGGAGGGGCCGGTGAGGTCCACCACGACCTCCTCGTCGACCCATTCCGCGCCCGCGTTGCGCAGGTCGGTCTGCAGCGACGGCCAGCTGGTGAGCCGCCTGCCGCCCAGCACTCCGGCCTCGACGAGGGTCCACGGGGCGTGGCAGATCGCCGCCACCGGCTTGCCCCTCTCGAAGAACGACCTCACGAACTGCACGGCCTCGGGCTGGGTGCGCAGGAAGTCCGGGTTGGCGACGCCGCCGGGCAGGACCAGCGCGTCGTACTCCGCCGGGCTGGCGACCGTGTCGTCGACGGGGAAGGTGTCGGCCTTGTCGAGGTGGTTGAAGGCCTGCACCGTGCCGGGCCTGGTCGAGACCAGCCGTGGCGTGCCGCCGGCCTGCTCCACCGCCTTCCACGGCTCGGTCAGCTCCACCTGCTCGATGCCCTCAGGGGCGACGAGGAAGGCGACGGTCTTGCCGCTGAGGTCCTGGGTCACGGGGAGCTCCTTCGCGTCGTACGGCGTGGTTCGTCGGTGGCCCTACCCGGTGCCCCGGCACCTGAACGCCGCAGCAGGCTCAGCCCAGAGCGCCGGTGCCCGCCCGCTCCCCCGCCGGGAGCGTGATGACCGCGGGCCCGATGAACGCGTCCCACAGGGTGCTGTCCTCGACGTACGTGCGGCACTCGATCGCCTGGCCGTCCTCGATCACGAAGCGCTGGATGATGTCGGCCTCGTAGGCCTTGCCGCGCGCACCGGCCTTGACGTGGCAGCAGGCCAGCACCAGGTCGTGCTGGATCTCGGTGACGTCCTGCAGCTCGATGAGGAACGTGCCCTCGGTGGCGTCCATCAGCTTGCCGAAGTACCCGAAGGTCGCGTCCCGACCCAGGTAGGTGCCGGCGAGGGCGTTGTCGCCGGCCGCGATCCAGGTGCACTCGGGCGACATCAGCTCGGAGAGCGTGCTGAGGTCGCCGGCGGAGAAGGCGGCGTAGGCGCGGCGCATGCGGTCGGTGTTGCTCTCGCTGTCGGCCATGGGTGGCCTCCCCCGGGTCCGGCGGGGCGGGTGTCGTCCCGCAACGAGGCCGAGGCTAGGAGCGCCCTCGTCCCGGGGGCAAGGCCCGAACGGGTCAGCCCAGGTACCCGCGGAGGAGCTCGGCGGCCCGCGTGATCTGCCGGACGTCGACGTGCTCGTCCCGGGTGTGCGCCAGGTTCGGGTCGCCGGGGCCGTAGTTGAGCGCCGGGATGCCGAGCGCCGCGAACCGCGCGACGTCGGTCCAGCCGTACTTCGCCACCGGCTGCTCACCGACGGCCTCGACGAAGTGCCTGGTGGCTGGCTCGGTCAGGCCCGGGAGCGCCCCCGCAGAGGCGTCGGTGAGCGTGACGTCGTACCCGTCGAAGACCTCGCGGACGTGCGCCAGCGCCTGCTCCTCGGAGCGGTCGGGGGCGAACCGGAAGTTCACGCTCACCACGCACGAGTCGGGGATGACGTTGCCGGCGTGGCCGCCGTCGATCCGCACGGCCTGCAGGCCCTCGCGGTAGACGCACCCGTCGATGTCGACATCCCTTGCCTGGTAGGCCTTCAGGGTCTGCAGGACCGGGGCGGCCGCGTGGATCGCGTTGTCGCCGAGCCAGCTGCGGGCGCTGTGGGCGCGCCGGCCGGACAGCGCGATCTCGACCCGCAGCGTGCCCTGGCAGCCGGCCTCGACCTGGCCGCTGGTGGGCTCCATGAGGATCGCGAGGTCGGCCTGCAGCAGGTCGCGGTGGTCGCGCACGAGCGCGTTCAGGCCGTTGCGGGAGGCCTCGACCTCCTCGTTGTCGTAGAGCACGAACGTCAGGTCGTACGCCGGGTCGGGGACCGTCGCCGCCAGGTGCAGCAGGACGGCGTCCCCGCTCTTCATGTCGCTGGTGCCGCAGCCGAAGAGCAGGTCGCCCTCGCGCCGGCTCGGCACGTTGTCGGCGACCGGGACGGTGTCGAGGTGCCCCGCCAGCAGCACCCGCCGGTCGCGGCCCAGCTCGGTGCGGGCCACCAGGTTGTTGCCCTCGCGGGTGACCGCCAGGTGCGGCAGCGCGCCGAGGGCGTCGTGCACCAGGTCGGCGAGCCGCTGCTCGTCGCCGCTGACGCTCTCGACGTCGACGAGGGCGGCGGTCAGCGCGACGACGTCGGAGGTCAGGTCCAGGCCCATGACAGCCATCCTGCCAGCCCTTCTAGGGTTGGCTCATGACACGCACTGCATGGGGTCAGGGCCTCGCCACGATCGACATCGACGGGCAGGTGCTCGACACCTGGTATCCCCAGCCGCGACTCGGCGAGCCGGACGGCTCGGTCGTGGAGGGCCTGGAGAAGCTGGCCGGCGCCGACGAGGTCCGCGGCGTCCGCCGCGAGGTCGTCGAGAAGGTCATCGACCTCGACGCCGCTCCGGCCGACACGAGCGACGCCTACCTGCGCCTTCACCTGCTGTCGCACCGGCTCGTCCAGCCGCACGGCTGCGACCTCACAGGCGTCTTCGGGCTGCTCACCAACGTCGTCTGGACCACTGCCGGGCCGTGCGCCGTGGAGGGCTTCGAGTCGACCCGGCTGCGGCTGCTGGCGGCGCACGGGGCGGTGCAGGTGCTGGGCGTCGACAAGTTCCCGCGGATGGTCGACTACGTGCTGCCCACCGGCGTGCGGATCGCCGACGCCGACCGGGTGCGCCTCGGCGCCCACCTGGCCCCTGGGACGACCGTCATGCACGAGGGCTTCGTGAACTTCAACGCCGGCACGCTCGGCACGTCGATGGTCGAGGGGCGCATCAGCGCGGGCGTCGTGGTCGACGACGGCAGCGACATCGGCGGCGGCGCCTCGGTGATGGGCACCCTGTCCGGAGGTGGCACCGAGGTGGTCCGCATCGGCAAGCGCTGCCTCGTCGGCGCCAACGCCGGCACCGGCATCAGCCTCGGTGACGACTGCGTCGTGGAGGCCGGCTGCTACGTCACCGCCGGCACGAAGGTCACCCTCGAGGACGGCCGGGTCGTGAAGGGCCGTGACCTGTCGGGCTCCTCGGGCCTGCTCTACCTGCGCGACTCGGTGACGGGGACGATCATGGCCAAGCCGCGCGCCGGCAAGACGGTCGAGCTGAACGCCGCGCTGCACGCGAACTAGGACAGGCGCTCCGCGGCCGCCGCGATGCGCTCGTCGGTGGCCGTGAGCGCCAGCCGCACGTGCCGGCGGCCGGCCTCGCCGTAGAACTCCCCCGGTGCGGCCAGGATCCCTTGCTGGGCAAGCCATCCGACGGTCTGCCAGCAGTCCTCGTCGCGGGTCGCCCAGAGGTACAGCCCGGCCTCGGAGTGCTCCACCCGGAAGCCGGCCTTCTCGACGGCCGGCTTGAGCACCTCGCGCCGGGCCAGGTAGCGCGCCTTCTGCTCCGCCACGTGCGCGTCGTCCGCGAGGGCGGCGACCGTCGCGGCCTGGACCGGCGCCGGGGGCAGCAGCCCGATGTGCTTGCGGGCCTCGACGACCAGGGCGACCGCGGTGGCGTCGCCGACCGCGAACCCGGCGCGGTAACCGGCCAGGTTCGACCGCTTGCTCAGCGAGTGCAGCGCCAGGACGCCGTCGCTCGACCCGCCGGAGACCGACGGGTGCAGGACGCTGACCGGCTCGGCCTCCCAGTCGAGCTCGAGGTAGCACTCGTCGGAGGCGATCAGCACGCCGTGCTCGCGACCCCAGTCGACGACGGCCTTGAGCCGCTCGGCGCTGAGCACCTCGCCGGTCGGGTTGCTGGGGCTGTTGAGCCACACCAGACCGACCCCGCGCGGGTCGAACGACGTCGGGTCGTCGGTCGCGACCGGCTCGCAGCCGGCCAGCCGGGCTCCCACGTCGTACGTCGGGTAGGCGAGAGCCGGGAGGAGCACCTTGGTGCCCGTCAGCCCGAGCAGCGAGGGCAGCAGGGAGACCAGCTCCTTGCTGCCGATGCAGGGGACGACGTTCGCCTCGGTGACCGCGGCGCCGAGCCGGCGGTTGCTCCAGCGGACGAGCGCCTCGCGCAGCGCCGGGGAGCCGACGGTGAGCGGGTAGCCGGGCGCGTCGGCGGCTGCCCGCAGCGCGTCCTGCACCACCGCGGGGGTGGGATCGACCGGCGTGCCGATGGAGAGGTCGACGATGCCCCCGCCGTGGCCGCGGGCGGTGGCGCCGTACGGGGCCAGGCGGTCCCACGGGAACTGCGGGAGCTGGGCCGAGGCGGCCCACCCCTTCACGGTCAGTGACCCTCGGTGTTCTTGCCGAACGGGACGGCCTCGACGACCGGGTGGTCGACGTCGACGGGGCCGACCTTGCTGGCGCCACCCGGGCTGCCGATGCTGGTCGTCTCGGTGAAGAAGTCGACGTTGGCGCGGTAGTAGTCCTTCCACTGCGCCGGGGTGTCGTCCTCGTAGTAGATGGCCTCGACGGGGCAGACCGGCTCGCAGGCACCGCAGTCGACGCACTCGTCGGGGTGGATGTACAGCGAGCGCTTGCCCTCGTAGATGCAGTCGACCGGACACTCCTCGATGCAGGCCTTGTCCTTGACGTCGACGCAGGGCTCGGCGATCACGTAGGTCACTGCAGGAGGTCCTCTCGGGCTACGGGGTGCACCTCATAGTCTCCCAGTCGTGGAGTCCGAGCACCCACCCGGGGTGAAGTACGTCGTCGACGTCGGTCCTGGCGACAGCGACGTGCGGATCTCGCTGCGTCGCACGCTCCCCGAGGGCGGGTACGGCGACGTCCTCGGCACCCTGCTGTCCTGGTCCGGTGGGCAGGTGCGCGTCGAGCGCCGGGACGGCTCCGTCGTGGTCGTGCCCGAGGCCGACGTGGTGGCCGCCAAGCGGGTCCCGCCGCCTCCTCCGCGGCGCCGGTGACGGCGGCCTCCCGGGCCCGGTTCCGCGACCTCGTGCGCGC
>JBAVRG010000045.1:0-2643 GCA_049694795.1 Mycobacteriales bacterium
GCACCAGGCCATGGCGGCGCGCACCGCGGCGGGTGCGCCCAGCTGGGTCCGCGTCGGCAGCGGTCCCCTCAACAGCGACGTGGAGGGCTACGACCGGGTCAACAGCCTCGGTCTGCACCAGCTGTCCGGCCGGATCGAGGACTTCGCCTACGACCCCGCCAACCCCCAGGCGGTGTACGCCGCGGTCGCGAACGGCGGGGTGTGGGAGACCACCGACGCCGGGGGCAGCTGGCACTCCCTCGGCGACAGCCTGCCGACCCAGATCACGGGTGCCGTCGAGCTGCTGCGCAACGGAAGGGCCAAGACCCTGGTCGTCGGCACCGGCGACCCGGCGTACGGCGGCAGCTCCTTCTCGGGCCTGGGCCTGTACTGGTCGACCGGCAACGGGGCCTGGATCAAGAGCAAGGGCGTTCCGGACGGCGCGCTGACGTTCAGCATGGACCACGACCCGGCCAAGCCCGCCGTGGTGTACGCCGCGACGTCCAAGGGCCTGTACCGCTCCACGGACTCCGCGCGCTCGTTCGTCAACGTCGTGCTGCCGACGACGTGCACGAACGTCAAGGCCCCGGTCTGCTACTTCGCCAACATGGTCACCGACGTGCTGGTCCGGCCCGCGGGCCGTGGAGACCGTGGCGGCGAGGTGCTCGCCGCGGTGGGCTGGCGCGCGGGCCGCAAGCTCAACAAGGTGGGCAAGCCCCAGTCGCCGCGCAACGGCCTGTACTGGTCGGCCACCGGCAAGCCCGGGTCCTTCACCTACCTCAGCAACCCCGGCACTAACGACGTGGCGACGGGCCTCGGCACCGGCTTCGCCACCGACGACGTGGTGGGCCGCGTGGCGCTGGGCGGGGCGACCGGCCCCAACCAGGACCACGGCTACGTCTACGCGCTCGTGCAGGACGCGCTGAAGTTCAACCACGCCGCGTCTGCCTTCGACCTTCCCGAGCCCTCCGGCAAGGTGCCCGGCAACACGGTCTTCAACGGCCTGTACGGCTCGAAGGACTTCGGCAGGACGTGGACCAAGCTCGCCGACGCCCAGCAGCTCGCCGCCCCGGGGAGCGGTACCGCCCTCACCGGTGCGAACGCCGCGACCTACGCCCCTGGCGTGCAGTCCTGGTACAACGAGTGGGTCCAGGTCGACCCGACCGTGCAGGACGAGAGCGGTGTCCCCGGACGCATCGCGTTCGGCCTCGAGGAGGTCTGGACCGGCGCCGGTGCGCTCCCGGCCGCGCCCGACACGGGCAGCTACCACGTCGTCGGCCGCTACTTCTCCGGCGCGAGCTGCGGTGGCCTGAACCTCGGGGGCATCGTCGGCTCGAACGAGGGGCCGTGCCCGCTCACCGCGACCGACCCGACCAAGGTCACGGCCAACCAGGGCTCGACGACGCACCCCGACCAGCACGCCGGGCTGTTCGTCCCGCAGGCGCGCGGTGGCGTGACGCTGCTGGCCGGCAACGACGGCGGCGCCTACAAGCAGACCCTCGCCAAGGGCGCGCAGCTGTCCAACGACGGCTGGGGCAAGGGCATCAACAACGGCTTCAACACCCTGCTGCCCTACGACGCCGCGATGGCCTCGGACGGCACGGTGGTGATGGGCCTGCAGGACAACGGGTCCGCGCTGATCACCCCGCGGGGCAAGCAGATCATGGCGATGGGCGGCGACGGGTTCTTCGTCGCGATCGACCCGGACAACCCGAACGTCTGGTACGAGGAGTACACGGGCGGCGACATCTCCCGCACGACGGACGGCGGCAAGAGCTGGACCGACATCAACCCCGGCCTCACCAGCCCGCTGTTCGCCACCCCGTTCGTCATGGACGCGACCAACCCCCGGCACCTCGTCGTAGGCGGCCGCGAGATCATGGAGACCACCAACGGGAAGGCCAGCGGCGGCGGCTGGACCACGGTCTTCGACCTCGGCACCCAGCAGCACCCGGGTGACGCCACCGCAGGCAACGTGCCGCTCGTCGGCGCCGACCCGACCACGAGCGAGATCAACAACTCGATGTCCGCGGTCGACACCCGCGGCGACGCCACCTACGTCGGCTACTGCGGCTACTGCGACATCGTCACCGGCGGCACGCCGTTCCACAGCGGCATCGCCACCAACGTGGGTGGTCACCAGCGGCCCAAGGCCGGGACCTCGAACGGCTGGCACATCGCAGCCGCGAAGGGCCTGCCGCAGCGCTACATCAACTCGGTGCGCATGGACCCGGCGAACCCGCGGACCCTCTACGTGACGCTGGGCGGCTACGGCCGGCGCTGGATCCCGCCGGGCTCGCTCGGCGACGACGTGGGCAAGATCGGCCGGGGCCACGTCTTCAAGTCCACCGATGCCGGCGCCACCTTCAAGGACATCTCGGGCAACCTGCCGGACATCGGAGCCGACGACGCGTTCCCCTTCAACGGCAGCCTGGTGGTCGCCACCGACCTGGGCACCTACATCGGCGGCGTGAACGGCGGCAGCTACCAGGTCCTCGGCAAGGGCCTGCCGGCCGCGCCCGTCTTCCGGCTCAACCGCAGCCCGCGCAACCCGCGTGAGCTGGTCGCGGCCAGCTACGGCCGGGGCGCCTACCGGATCGTGCTGCCCGCGGGCTACGCCGGCCAGCCGGCCCGGGTCCGGTCGGTCTACGCCCAGGCGCAGGC
>JBAVRG010000046.1:0-2516 GCA_049694795.1 Mycobacteriales bacterium
GAGGGCAGTCTTCTTCAGACGCATACGAGTGGAGCTCCTAGCTGTTGGGGGTGACCTCCTGTGCCTCGTCGGGGTCTGGACGTTGCTGAACCGTGATACCTGCGGGCTTTCACGGACCGCGTCGGGCCCGTCACTCAGCGTGAGAACGGATGCCCAAAGGCGTGGGCGATGTCCGGCCCGTCCTGCCCGCAGCGTGTCCGGTGCCCGGGTCGTGTGGCGCGGGTCACCGCCGCGCGAGCACGGCGAGCCAGCGGGACGGGATGGGTCTCGCTCACGGGCGGCCTGAGCTGCCGACGCCCTGGGTCGCGGGCGAGGTGACGGCGCCTCTTCTCGGTTCGCCCCACCCTTTGGGAACGATCTACCGCTCAGGGGGTCAGGGACGGCGGGTCGGGCACCACGAGGGGTAGATCGGCCGCGCCCCGGGCGTGATCTACCGCTCAGGGGGTCAGGGACGGCGGGTCGGGCACCACGAGGGGTAGATCGGCGACGGGGGCCGGGAAGAACTGCTGGTCGACCGGGGACGAGCGCCTGCTACGTGGGGCAAGGCCGTGCGCGCGACGTGCGGGTGGGTCGAGCGGCACGCCGATGGGTGGTGCGGTGGTGGTGCCCCCGGAGAGAATCGAACTCCCGACGCCCTCCTTAGGACGGAGGCGCTCTATCCACTGAGCTACGGAGGCGGGGCCAGGCAGGAGCTGGCCGCGCCGGCCGATCCTACTGGGGGTCGGACCCCAGCCGGCTCGAGGCGCGAGCCTCTCCTGCGTCGGTGACACTGGTGTGGTGAGCGAGAGCCCGCCGCGCAAGCGGCGACGAGCAGTCGGGCCTCCAGGCGCGCGGCCTGCCGGTGACGAGCCGCGCGCCGAGCCCCGGGACGAGCCCGAGGACCCGCGTGACCTCGAGCGCTACCTCGCGGAGCGCCCGCCACACCACGACCCTCGCTAGGACCGGCGTCCCGGTCAGCTCACCTTGACGGCGAAGGTCGCGCTGTCGCTCGCCAGGTGGTCCACGTCCCCGGCGAAGTGGACCCGGAACGTGTACGTCCCCCGCGCCCCCGGCTTGTAGGCGACGGCGTACGTGCTGGTGCTGAGCAGGCGGGTGGTGGCCACCGTGTGCCAGGCGCCCGAGTAGTAGCGCTGCAGGCTCATGACGGTGTTCGCGTGCCGCGGCGTGACGCCACCCTTTGTCGTGAACGAGTGGCCGAGCGTGAACGACGTCGAGGAGGAGGCGCGGCTGACCGACACCCGCACCCCGATGGTCTTCCCGGAGCCGTTGCTCGGGGCGAGCGGCGTCGAGCCGAGGAAGCGCACGTAGAAGTCCTCGTTGACCGTCGGCTTCGCGTACCAGGTCGCGTTGCCTGCGCTGTTGGTCGTGTGCGCCGGGCCGGCGAGCGTCCAGGTCGTGGTGCCGTGCCTGCGCTGCCACAGCTGGACGCCCTTGCCCGCCAGGACCGTCGTCGTGCCCGACCGCACCAGGTGGGCGGTGAGGGTGGCGCCGCCGCCGTAGGTGACCGCGGCCGGTGCGCTCAGCGTCACGGTCGTCGGGTTGCAGCCGTACGTCGCGATGTCGTCGAGGTACCAGCCGAGCGAGCCGCCCGAGTCGTCGCCACCGATGCGCCAGCGCAGCTGGACCGCCTTGCCGGACAGCGACGACAGGTCGATCCGGCTCGAGGTCCAGCCGTGGCTGGAGCCGACGAACCCGCGCTTGCCCTTCAGCGGGTTGGGGTCCACGTAGTTCGGGTCGAACAGCTTGTCCTCGTTGGTGATGGTCCCGTTGTAGCCGCCGTTGACGAGCAGGGCGCCGGCGTCGTACCAGTGGTAGCCGTTGTCGACGGTGTACTCCACCCGGCCGCCGTCGGAGTTGTAGGGCGTGCCGCCGGCGTTGCCGTACTCGAACTCCCAGGCCTGGTTGAAGCGGACGAACGTCCCGACGTGCGCGGCGATGGAGCCGCTGCGGATGAAGGAGTCCTCGCGGTCGTAGGTCGGGTTGTTGGGGTCGGCGAAGTACGGGTCGGCGTCGTCGCCGTAGAGCGCGCCCTGGCCCGACGTCGAGTACGCCGGCGGGGTCGGGCTGCCCGGGTAGTCGGTGACCGCCTGCTCGGACCACCACCACTGGCCGAACGACTTCAGGCCGGAGCTGTCGTTTCCGGCCTGCCCGCGGGTGTAGCTGCCGTCCTTGATCGGGTTCGAGGTGTCGAAGGAGTCGAGCCTGCTGACGGTCTGCGCTCCACCGTTGGTGCAGTACGGCGCCTGCGCCGGGACCGCTGCCAGCGCGGAGGTCGGCTGCAGGGCCATCTGGGTCGCGGTCACCGCCCCCGTCACCTGGGCGCAGTCGGCGGTCGTGACGCCGGTGGTCCCGCCGCCGGGCAGCGGGAGCGTGGCGCCACGGGAGGCGACCAGGTTGCAGCTCTGCGGGAGCAGGTGCGCGAGGTCGGCGTAGGAGCTGCCGGGCGTCATGAGCGACTCGAGCTGGTAGTAGATGTTGGCGAGCTTGACGTCCTTCTCGACCTGGTCGGCGCCGCT
>JBAVRG010000047.1:0-1981 GCA_049694795.1 Mycobacteriales bacterium
GTCGTCGCCGGCACGACCGGCGGCAGCACGGGTGCGGTCGCCGGCGGCAGCGCCGGAGGCACCACGGGCGGGACGACGGGCGGGTCGACCGGCAGCGTCAACGCCAAGTGCTCGACCCTGGGCCAGAACGTCCCCGGCATCACGCCCACCGAGATCCGCATCGGCATCCACGCGCCGCAGACCGGCACCGGCGCGCCGCTGCCGCCGTCGTTCGCGCAGGGCGTCCAGGTCTACTGGAAGGACCCCGCGCACAAGGTCTGCGGGCGCACCGTGGTGGTCGACTTCCAGGACGACAAGTACACGCCGCAGACCGCGCGTGACGTGTGCGGTCCGATGAGCCGTCGCGACTTCCTCGTCGTCGGCGCCGCCGGCACCGACCAGATCCAGTCCTGCGCCACCATGCCGGACATCGCCGGCAAGGGCGTGCCGTACCTCTCGGCCGGTGTGACCACCAACGGCCTCATCGGCCTCAAGCACTACTTCGCCACGACCCTCACCTACGCCGCGCAGGCCGACCTGGTGCTGCGCAACGCCAAGCAGCAGGGCCTGGGCCTGAAGAAGTGGGCCGTCATCACCAGCAACACCAACAACTTCAAGGACGCCCGCGACGCCATGGAGTCGGTCCTGAAGCAGGCCGGCGTGCCCTTCGACGACATCCAGGTCGACGCCACCAACGACAACGGCCTGCAGGGCCGCGCGGCGCAGACCGGCACCCAGATCGCCACCGGCGGCTACGACACCGTCTTCCTCGACACCAGCCCGGGCTACTTCATCTACATGAGCGGTACGGCGAGCAAGCAGGGCTTCAGCGGGACCTACACCGGACCGGGCGTGACGATGACCGAGGTCACGGTGGCCCAGCTCGTCTGCAGCGCCTCGGCGGGTCTGGTGAAGGCCAACTTCCTCGCGCCCTACCCGGGGATCGACCGGGCGACGCCGGCCTTCGTGAAGGCGACAGGCGGCCAGTACGACGACATCTACTGGTCGCTGTGGGGCCTGTCGCAGGCGCTCGAGCAGGCGCTCGACAACGCCAGCTCGCTGACGCGTGAGGGCTTCATCAGCTCGCTGCAGAACGCCTCGCTCCCCGGCGGCGTCTACCCGCCCATCAAGTTCAACGGCGGCCACTTCGGCGGCACCGGCGCCTGGAGCCAGCGGATGAACTGCAGCAAGACCGAGCCCAACCAGAGCCAGGCCGGCTCCTGGGACACCGTCTCCGGACCGCTGTACAAGTGAGCCCCCTCGCCGCGGCGCCCCACCTGGTGGGCGCGCACTCCCTGGTGCTCGCGTTCGACACGCAGCAGAAGCTCGGCCAGCCCCTGATCCTCGGTGTGATCCAGGGTGCGGTCTACGGCCTCATCGGCCTCGGCCTGGTGCTGCTCTACAAGAGCAACCGGATCTTCAACTTCGCGCAGGCGGAGTTCGGGACCATCGCCGGCCTCACCGCGTTCTTCGGGCTGAACGGGCAGCTGTTCGGGATCCCGTGGCACATGCCCTACGTCGTGGCCGTCACCGTCGGCGTGCTGCTGGGCACCCTGTCGGCGGTCGTGACCGAGCGCGTGGTCGTGCGGCCGCTGTTCAACCAGCCGAAGGTCATCCTGGTCGTCGGCACGGTCGGGGTGCTGCTGGCCTCGATCGCGGTGGAGAGCCTGGTCTTCCCGGCCAGCGGTGCGGCCGCGCTGCCCGCCTTCAACGACCCGGGCGCCGGGGCGGTCAAGGGGCTCAAGGACCCCGCCTTCCGGGTCGGGTTCGCCGGTTACAACGTGCAGTGGGAGCAGCTGCTCACGCTGGCCGTGCTGGTGGTCATGGCGCTCGCCGCCGTGGCGTTCTTCCGCTTCTCCCGGCAGGGCACAGCCATCCTCGCGGTGAGCCAGGAGCCCACGGCCGCGCAGACGGTGGGCATCAGCGTGAGCCGGGTCTCGCTCCTCACGTGGACGCTGGCCGGCTTCCTCGGCTCCGTCGCCGGCATCGTCGCCCTCGCGGG
>JBAVRG010000048.1:0-5563 GCA_049694795.1 Mycobacteriales bacterium
GGCCACGATCGCTCGCAGCGAGGGCGGGACCTGCGCGCCGCCGCGGGCCACCTCGGTGACCAGCAGGGCGTTGCCGCCGGTGCGCTCCAGGACCTCCTGGACCTGCGCACTGCCAGCCCCGGGCAGCAGCGCGCGCACGTCCTCTGGTCCCAGCGGCTGCAGGGGCAGGTGGTGCGCCTGCCCGAGCAGCTCGGCGCGCACCAGCTCGCGGCCCTCCCATCCTGTGTCGCGGGCGGTCGCCAGAAGCACGACGGGCAACCCGCGCAGCTCGGCCGCGAGATCGGCGAGCAGGCGCAGCGACGAGGGCTGGGCGTCGTGCAGGTCGTCGAGCACCAGCAGTCGGGGGGTGGTCGCGGCGGCGAGCCGCAGCGCCTCGGTCACCTCGCCGGCCAGCTGCGCTCGCGCCACCTCCGGGTCGAGCGCCGCTCCACCGGTGCCGGCGACCAGGGCCCGCAGCGGGGGTGAGCTCGCCGCGCGCTCCGACACCGCGGCCGTGCCGGCTGCGAGGGCCCGCAGGAGCGTCGACCAGGTGCGCAGCGACCCGGCGGTCTGCTCGACCCGGCACCAGGCCCAGTGCGCGGCGAAGCCCACCGCCGTGCGGCTGAGCTCCTCCGCGACCCGGGTCTTGCCGAGGCCGGCCTCACCGCTGACGAGCACGAGGCCTCCGTGCCCTTGACGTGCGCGGTCGAGGACGGCCCCGAGCTCGGCGAGCACCTGCTCGCGCCCGACCAGAGGTGCGTCCGTGATCACGTCGGTCATCCCACCACTGCCTCGGCCGGCTGCCTACCTAGGCTGGGGCCGTGACGACACGACAGGCCCGGGTGCGGGCGCCCGAGCTGGTCGGTCGCGGGGGCTGGCTGAACACGCCCGAGCCGCTGTCGCTGCAGGCCTTCCGCGGTCGGTTCGTCATCCTCGACTTCTGGACCTTCTGCTGCGTGAACTGCCTGCACGTGCTCGACGAGCTGCGCCCCCTCGAGGAGCGCTTCGCGGACGTGCTGACCGTGGTCGGCGTGCACTCGCCGAAGTTCGCGCACGAGGCGGTGCACGAGTCGGTGCTCGCGGCGGTGGAGAGGTACGGCGTGCACCACCCGGTCCTCGACGACCCGGACCTGACGACGTGGCGGCAGTACGCCGTACGGGCCTGGCCGACGCTGGTGCTCGTCGACCCGGAGGGGTACGTCGTGCACGTCGCCTCGGGTGAGGGTCATGTCGACGGGATCGGGCGGCTGCTCGAAGAGCTCGTCGCCGAGCACGATGCCAAGGGCACGTTGCGACGTGGCGACGGCCCGTACGTGCCGCCGCCCCCGACGGCGTCGGTGCTGTCCTTCCCGGGCAAGGCGTTGCGGCTGCCGGACGGCACGCTGCTGGTCACCGACTCGGCGCACCACTCCCTCGTCGTGCTGGACGGGGAGGACGTGGTGCGCCGGATCGGCAGCGGCACGCGTGGTCGTGCCGACGGGGTTGAGCCGACTTTCGCTGAGCCGCAAGGGATCTGCCTGCTCGACGACGGACGCGTGCTCGTCGCGGACACGGGCAACCACCTGCTGCGCACGCTCGACCTCGCAACCGGTGAGGTCGTCACGGTGGCGGGCACCGGCGACGTCTGGCGACCGGGTGACCCCACGTCGGGCCCGGCCCTGCAGGTCAAGCTCTCCACCCCGTGGGACGTCGCTGTCTGGGACGGCGAGATCGTCGTGGCGATGGCCGGTACGCACCAGCTGTGGGCCTACGACGGCACCTCGGTGCGGGTCCTGGCCGGCACGACCGGAGAGGGGCTGCGGGACGGTGCGGCGCTCAGCTCCTACCTCGCCCAGCCCAGCGGGGTCGCGGCCGGTACCGACCGGTTGTGGTTCGTCGACGCCGAGACCTCGGCTCTGCGGTGGTTCGCCGGTGGCCAGGTCGGTACTGCGGTGGGCACCGGCCTGTTCGACTTCGGGCACAGGGACGGGCCGGCCGGGCAGGCGCTGCTGCAGCACCCGCTCGGTGTCACCGCGCTGCCCGACGGCTCGGTCGCCGTCAGCGACACCTACAACGGTGCGGTACGGCGATACGACCCCGCGACCGAGACGGTGACCACTCTCATGGCGGACCTCGCGGAGCCCAGTGACGCCGTGGTCGACGGCGACCACCTGCTGGTGGTGGAGAGCGCCGCGCACCGGGTCACTCGGCTGCGGCTGCCGGACGAGGCGCTGGTGGTCGACGGGGTGGCGCAGCGCACCCAGCGGCCCGCGACCGACCTGGCGCCCGGCACGGTCACGCTGTCGGTGGTGTTCACCCCGCCGCCGGGGCAGAAGCTCGACGAGTCCTTCGGCCCCTCGACCCGGCTGGTCGTGTCCGCCTCACCCGCGTCGTTGCTGGTGTCCGGTGGTGGGGTGTCGACGGAGCTGACCCGCGCCCTGGAGCTGCAGGGGGAGGGCGGCGTGCTGCACGTCGCCGCGTCCGCTGCGAGCTGCGACGTCGACGCCGAGCACGCGGCATGCCATGTGACGCAGCAGGACTGGGGGATCCCGGTGCGCCTCGTCGCCGGGGCTGCGCCTGAGCTGGCGCTGGTGCTCAACGGGCTGTGAGCTCGGCAGGAAGCGCTGGTCTCGGTGAGCGACGGGCGCCCTGGAGATCATCGTGTGCGTGACGGCGCTCGCGAGCGTCCGCTGGCGGACACGATGATCTCCACGCCGGCGCAGGGAACCGGCGGATCAAGATCATCGTGTCGGGGGCGCCGCGGAGAGGCGTTCGCTCACGGACACGATGACCTTGCGGGAGGCGGTGCGGACTGCACGGCCAGGGAGCTGGGAGCGCACCAGACCGGTTGGGGGCAAGGGGATCCGGTACGACGAAGCCGTCGCCTCCCACGCGGGAGGCGACGGCTTCGTCCTTGCTGTGGCCGGCGGGTCGGTGCCGTGAGCGCCCCGACCGCGCGGCAGGTGTCTGCGAGGTCTAGTAGACGCCGCGGTCGCGGACGACGGTCTCCTCGGTGACCACACCGCGGTCACGGCGGCCGAAGACGAGCATCGTCATGAGCAGCCCGATCGCGCCGGCGACCATGAGGATGAAGCCGATGACGTTGATGTCGACGCCGCTCACGGTGTAGTCGACGGCGAACGCCAGGATCGCGCCGATGGCGAGCAGGAAGACGCTGGCACCGATGCCCATGAGAGATCCTCCAGGTGACTGTGCGGCTCGTTGCCGCGGCTGCCGTCGGGATACCCCTGCCCTGGGCCATCACACGCGCACGTGAGGTGACGAAGATCGGACCGGGACAACTCGGGCGGCGGGGTTTGGCGAGCTCGTACCGAGGAAGCGCGTGTGCTCGCTCGGGGGGCAGGGGGCGGCGCGCAGAAGGGCCGGTCACCTCTTCGTGGTGACCGGCCCTTCCGCCGTACTGGGAGTGCTTAGAAGGCTGCCTCGTCGAGCTCCATGAGCGAGTTGTCGACGGCCTCGGCGATGGCGCGCTTGCTCGTCAGCTCGGGGAAGACGTTCGCGGCGAACCACTTGGCGGCGGCGACCTTGCCCTCGTAGAAGGGCTTGTCGCGGTCGCTGGCCGTCGGCAGCTTCTCGACCGCGACGGCGGCCTGGCGCAGCAGCAGCCAGCCGACGACCAGGTCACCGAGCGCCATCAGGGTGCGGGTGGTGTTGAGGCCGACCTTGTAGATGTTCTCGGCGTCCTCGACCGAGGCCATCAGCTCGTTGACGTTGTGGCCCACGATGGCCTGGACGTCCTCGAGCGCCTGCGCCAGCAGCTCGCGCTCGCGGTCAAGGCCGTTGCCGACAGTGCCATCAGCGCCGCCATCAGCGCCCTTCGCGAACTCCTGGATCTCCGCCGCGAGCTTGCCGAGGGCCTGCCCCTTGTCACGCACGATCTTGCGGAAGAACAGGTCCATGCCCTGGATCGTCGTGGTGCCCTCGTAGAGGGTGTCGATCTTGGCGTCGCGGATGTACTGCTCGATGGGGTACTCCTGCGTGAAGCCGGAGCCACCGAAGATCTGCAGCGACGTCGCGAGCAGCTCGTAGGACTTCTCCGAGCCGTAGCCCTTCACGATCGGCAGCAGCAGGTCGTTGAGCCGGACGGCGAGGTCGTCGACCTCCCCGGCGGCGTGCGAGAGCTCGACCTGGTCCTGGATGGTCGCGGTGTAGAGCACCAGGGCTCGCATGCCCTCGGCCCAGGCCTTCTGGCGCATGAGCATGAGACGGACGTCCGGGTGGTGCGTGATGGTGACGCGCGGCGCGGTCTTGTCCGTCATCTTGGTCAGGTCCGGGCCCTGCACGCGGATCTTGGCGTACTCGAGGGCGTTCAGGTAACCGGTCGAGAGCGTCGCGATGGCCTTCGTGCCGACCATCATGCGGGCGTACTCGATGACCTGGAACATCTGCGCGATGCCGTTGTGCACGTCGCCGACCAGGGTGCCGACGGCGGGCGTCTTCTCGCCGAAGGTGACCTCGCAGGTGCTGGAGACCTTCAGTCCCATCTTCTTCTCGACGTTGGTGACGTAGACGCCGTTGCGCTCGCCGAGCTCACCGGTCTCGAGGTCGACCTGGAACTTCGGGACGAGGAACAGCGACAGGCCCTTGGTGCCGGGGCCGCCGACGCCCTCGACGCCCACGGGGCGGGCGAGGACCAGGTGGAAGATGTTCTCGGGCCAGTCCCACTCGGCGCTGGTGATGAAGCGCTTCACGCCCTCGATGTGCCAGGTGCCGTCCGGCTGCGGGTGCGCGACCGCGCGGCCGGCGCCGACGTCGGAGCCCGCGTCGGGCTCGGTGAGGACCATGGTCGCCCCCCAGCCGCGCTCGATCGCCAGCTCGGCGAAGCGCTTCTGGTCGGTGTTGCCGTTGGTGTGCAGGATCTGCGCGAACGCCGGGCCGCTGGAGTACATGTAGATGGCCGGGTTGGCGCCGAGGACCATCTCGGAGACGGCCCAGATGAGCGAGGGCGGGGCGCCGATGCCGCCGAGCGCCTCGGTGAGGGGGAACTTGTCCCAGCCGCCCTGGTGGTAGGTCTCGTAGCTCTTCAGGAAGGACTCGGGCAGCTTGACCGTCCCGGCCTCCTTGTCGAAGACCGGCGGGATCCGGTCGCCGTCGACGAAGCTCGCAGCCAGGTCGTTCTCGCAGAGGCGCTGGACCTCCTTGAGGACGTCCTTGGCGGAGTCCACGTCGAGGCTCTGGAACGGGCCCTCGCCCAGGCTCTTGTCGGCACCGAACACCTCGAAGAGGTTGAACTCGATGTCGCGCAGGTTGCTCTTGTAGTGACCCATGTTGCGGGGCTCCTCGAAAACGGTCGTGGAACGGCGAACGTACTGGCCGGTAACAACAGGATGCTACCCGCTGGTAACTCTCGCAAGCGCCCAATCGGGCGAGCGTTCGGGGTGGCGCCGTGTTCGAGGAGGGGCCAGGTAGCTGTCACGCACTTCCCGCACGATTCCCTAGCCGTGAGGCGGCGGAGGGGCCACGCTCGGGGGATGCGGACGGTGGCGTGGCTCGAGACCCTCAGGGGCGGACGTCCGGCGCCGCGCTGGACCGGACGCGTCGTGCTCGCGCTCTCGGCGGTGCTGTTCGTGGCGGTGCTGGCGCT
>JBAVRG010000049.1:0-10012 GCA_049694795.1 Mycobacteriales bacterium
TTGATGCGCTTGATCTGGCTCTTGATGTTCGCCACTGCGGGACAGTCCTCTAGGTCAGTGCTGGTGGGCATGCGACGTGGACATGCCAAGGCACGCCGCACGCGGTCGAGCCAGACTAGCAGTCACACCGGTGGCTGCTCCACCTCGCGCCTCCCTGGGGTGGCCGGGGTGCGGGTCGGGGTGGGTGTCAGGGGGCGGTCGTCGGGGTGAGCGTGTCCGGCTGGGGACGGTCGCGGGCGTGGCTCCGGACACGATGATCATGAGGGGTGGGCGTCAGGGCGGTCGTGGGGGTGAGCGTGTCCGGCTGGGGACGGTCGCGGGCGTGGTTCCGGACACGTTCGCGGTACGGCGGGCACGCGGGCCAGGCGGACGGTCGGTAGCGCCGGGCGCGGGGGCTGTCGCATCCGGTTGCTGCCGCAGCCCAGGTGAACGGGCAGACCAGCGCTCGGGGCCGACCGCCCCAGAGACGTGCGCCATCGAGTTCGAGGGGACCCGCGCGCCGATAGACTGGCTCGTGCCCACGACCGACCAGGCCTCCATCCGGAACTTCTGCATCATCGCCCACATCGACCACGGCAAGTCGACGCTGGCGGACCGCATGCTCGAGGTGACCGGCGTGGTCGACGCGCGGCAGATGCGCGCGCAGTACCTCGACAAGATGGACATCGAGCGCGAGCGCGGCATCACCATCAAGGCGCAGAACGTCCGGCTCCCCTGGACCGCGGACGACGGCAAGGACTACGTCCTGCACATGATCGACACGCCGGGGCACGTCGACTTCACGTACGAGGTGTCCCGGTCGCTCGCCGCCTGCGAGGGCACGCTGCTGCTCGTCGACGCCGCGCAGGGCATCGAGGCCCAGACGCTCGCCAACCTCTACCTCGCGCTCGAGAACGACCTGCACATCATCCCGGTGCTCAACAAGATCGACCTGCCCGCCGCGCAGCCCGACAAGTACGCCGAGGAGATCGCCAAGATCATCGGCTGCGACCCGGACGACGTGCTGAGGATCAGCGCCAAGACCGGTCAGGGCGTGCCGGACGTCCTCAACGCCATCGTGCGCGACGTCCCGCCGCCCATGGGCGACCCCGACGGCCCGGCGCGAGCGATGATCTTCGACTCGGTCTACGACGCCTACCGAGGCGTCATCACCTACGTCCGCGTGGTGGACGGCTCGCTGTCCACCAAGGACCGCGGGCTGATGATGTCGACGCAGAACGCCCACGAGATCCTCGAGGTCGGTGTGGTGTCGCCGGAGATGACCCCGAAGGACTTCCTCACGGCAGGCGAGGTCGGCTACGTCATCCCCGGCGTGAAGAACGTCCGGCAGGCCCGCGTCGGCGACACCCTGACGACGGTGAAGAACGCCGCGACCGAGTCGCTGGCCGGCTACCGCGATCCCAAGCCCATGGTCTTCTCGGGCCTGTACCCGCTGGACGGGTCGGACTTCCCGGCGCTGCGCGAGGCGCTCGACAAGCTGCGGCTCAACGACGCCGCGCTCGTCTACGAGCCGGAAAGCTCGGGCGCGCTGGGCTTCGGGTTCCGCGTCGGCTTCCTCGGCCTGCTGCACCTCGAGATCGTCCGCGAGCGCCTCGAGCGGGAGCACAACCTCGACCTCATCTCGACCGCCCCCAACGTCGTCTACCGCGTGGTGCTCGAGACCGGCGAGGAGATCGTCGTCACCAACCCGTCGGACTGGCCGACCAAGGGCAAGATCGCCGAGATCTACGAGCCCGTGGTCAAGGCGATGCTGCTGCTGCCGAGCGAGTTCGTCGGTGCCGTCATGGAGCTGTGCCAGGGGCGCCGCGGCGTGCTGCAGGGCATGGACTACCTGTCCGAGGACCGGGTCGAGCTGCGCTACACCCTGCCGCTCGGCGAGATCATCTTCGACTTCTTCGACCAGCTGAAGTCACGCACCCGTGGCTACGCGTCCTTGGACTACGAGCCGGCGGGGGAGCAGGCGTCCGACCTGGTCAAGGTCGACATCCTGCTGCAGGGCGAGCCGGTCGACGCCTTCAGCTCGATCGTGCACAAGGACAAGGCCTACACCTACGGCAACATGATGGCGACCAAGCTGCGCGAGCTCATCCCGCGCCAGCAGTTCGAGGTCCCGATCCAGGCCGCCATCGGCGCCAAGGTCATCGCCCGCGAGAACATCCGCGCGATCCGCAAGGACGTGCTCGCCAAGTGCTACGGCGGTGACATCACCCGCAAGCGCAAGCTCCTCGAGAAGCAGAAGGAGGGCAAGAAGCGCATGAAGATGGTCGGCCGCGTGGAGGTCCCCCAGGAGGCGTTCATCGCCGCGCTCTCCACCGGCGAGCCGGAGAAGGCGAAGAGCTAGCAGATCTGGACCTCGGGCGACAAACCGGACAGCCGCTCTCTAGGATCGCGCGGTCCTCTCGCTCCGAGTGCAAGGAGAACCTCTGTGCAGGGTCCCGACGTGCCGGGGCGCGGAGCACCCACCGTCGCAGGGGTCTGGTAGGACGGCGCGATGGACTTCGCTGACCTCGACGCCTTCCAGGCGCTGTCCCGTCTCAGCGGGCTCGCGCTGAGCCCGGACGGCAGCCGGCTGGTCACCGGCGTGGCCTCGCTCGACGCCAAGGAGCAGAAGTGGGTCACCGCGCTGTGGGAGGTCGACCCGACCGGTCAGGCGCCGGCGCGACGGCTCACCCGCAGCGCCGAGGGGGAGGGCAGCCCGGTCGTCACGGCGGACGGGGACGTGCTGTTCACGTCCACCCGCCCCGACCCGGACCGCAGCGACGAGGGCGACGAGAAGCCGGCGCTGTGGCTGCTCCCGGCGCGGGGTGGCGAGGCCCGGCAGGTCGGCGTCCGTCCGGGTGGGGTGGCCGGACCCCGGTCGAAGGCCGGTCGCGTCGTCGTCACCAGCGCGACGCTGCCCGCCGCCACCGACGACGACGAGGCCCGCCGCAAGGCCCGCAAGGACGCCAAGGTCAGCGCGATCCTGCACGCCGGCTACCCGGTGCGCTACTGGGACCGGGACCTCGGGCCGGATGCGCCGCGGCTGCTGGCGGCCGACCTCGCCGAGGAGCCGCTGACCTGGACCGACCTCACACCGACGCCGGGCCGGGCGCTCGACGAGGCCGGGTACGACCTCTCGCCGGACGGCCGCACGGTCGTCACCACCTGGAGGGTCGCCGAGCCGCGCGGCTCCCGGCGGTCCACCGTGGTCGCGGTCGACACCACCAGCGGTGAGCGTCGAGTGCTCGCCGACGACCCGGCTCACGAGTTCGACACCCCGAAGGTCTCGCCCGACGGCACCCGGCTGGCGATGGTGCGCGAGCTGCGCAGCACGCCGGAGGACCCCGGCGACCGGCAGCTGGTGGTCGGGCCGCTGGAGGGCCCGCACCTGCCCGTGGCGGACTGGGACCGCTGGCCCACCGGGCTGGAGTGGGCGCCCGACGGCAGCGCACTGCTCGTCACGGCCGACTCCGACGGCAGCGCCCCGGTCTTCCGGGTGGAGCTCGCGACCCGGACCGTGACCAGGCTGACCACCGACGACGGCTGCTACACCGACCTGCAGGTGGCACCCGACGGCTCCGCGGTCTACGCGCTGCGCGCGGCGATCGACGCGCCCCCCGCACCGGTCCGCCTCGACGCCCGGCAACCTGGACAGCCTGTCCTGCTGCCCGGCCCGGTCGCAGCGCCCGCGCTGCCGGGTCACCTCACCGCGGTCACCAGCACCGCCGCGGACGGCCGGCCGTTGCGCAGCTGGCTCGTGCTGCCGCCGGGTGAGGGGCCGCACCCGCTGGTGCTGTGGATCCACGGCGGCCCGCTCAACTCCTGGAACGCCTGGTCCTGGCGCTGGTGCCCCTGGTTGCTGGCCGCCCAGGGCTACGCCGTGCTGCTGCCCGACCCGGCGCTGTCGACCGGGTACGGCCTCGGGCACGTGCGCGCCGGCTGGGGGGACTGGGGAGCGGCGCCGTACGACGACCTCATGCGCCTGACGGACGCGGCTCTGGAGCGCAGCGACCTCGACGCGGACCGCACGGCGGCGATGGGCGGCAGCTTCGGCGGCTACATGGCCAACTGGGTGGCGGGCCACACCGACCGGTTCCGCGCGATCGTGACGCACGCCTCGCTCTGGGCCCTCGACCAGTTCGGGCCGACGACCGACGTGGCGTCGTACTGGGGGCGCGAGATGACGCCCGAGATGGTGGCCCGCAACGACCCGTCGCAGTTCGCCGACCGCATCGTCACTCCGATGCTCGTGGTGCACGGCGACAAGGACTACCGGGTGCCGGTGGGGGAGGCGCTGCGGCTGTGGTGGGACCTGTGCTCGCGCGCCGAGGACCCGGAGTCGATGCCGCACCGCTTCCTGTACTTCCCCGACGAGAACCACTGGGTGCTCACGCCCAACCACAGCACCCTGTGGTACCGGACCGTGCTGGCCTTCCTGGACCAGCACGTCCTCGGCAAGGACGAGGCGGTGCCCGACCTGCTCAGGTGAGCAGGTCGCGCACGTGCCCGGTCTCGTTGAGGCTGACCACACCGCGCCGGCCGTCCCGGGCGGCCCCCACGCGCGTGACCGACGCGTAGGCGGGGGCGAACCACAGCGGTCGCTGCTGGCCCAGGACCTGCCCCGTGTAGACGTTGATGCTGCCCGAGTGGGTGAACAGCACGGCACGCCCGCCGGGGTGCCGCGCCGCGATCGCCTCCACCGCTGCCACCACGCCGTCCCGGAAGGCGACCGGGTCGACGTCCGCGTGGTAGAGCTCGCCCCTCACCAGCAGCTCCCAGCGCGGGTCGCCCTCGGCACGCAGCTCCTCGACCGGCACGTAGGAGCTGTGCGCGACGTCGAACTCCGCGAGGCCGGGCTCGACGCGCACCTGCACGCCCAGCTTGTCGGCCAGGGGAGCCGCGGTCTCCAGCGCGCGGGCCGCCGGGCTGCTGTAGACAGCGGTCACCTCGTCGCCGGCGAGGGCGTCGACCACCCGCGCCGCCTGCTGGCGGCCCAGCTCGGCCAGCCCCGGGTCAGCCGGGCTGCCGTCGTGGGTGGCGTCGATGCGCACCGGTAGGGCGTGGCGGACGAGGACGAGCTCCATGCGTGTCCAGCGTAGTCAGGAGCCCTGCCACCACCTCCGTCCGGTACGACGGACCGGCACCCGGCTACGAGGCCTTGCGGTACTCCCGGACCGACAGGTAGCTGAACACCACGAGGATGCCGACGATCCAGGTGAGCGACACCAGCAGCGGCCGCCGCAGCGGCAGCCCGTCGTTGAGCAGTGCCCGGACGGCGTCGCAGGTCGGTGTGACAGGGGTGTGCCGCGCGAAGTCCTGCAGCCAGCCGGGCATGCTGGCCAGCGGCACGAAGGCCGACGAGGCGAACGTGAGCGGGAACAGCCACACGAAGCCGGCCACGTTGGCGGTCTCGACGTCCTTGACCTTCAGGCCGATCCAGGCCGAGATCCACGAGAACGCGAACCCGAACAGGGCGGTCAGCGCGACCGCACCGAGCAGACCCACGGCCGAGCTGGGCCGCAGCCCCACCGCGATCCCGACGCCGGCCATGATGACGACGATCCCCGTCATGCGCACCAGGTCGCCGAGGGTGCGGCCGGCGAGCACCGCGGAGCGGGAGATCGGCAGCGACCGCAGCCGGTCGACGATGCCCTTCGACAGGTCCTCGGCCAGGCCCACCCCGGTCGTGGTGGAGGCGAAGGCGGTGGTCTGCACGAAGATCCCGGCCATCAGGTAGTTGACGTAGCTGATCGGGCCGGTGCTGATGGCGCCGCCGAAGACGTAGCGGAACAGCAGCACGAACAGCACCGGCTGCACCGTCGAGAACACCAGCAGCTCGGGTTGCCGGGTCGTGTGCCGCAGCGCACGGCCGGCGAGTACGAAGGAGTCCTGCACGGCGTAGCGCAGGCCGCCGGGGGTGGGTGCGTCAAGCGCGGTCACGCCGAGCCCTCCTCGTCGAGCTCCGCCGGACGTCCGGTGAGCGTCAGGAACACGTCGTCGAGGGTGGGCTTGCGCAGCCCCAGCTCGCTGACCGCGACGCCGGCGCTGGTGAGGGCGCGCGCGGCGCGGCCGACCAGCGCGATGCCGGTGGTGGCAGGAACGGACAGCTCGCCGGTCGGGAGCCGGCTCACGTCGCCGCACCGCAGCCCGGCGAGCACCTGCGCGACGGCCTCCATGTCGGCGGGGGACGCGGGCCGGGCCAGCAGCACGGAGCCGCCGACCTTGTCCTTGAGCTCGTCGGAGGTGCCCTCGGCGATGACCCGGCCACCGTCGACCACGGCGATGCGGTCGGCGAGCCGGTCCGCCTCCTCGAGGTACTGGGTGGTGAGCAGCAGGGTCGTGCCGTCCCGGACCAGGTCCTCGATGACCTGCCACAGCCCGAGCCGCGAGCGCGGGTCCAGCCCGGTGGTCGGCTCGTCGAGGAACAGCACCCTGGGCCGGTTGACCAGCGACGCGGCGAGGTCGAGCCGGCGCCGCATGCCCCCGGAGTAGGTCTTGACGACGCGGTCGGCGGCCGCGGTGAGGTCGAAGCGCTCGAGCAGCGCGTCGCCACGGGCCTGCACCTCGGCCTTGGGCAGGTGGTAGAGCCGGCCCACCATACGCAGGTTCTCGCGGCCGGTGAGCTTCTCGTCCACGGCGGCGTACTGCCCCGCCAGCCCGATCACCCTCCGCAGCTGGTCGGCGTGCTGCTGCACGTCCAGGCCGAGCACGGTCGCCGTACCGGCGTCGGGGCGGAGCAACGAGGTGAGCACCCGGACCGTGGTGGTCTTGCCCGCGCCGTTGGGACCGAGCAGCCCCAGGACGGTGCCCTCGGCGAGCGAGAAGGAGACCCCGTCGAGGGCCCGCGTCGTCCCGAAGGTCTTGACCAGGCCGTCGACGACCACCGCGTCCGTCATGCGGCCACCGTAACCATGGAGGCGACAGGATCTAGCGTGGACGGGTGCCCAGCGCCCTGCCCGACGGACAGCCGGTCCCGCCCGACGGCCGGCTGCCCGACGGCGTGCGGGCCACCGCGCCGTTCGGCGTCTACGTGCACGTTCCCTTCTGCGCGACCCGCTGCGGGTACTGCGACTTCAACACCTACACCGACCTCGGCGGTCTCCAGGCGTCGTACGGCGACGTCGTCGCGCAGGAGGTCCGGCTCCTCCGCAGGGTGCTCGGTGACGTCCCGCCGGTGCAGACGGTGTTCGTGGGCGGTGGCACACCGACGCTGCTGCCGGCGCGCGACCTTGTGCGGGTCCTGCAGGTCATCGACGACGAGCTCGGGCTGGCGCCGGGAGCGGAGGTCACGACCGAGGCCAACCCCGACTCGGTCGACGCCCCGGCGCTCGCCGAGCTGCGGGCGGGCGGCTTCACCCGGGTGTCGTTCGGCATGCAGTCGGCGGTGCCGCACGTGCTCGCGGCGCTCGACCGCACGCACACGCCGGGACGCCCGCAGCAGGCGGTGCGCGAGGCGTTCGACGCGGGGTTCGAGCAGGTGTCGCTCGACCTGATCTACGGCGCGCCGGGGGAGACCGACACCGACTGGCAGACCTCGCTGGACGCCGCGCTGGCCGCTGGGCCCACGCACGTGAGCGCCTACGCCCTGATCGTCGAGGAGGGCACGAAGCTCGGACGTCAGGTGGCGCGCGGCGAGGTGCCGATGCCTGACGACGACGTGCTCGCCGACCGCTACCTCATGGCCGAGCAGGCGCTCGCGCCGCTCGGCTGGTACGAGGTGTCGAACTGGGGGGAGCCGTGCCGGCACAACCTCGGCTACTGGCAGGGCGGCGACTGGTGGGGCGCCGGCCCAGGTGCGCACAGCCACGTCGGCGGGGTGCGGTGGTGGAACGCCAAGCACCCTGCGGCCTACGCCCAGCGGCTCGCCGACGGGCTCAGCCCGGCGCTGGCCCGGGAGGTGCTCGGCGCCGAGGACCGGCGCGTCGAGCGGGTCCTGCTCGAGGTGCGGCTGCGCGAGGGCCTGCCGCTGGAGGTGCTGCGACCGGCCGGCCGCGAGGCGGCGGAGCGGCACCTCGCCGAAGGGCTGCTGGAGCCGGCGCCGTACCGGGAGGGGCGGGCCGTCCTCACCCTTCGCGGCCGGCTGCTCGCCGACGCCGTGGTGCGCGACCTCGTGGACTGACGGGCGTCGACCGGTCAGCGCACGAAGCGGATCGTGAGCGGGTAGCGGTAGGCCTCGCGCCGGCTTGCCGCCACCGCCGCGAGGATCGCCAGCACGGTGCCGCCGACGAAGAGCACGGCCAGCAGCAGGATGCCGATGAGCACGAGGACGAGCACCAGCGACACCACGGCGGCGATGGCGAACGTGAGGTGGAAGTTGAGCGCCTCGGCGGCGTGGTAGCGCGTCATGGGCTTGCTCGGGTCGTCCCTGGCGATGAGGTACACGATCAGCGGCCCGATCAGGCCGAACGCGAAGAACGACAGGTGAACGAGCACCGACATCGTCGTGTCCTCCGGAGGCGGCGGGTACCAGCCGGGCGGCGGCCCGTACTGCGGCGGGGTGCTCACCTGCGCAGGTTAGGCGGTGACACAGGGCACACGGCCGCGCCCGGGCCGCCGGGAGCCGCCACCGGTAGCCTGGGTGCCACCACCAGTCGGGCGCCCTGCCCGCACGGTCGCTCGTGTGTCGTGCCTCGTCCCCTCGCGGACCGCCGCTTCCCACTGCCGCGGCCCCTGCACCACACGACCCACCGGAGCTTTCCCATGGCTGAGTACCGCCGTCGCCCGCGCACGTCCGGACGCCCCCGATCCACCCGTCCCGTCACCGCCCCTGCCAAGAGCGCCCTCGAGCTCGGGCTCGACGCGGCCGCCGAGGCGTCCGTCGCCGCTGCCGGCGAGCCGGTGCCCTCCTTCCACTCCCTCGGTCTGCCCGAGAAGCTGATCACCGCGCTCTCCCGTCGCGGTGTCACCGAGCCGTTCGCGATCCAGGCTCGCGCCCTGCCGGACGCGATCGCCGGGCGCGACGTCCTCGGTCGTGGTCAGACCGGATCGGGCAAGACCCTCGCCTTCGGGCTGCCCCTGCTGGCCCGCCTGGCCGGTGGCCCCCGCCAGGCCAAGACCCCGCGCGGCCTGGTGCTCGTGCCCACCCGTGAGCTGGCGCAGCAGGTGAACGACGCCCTCGCGCCGCTCGCCCAGGCGCTCGACCTGAAGGTCATGACCGTCTACGGCGGGGCCTCCATGGGCCGCCAGATCGACCAGCTGCGCAGAGGCGCCGACGTCGTCGTCGCCACTCCCGGCCGGCTCCAGGACCTCATCGACCAGGGCGAGTGCGACCTGTCCAAGGTGCGGATCACGGTCCTCGACGAGGCCGACCACATGGCAGACCTCGGCTTCATGCCCGCGGTCACGGCGCTGCTCGACCGCACCCCCGGGACCAGTCAGCGGCTGCTGTTCTCGGCCACCCTGGACCGGGGCGTCGACAAGCTCGCCACCGCCTACCTCACCGATCCCGCGATGCACGCGGTCGCGCCGGCGGCCTCGCCCGTCGACACCATGGACCACCTGGTCTTCGCCGTGAGCCGCGACAGCAAGGTCGAGGTCGCGGCCGAGATCGCCAGCCGTCCGGCTCGCACCCTGTTCTTCGTGCGGACCAAGCACGGTGCGGACCGGCTCGCCGGGCAGCTCGAGAAGACCGGCGTCGCGGCGGTCGCCATCCACGGCAACCTGACCCAGAACGCACGGCGACGCGCGCTCGAGGGCTTCTCCACCGGCCAGCAGCGGGTGCTCGTCGCGACCGACGTCGCCGCCCGCGGCATCCACGTCGACGACGTCGACCTGGTCGTGCACTTCGACCCGCCGCAGGACCACAAGGACTACCTGCACCGCTCCGGGCGTACCGCCCGGGCGGGCGCCCGCGGCACGGTCGTCTCCCTGCTGCTGTCCGGAGAGGTGCGCGACAACCAGCGGCTGCGCGAGCAGGCCGGCATCGAGGTCAGCGCCGTCACCGTCGTGCCCGGCCACCCTGCCGTGCGGGCGATCGCCGAGTCGGGCGAGCCGGTCGTCGTGACGGTGCCCACCCGGCCCACCCGGCCCGCCG
>JBAVRG010000050.1:0-3560 GCA_049694795.1 Mycobacteriales bacterium
TCCAGCCCGCTCGACTGGTAGACCGGGGCGTTGCGGAGCGCCTGGGCCACCTGGTCGGCGCTCTCCGCCGACGCCGTACCGGTCATGGCGAGCAGCAGCAGGGCGAGCAGGGGCAGCAGGCGCTTCATAGGAGCATTCTTACGCCGTGCCGGCTGTCACACCCGCGCGCCGGCACGCGTCTTCACCTGTGACGGCACCCGGTCTGACCTCACGCCGCCTTGATGAACCCCATCACGCTGTTGGCGATCAGCTGCACGGCGATGGCGGACAGCAGCAGACCCGAGATGCGGGTGAGCAGCACGATCCCGGCCTCGCGGATGATGCGCGTGATCGTGACGCTGAAGAACAGCGAGAGGAAGACCAGCAGGTGGACGGCGACGATGCCGGCCGCGATGGAGACCCGCCCTGCCACGTCGTGGGCCTGCTTCACGAACACGATCGTCGCGACGATCGCACCCGGCCCGGCGAGCAGCGGCGTGCCCAGCGGCACGAGCGCGACGTTGACGTTGTCGACCTCGCTCGGGTCGTCCTGCTTGTCGGTCAGCAGCTCCAGGGCGACGATCGTCAGCAGCAGGCCACCGGCCCCCTGCAGCGCTGGGATGCCGATGCCCAGGTAGGTCAGGATCTGCTGTCCCAGCACGGCGAACAGGCTGATCACGGCGAGCGAGACGAGCACGGCCTGCCACGCGAGGCGCCGGCGCTTGGTGTTGCTGCGGCCGGCGGTGAGGCCGAGGAACAGCGGCACGTTGCCCAGCGGGTCCATGATCACCGACAGGGTCACGACGACCGTGCCGAAGACGTCCAGGTCGAACCAGCTCACAGGACCGGTACCCCTGTCGCCCTCGCGCGGATCTCCTCGTACGCCGACTCGCCCGTGCCGTGCTCCCCGAGCGCGACCGTCTTGTTGCCGCCGTGGAAGTCGCTGGCGCCGGTGGTGATCAGGCCCAGCTCGCCGGCGAGCGCCGTGAGGTGCGTGCGGGCCTGCGGGGTGTGGTCCGGGTGGTCGACCTCCAGCCCCACGAGCCCCGCCGCGGCCAGGTCGGCGATGACCTGGTCGCTCACGGTGCGCCCGCGCGACGACGCGCCCGGGTGGGCGAAGACCGGCACGCCGCCGGCGGCGCGCACCAGGCGCACCGCCTCGACGGCGTCGAGCTCGAGCTTGGCCGCCCAGTAGCGGCCACCCGTGCCGAGCCACTCGGTCGTGAAGGCGTCGGCGACGGTGGCCACCACCCCGCTGTCGACGAGCGCCTGCGCGACGTGCGGCCGCCCGACCGTGCCGCCGGCGAGCTCGCGCACCTGCTCCCAGCTGACCGGTACGTCGTCGGCGACCAGCAGCCCGACCATCCGCTCGGCCCGGTTGACCCGGCTCTCGCGCAGCGCCTGCAGGCTGTCGGCGAGGGGAGCGTGGCCGGGGTCGAACAGGTACGCCAGCAGGTGCAGGCTGATGCCGTCCCGGGTGCACGAGATCTCCGCTCCGCGCACCAGCTCGAGCCCGGGCGGCAGCGCCGCGGCAGCGGCGTCCCAGCCGTCGGTGGTGTCGTGGTCGGTGAGGGCGATGACGTGCAGACCGGCGTCGGCGGCCGCACGCACCAGCAGGTCCGGCGGCGTCGTGCCGTCGGAGGCGCTCGAGTGCGTGTGCAGGTCGATCCGGCGGGCGGTCAGGGCGGGGCTCCATCGGGTACGGCGGAAGGACCGCCCCAGGGTAGTCAGGAACCGGGCCGTCGGCGGCCCGCGCTCAGGCGCGGCTCACGGAAGGCGTGGGGAGGCCGCGCCGACGGGCAGCTCCAGCCCGCCGTGCGCGCTGTGCCGGATGTCGTGCAGCTCGACGTGCTCCATGAGGACGAGCTCTGCCGCCGGCGGCCACAGCACCGCCCACAGCCAGACCCCGGAGGCCTCGCCCACGAAGGCGACCCGGTCCTCCGCGGAGTCCGAGCGCCACAGCGCGGTGGGGTGGTGCGCCGCGACGATCTTCGCGTCGGGAGCGCCGTCGGCGATGCTCCCCGGGTCGACGCCGTCGATGCCGGCCAGCCGGGCGCCCAGCCCCACCCCGGGCTCCTCGGCCACGAGCAGCATGTCGGCGGGGCCGCCGAGGGGCGACGGGCCGGCGAGCGCCAGCACGGTGGCGGTGGCGCCGGTGCGCTCGTCCCCGCACCAGCCCAGACCGCCGACCGTCCAGCCGGCCAGCAGCGGCAGCGGGGCCCAGACCGGGACCCGGGAGTCCGCGGCCACCGAGGCCAGGGCCTCCACCTTGGTGTGGTGGTAGGGCTGGACTCTGCCGTGCTCGGCGCAGGTCCAGTCGCTGGACATCAACCCGGGCGCACGCAGGTCACCAGAGCACCGGGGACACCGAGGGGCGGCCGACATGGTCACGACGGTGCGCCTCCCCCTGACGGGCGTCAAGCCCCTGGAGGGGGTTGCGTGATACCAGCTAGAGCAGGGGGTCGCGGTCGTCCACGACCCGGCGCTCGGCGACGACCTCGCGCGCGGGACGCTCGACTGCCACCTCCCGCACCACCTCCCGGACCGGCTCGCGCACGACGACGCGTCGGCGCACCCCCCGGGGACCGTCGAGAGCGCCGGCCGCGACCGCGACCGCAGCCACCAGCAGGACAGCGACCAGGATGATGACGAGGGCCATGGCCGTGGTCTGCCCGGGGCCGGCGCCTGCCTAACCCGCTGTCAGGGTGACGGCGTGCCCGAGGGCGTCGGCGTGGCTGTCGCCGTCGGCGACCCGGACGGGGTCGGGCTGTCGGACGGCGAGGAGCCGCCGGTCGTCGGTGCGGCCGTGACCGGCTGGTAGTCGGTCGCGGACGGCGTGGCCGTCACCTCGGGCGCATCGGTGGGCGGCGGGGTCGTGACGTGCCCGACCGGTACGACCTCGTTCAGCAGGACGTCGGCGAACGCCTGCTCGTCGGCCTTCACCCTGGCCACCACCTGGTCGAGCGGCAGGTTCGCCTTGCGCAGGGAGAGCAGGTCCTGACGGATCGCGGCGATGGCGCGACGCCCCTTCCCCGTGATGCGCACGAGGGTCGAGCGCTGCACCACCTGCTGGTAGGCGTCGGCGAACGTCGTGCAGCCGCTGCAGTCGACGTTGTAGGCGAGCGCCAGGTTGGTGGGCTCGAAGTCGCTCGGGCTGCCGGAGACGAGGACGCCCTCGAAGGCGATGGCGACGGTCGTGCAGTCCGAGCAGCTCGCCACCGCGACGGCGGCGTTCGTGGCGTCCACGACGTCCTGGCTGGCCCGCACGACCTTCAGTCGGATGGCGTAGACGGTCTTGCCGTCCTTGCCGTTCACGGCGACCGCCGCGTTGTTGTCGCCCTGGCCCGAGGACGAGGAGGTGGCCGAGGTCGGCGACGTGCCCTCCACGGCGTGGGCGACCAGCAGGCCGCCCGTCAGCAGCCCGGCCAGGCTCAGGGTGGTGGCCGCGACCAGCGTGGCCGGGCGGCGCAGAAGGGCGCGAGTCAAGGCATCTCCTCAGGTTCAGCCGGTGGCGGCGGGGACGGGGGCCGCCGACGAGACGGCGCTGGGGGCAGCCGTGGGGGCGGCGCTGGCGGCGGGGG
>JBAVRG010000051.1:0-15044 GCA_049694795.1 Mycobacteriales bacterium
GCGCAGGGGCGAGGGGCCCCCGCAGCTGCTCGGCCGAGGGGGTGTCGGTCACGGCGGTCGCCGCCTCGCTCTCCACCGGACGAGGGTAGCGACCGACACCTGCTCCCGCCTAGTCCGAAACCGCGCCCGAAACGGCAACGTGCGCAAACTTACCTGCTTGACCGCCGATAAGTTCAGGGTGCAGGCTGCCGCACGTACCCCGAGACCTGCATCACATCACCGCCTGGCGCTGGAGAGAGATGAACTTCGACGACACCCCGGACGAGGCCGCCTGGCGCGAGCGGGTCCGCAGCTACATCACCGAGCACCGCGACGAGCTCGGCCGGCACGGCGACGCGGCCCGCCGCGAGGGCGACCTCACGAGGGCCCGGCAGTCGCAGGCCTGCATGTTCGACGGCGGGTTCGTCGGCGTCACCTGGCCCAAGGAGGTCGGGGGCCAGGGCGGGACGCCGATGCAGCAGGCGATCGTCGACCAGGAGCTCGCACGGGCCGGCGTCCCGATGCACATCGGCATCATCGGCCTCGGCATGTGCGGGCCGACCGTCATCCACCACGGCAGCGACGACCAGAAGCAGCGCTACCTCACCCGCCTGCTGCGCGGCGACGACATCTGGTGCCAGCTCTTCAGCGAGCCGGCCTCGGGCAGCGACCTCGCCGGCCTGCGGACCAGGGCCGTGCGAGGCGACGACGGGACCTGGCGGGTCAACGGGCAGAAGGTCTGGACGACGCTCGCGCACGTCGCGGACTACGGCATCCTGCTGACCCGCACCGACCCGGACGTCGCCAAGCACCGCGGCCTGACGATGTTCGTCGTCGACATGAAGGCGCCCGGTGTCACGGTGCGGCCGCTGCGGCAGATGAGCGGCGCCGCGGAGTTCAACGAGGTGTTCTTCGACGACGTGGTCATCGCCGACAGCGAGCGGCTCGGTGACGTCAACGACGGCTGGCGGGTGGCGCTGACCACCCTCATGAGCGAGCGCCTCTCGCTCGGCGGCGGCGGCACCGAGATCGGCATGGGCATCGGCGCGGTCGTCGACCACGTCGCGCAGCGCATCGGCGACCTGCCCGAGGACCGGCAGGCGCTGGTGCGGCAGCAGTTCGGTCGCGCCTACGTCGCCACCCTCGGCATCCGCTACACCGGCTACCGGCAGCTGTCGGCCATCTCCAAGGGGCAGATGCCCGGCCCCGAGGCCAGCGCCGGCAAGCTCGCGGGCACCACGACGGCGCGCTCGGTGGCCGACCTCGCGGTCCGGCTCCTCGGCGACGAGGCCGTCTACGCCCGGACCGGCGACGGCAGCAGCACCTGGCAGGACTCGCAGGCCGGGCTGCCCGGCATGGCGATCGCCGGCGGCACCGACGAGATCCTGCGCAACGTCCTCGGCGAGCGGGTCCTCGGCCTGCCCGCCGAGCCGCGCGCGGACAAGGGCATGACCTTCACCCAGAGCCTGGCGGCCGCCACCCCCGGAGGAGCGCAGTGAACTTCGACCTCAGCGACGAGCAGCGCGCCCTCGCAGCCGCGGCACGGGACTTCTTCAGCGGCGCCGCCTCGCCCGCCGACAGCCGGCGGGCCCTGGACGAGGGCACCCCGGTGGCCCCCGGACGGCAGGCGCTGGCCGAGACCGGGTTCGCCGCCATCACGGTGCCGGAGTCCGCAGGGGGCGGCGGCGGGTCGCTGCTCGACCTCGCCGTGGTCGCCGAGCAGGCCGGGCGGGTCCTCGCCGGCCCCTCGCTCGTCACGGCGGCGCGCGCCGCCGTACTGCTCTCGGGAGACGAGGCCAGGCTCGCAGCGCTCGCGGACGGCTCGGTCGGCTACGCCGTCGTCGACGGGTCCGCCCCGGTGCTGGACGGCGCCACCGCCGACCAGTTCCTCGCGCTCCGCGGCGAGGCCCTGGTCTGCGCCACCGGCACGGTGACCGTCGGCGCGCCGATCGATCCGACCCGCGGGCTCGGCGACGTGGTGCTCGGCGACGTCGTCGTGGAGATCGCGCCCGACGCGCGGCTGCGCTGGGAGCGCGCCGAACGGGTGGGCCAGGTGATCCTCGCCGCCGAGGGCCTCGGAGCCGCCGGACGCGCCGTGGAGCTCGGGGTCGCCTACGCCAAGGAGCGGCAGGCCTTCGGGCGCGCGATCGGCTCCTACCAGGCGGTCAAGCACGCCCTCGTCGAGGCCTACGTCGGGGTCGAGCAGCTCCGCTCGCTCGTGTGGTGGGCCGCGTGGGCCGCCGACGAGGCACCCGACGAGCTGCCCCTCGCGGCCGCCGCGGCCAAGGGCCTGTCGGCGCAGGTCCTGGAGCAGGCGGCCGAGACGCTCATCCAGGTGCACGGCGGCATCGGCTTCACGTGGGAGCACGACGCCCACCTCTACTGGCGGCGCGCGAAGGTCGACCGGCTGCTCCTCGGCGACGACGTCGCGGCCTTCGACCAGGTGGCGCGCCTCGCGCTCGCCAGCCGCGTGCCCGCGCAGGAACCGGCCCGATGACGCTGACGGCCGTCGGGCAGCACCACCTGGCCCGGCTCGCCGACGACTCCCTCGCGCGGCTCGGGGACCACCGGAGCCTGCTGTTCGAGGGCGAGTGGTTCACCACCGGGCAGCTGCACCGCCGCGCCGAGCGGGTCGCCGGCGGGCTGCGCGCCCTGGGCGTGCAGCCCGGCGACCGGGTCGTGGTGCTCATGATGAACACCCCCGAGGTCGGCATCACCTACAACGCGCTGTGGCGCGCGGGTGCCGTCGCGACCCCGGTGCTGTTCCTCATCAGCCCGCCCGAGCTGCGGCACATCCTCGTCGACTCCGAGGCGGTGGCCGTCGTCGTCACCCCCGAGCTGCTCCCGCTGCTCGGCTCGGCGAGCGAGGGCCTGGACCTGCGTGTGCTGGTCGTGGGCGACGCACCCGAGGGGACGCTCCCCTACGCCGAGCTCGAGCAGGCCGACCCGCTGCCTGTCACGCCGCGCGACGACGACGACCTCGCCGCGCTGCTCTACACCGGCGGCACCACCGGGCGGTCCAAGGGCGTCATGCTCACCCACCGCGGCCTCTGGTACGGCGGTCACTCCCTGCACGCCGGCGCGCGGGACCAGGACGTGACGCGATCCCTGCTGCCGCTGCCCCTGTCCCACGCCTTCGGCCTCATGGTGGCGGTCGCGGGGATGCACGCGGAGACGCCCCGGTTCGCAGCGATGCAGCGGTGGTTCGACGCCCAGGACTGGGTGCGGCTCGTGGAGGAGCACCGCCTGGAGACCAGCGCGGTCGTCCCCTCGATGCTCACGATGCTGCTCGCGCTGCCGCTGGAGGAGCACGACCTGTCCAGCCTGGTCTCGTTCGGCTGCGGCGGAGCTCCCCTGCCGGGCGCGCTGCGCCAGCAGGTCCTCGACCGCCTCGGCGTCGAGATCTACGAGGGCTACGGCTGCACCGAGGCGAGTGCCGGGGTGACCGCCAACCGCCCCTCCGCGCACCGCCCCGGCAGCGTCGGCCAGCCGCTCAGCGACGTCGAGGTCGCCGTCCTGGACGACGACGGCCGACCGGTGCCGGTCGGCGAGGACGGTGAGGTGTGCGTCCGCGGTCCCGGAGTCATGAAGGGCTACTGGAAGTCACCCGAGCAGACCGCGCAGACCCTGGCGGGTGGCTGGCTGCACACCGGCGACATCGGCCGCCTCGACGCCGACGGCTACCTCTACATCGTGGACCGCAAGAAGGACCTCATCATCCGAGGCGGCTTCAACGTCTACCCACGCGACGTCGAGGACGTGCTGCTCACCCACCCCGACGTCACCCAGGCCGCCGTCGTGGGACGCCCGGACGAGGCCAGCGGCGAGGAGGTCGTCGCCGTCGTCGCACTGCGGCCGGGGGCCCAGGTCACCGGTGAGGACCTGGTCGCGTGGTCCCGCGGCCACCTGTCGGCGTACAAGTACCCGCGCGAGGTGCGGGTGCTCGACGCCGTACCGCTGACCAGTGTCGGCAAGACCGACCGCAAGACCGTCCGTCAGCTGCTCAGCAGCTGACCCTCGACCGGGAGAAGGCATGGAGATCAAGGGGAAGAAGGCCGTCGTCGTCGGCGGGGCGTCAGGCTTCGGGCGGGCGACGGCTGAGGCTCTCGCCGCGCGCGGTGCGCAGGTCGCCGTCCTCGACCGGCCGGGGTCCGCCGGGCAGCAGGTGGCCGACGACCTCGACGGGTCGTTCCACCCGGTGGACGTCACCGACCACGTGGCCACCGAGGCTGCCCTGGCCGCGGCGGTCGAGGCCCTCGGCGCCCTGCACGTCGCGGTCAACACCGCAGGCGGCGGTGCCGCGAAGCGCACGCTGGGCAAGGACGGTCCGCACGACCTGGAGACGTTCCAGCGGGTGATGGACCTGAACCTCGTCGCCACCTTCAACCTCAGCCGGCTGCAGGCCGCGCACATGGCGCGCAACGAGCCCGAGGACGACGAGCGCGGCGTCATCATCAACACCTCCTCCATCGCCGCGTTCGAGGGCCAGATCGGGCAGGTGGCCTACACCGCGTCCAAGGCCGGCATCGCCGGGATGGCGCTCACGATGGCCCGCGACCTCGGCAGCCTCGGCATCCGGGTGCTCGCCATCGCGCCGAGCCTGTTCGCCACCGGCATCACCGCTGGGATCCCGGACGAGATGGCGGCCGCCCTCACGCGCGACGCCGCCTTCCCGAAGCGCATGGGACGGCCTGACGAGTACGCCAAGCTCGCCCTCGCCGTCGTGGACAACGCGATGCTCAACGGGCAGTGCCTGCGGCTCGACGCCGGCCAGCGCTTCGCCCCGCGGTGAGCCCTCTCGGGTGAGGCTCACGCCCGGCTGGCGGGTGGTCGCCGCCGTCTGCGTGCTGCTCACCTGCGTCTCCGGCTTCGGGTTCTACAGCCTCGCGGTCTACGTCCACGCGCTGACCGCTGACGGCAGCTTCAGCCTGACCACCGTCTCCCGCGCCAGCTCGGCCTACCTGCTCACGACCGGGCTGGCCGGCGTCGCCGTCGCGTCCCTGCTCTCCCGGGCCGACGTCCGCGTGGTGCTGGCAGCCGGCGCCGCCTCCATGGCCGCCGGCCTCGCGCTGCTCGGCCAGGTGCACCGGCCCGCCACCCTCTTCGGTGCCTACGTGCTGCTCGGCCTGGGTCAGGCAGGCACCGGCGTCGTCCCCGGTACGACGCTGGTGGCCCGCTGGTTCGTGCGCAGACGCGCCGCTGCGATGGCGGTGGCGAGCACCGGGTTGTCCCTCGGCGGCATCGCCGTCGCCCCGGCAGTCGGCGCAGCGCTGCAGGGACACGGGTTGGGGACCGTCACCGCGGCCGCCGCGGCCGTCTTCCTCGTCGTGTGCCTGCTCGCGACCAGCGCGGTCGTGCCGCACCCCGGTGCCCGCGGCCTGGCGCCCGACGGCGAGGCGGCCGGAGCGGAGCCCCCCGCCACCGACGGCGTGCTGCGCGCTGACGCCGTACGGAGCACGGTCTTCTGGGCGATCAGTGCCGCCCAGGCGCTTGCCCTGCTCGCCCAGGTCGGGGGCCTCACCCACCTCTACGCCCTGGTGTCGAGCCGGGACGAAGCCGCTGTGGCCGGCGCTGCGCTGTCGTGCGTAGCGCTCGGCAGCCTGTCAGGCCGGTTCCTGGGTGGGCTGGTGCTGGCCCGCGCCTCGACGGTGGCCTTCCTCCGGCTGCTGCTGATGACCCAGGCCGGCGCGCTGCTGCTGCTCGGGCTGAGCCACGGCACGCCGCTGCTGCTCGGCGCCTCGCTGCTGTTCGGCCTCACCATCGGCAACGTCCTGCTGGCGCACCCGCTGCTGCTGGGAGAGGTCTTCGGCCAGCGCGACTTCGCGAAGGTGATCTCCCTGTCCGGTCTCGTCGCCACCGCAGGGACGACCTCGGGCCCCCTGCTCGTGGGCCAGCTCCGGGAGACGACCGGCAGCTACGCCGCCGGCTACCTGGCGGTGGCCGCGGCGTCCGTGCTGGGAGCCCTCCTGCTGCACGTCGAGGGGGCTCCATCTGACGCCTCGCATGACGCCTCGCATGACGCCCCGCATGACGCCCCGCATGACAATGCGCACGGGATGCATCACCTCGTGCCATGACCTCCTCCTGATACCGACGCCGCTGACCCGGCAGACGCAGCGCAGCACGGATGCAGGCGGAGGAGCGATGGACGCGCCCGGCTCTGAGCAGCGTGCCAGGCTGCTCGATGCGGTCGGGCAGGCGGTCATCGCGATCGACACCGAGGGCCGGGTGACCTACTGGAACGCCGCCGCCGACGGGTTCTACGGCTGGACCGACTCCGAGGCCCTGGGGCGGCACTTCGACTTCCTCGTGCCGGAGTTCGAGCGCGAGGCCGCCGCCGGCATCGTGGGACAGCTGCTGGAGGGCGCGCGGCTGTGGAGCGGGCCGTTCACGGTGCAGCGCAAGGACGGCTCGACGTTCAGCGCGCTGGTGAGCGCCCAGCAGGTCCGTGGCGACGACGGGGAGCTGCTCGGGATCGTCAGCACCTCCACCAACCTCGGCCTGCTGCTCGAGCCGCTCCTCACGCAGTCCCGGGAGATGGTGGTCGTCACCGAGGCGTCGGGGACGATGCGCGTGGCCAGCCCCGTGGCGGGGCGGCTCCTGGGCATCAGCGACGCAGAGCTGGCCGGCCGGCCGCTCGTCGACGTCGTCCACCCCGCGGACCGGGGCGCCGTCGAGGGCGCCCTGCACGCGGCGGTCGTGGGGGCGCAGGACGGGATCACGGTGGAGTTCAGAGCCCGCTCGGGTGACCGGTGGCTCTGGGCCGAAGGCCTCATCGCCAACTTCCTCGACGATGCGAGCGTGCGCGGGCTGGTGTGGACCCTCCGCGACACCACGGAGCGGCAGGCCGCTCTCGAGCGGATGACCGACATCGCCCTGCACGACCCCCTGACCGGCCTGCCGAACCGGCTGCTGCTGACCGACCGCATCACGCTGGCGACCGCCCGCCGCGAGCCGCACGGCGCGGTCCTGTTCATCGACCTCGACGGCTTCAAGCAGGTGAACGACGACCTCGGCCACGCCGCCGGCGACGAGCTGTTGAAGACGGTCGCGAGCCGCCTGTCCCACATCGTGCGGCCGGAGGACTCCTGCGGTCGCTGGTCGGGTGATGAGTTCCTGGTGCTGAGCGAGTCGATGCACAGCGAGCAGGAGGCCTTCTCCCTCGCCGACCGCATGGTGGCGGCGATCGCCGAGCCGGTGGAGATCGCCGGTCACCAGGTGTCGGCGCAGGCCAGCATCGGGGTGGCGATGCTCGAGGGCCTGCACGACCCCGAGCGGGTCATCCACCTCGCCGACGAGCAGATGTACCGGGTCAAGCAGGAGCACCGCCGCAACCACAGCAGCTGACACGAGAGGCACGCGATGACGAACCAGAAGGCCGTCATGGCCGCGACCAAGAAGACCCTGAAGGGCCTGCCGATCGGCCCGCTGCTGGTGAGCAGCAAGACCGCGATCGGCAGGCGCACCTTCGCCGGGTCCACTGCCTACTGGGAACGGCGCTACGCCGCGGGCGAGCACTCCGGCAAGGGCTCCCTGGGTGACCTGGCGCGCTACAAGAGCTCCGTCCTGAACGCCTTCGTCGCCGAGCACGACATCAGCTCGGTCCTCGAGTTCGGCTGCGGTGACGGCAACCAGCTCGCGCTGGCCTGCTACCCGAGCTACGTCGGTCTCGAGGTCGCGGGCAGCGCCGTCGACGCCTGCGCCCGGCGCTACGCCGACGACCCGGGCAAGAGCTTCCTGTGGTTCGACCCTGCGCGGTTCGTCAACCACGGCGCCCTGACGGCCGACCTGACGCTGTCCCTCGACGTGGTCTACCACCTGGTGGAGGACGACGTGTTCGCACGGCACCTCGCCCAGCTCTTCGAGGCGGCGCGCCGGTACGTCGTCATCTATGCCACGGACTTCGACCGGCCCAAGAACGGCGCGCACGTCCGGCACCGGCGGTTCACGCCCGAGGTGGCGCGCACCCAGCCGGGCTGGCGCCTGGTGGACACGCTCGACAACCCGCTGTTCGGCAAGGGGACCGAGGCGCAGTTCCACATCTACGCGAAGAAGTGACATTCTCGGCCGCATGAGACTCGGCGTGCAGATCCCGGACTTCACCTTCGACGACGGCCCCGCCACGCTCGGCGCAGACCTGGGGCGGATCGCGCGCGCCGCCGACGAGGGCGGCTTCGACGTACTGGCGGTCATGGACCACGTCTTCCAGATCGGGGTGGTGGGGCCGCCCGAGAAGGAGATGCTGGAGGCCTACACGACGCTGGGCTTCCTGGCTGCGCACACCTCGCGCGCGAAGCTGCTGACGCTCGTGACCGGCACCGTCTACCGCGAGCCCGGGCTGCTGGCCAAGATCGTCAGCACCCTCGACGTGCTGTCGGGCGGCCGCGCGATGCTCGGCATCGGCGCCGCCTGGAACGAGGAGGAGGCGCGCGGGCTCGGCCTGCCGTTCCCGCCGGTGGCCGAGCGCTTCGAGCGGCTCGAGGAGACGCTGCAGATCTGCCTGCAGATGTGGTCGTCGTCCGACGAGCCCTTCACGGGCAAGCACTACCGGCTCGAGCGCACCCTCAACGTGCCGCAGCCGCTCAGCCGGCCGCACCCGCCGGTCCTCATCGGCGGCGGCGGAGAGAAGAAGACGCTACGGCTGGTGGCGCGGTACGCCCAGGCCTGCAACCTGTTCCCGACGCCCGAGCTGGGTCACAAGCTCGACGTGCTGCGGGCGCACTGCGAGGCCGAGGGCCGCGACTACCACGAGATCGACAAGACCGTCTACTACCGGTTCGACGTCAGCGAGGGCACGCAGAAGGTCGTCGACGAGCTCGGCGAGCTGGCCGCGATGGGCTTCGGCCTGGCGATCGGTCAGGTCAAGGACGTCCACCGCATCACCCCGCTGGAGACGCTGTCCACCGACGTCCTGCCGGTCGTGGCGGACCTCTGACTCACGTCCACCGGCTGACCAGCGCGTCGATCCGGCCTGCGTGGGCGCCCTTCCAGGAGACGCGCCCGCACGCCCCGCACTCCCGGAACGCGTGCTGCGTGCGACGCGTCCCCGGCTCGAGCCGGTCCAGCACGTCGGCCTTCGCGACGTCCCTCAACGCCGCTCCGCACACCGGGCAGAGCGCGTACGGCGAGAGCGGCAGGCGGAAGCGGCCGAGCACGTCGGCGAGCTGCGTGTCAGGGTGCTCTCCGCGCACGTACGCCGCGCGGCGCAGCGCCCGGCGCATGAGCAGACCGCGGTCCTGCGTCAGCAGCAGCCGGTCCTGCGTGCCGGCTTGCGCCACCAGCTCCGCGTCGTCGGCGTCGTTGCGGTAGGCCGTGTCGACGCCGAGCAGGCGCAGCCTCCGTGCGAGGGCACCCAGGTGCACGTCGAGCAGCAGCGCGGGCGGCCCGTCGAGCGGCTGCGGCCTCGCCCTCGGCAGGACCTCGACGACGTCCTGCGGACCGGGGCGCACGCCGGGGGTCAACTGCCGGCCGTCGACGCACAAGCCGCCCGCCTCGGTGAGCGGGACGCCGGCGGCCTGGACCAGGTGCCCCAGCGAGGCGGTGCCGTCGTACCGCGTCTCGACCACGCCGGAGGAACGGCAGCGCACGGGCAGGAAAAGCCGCAGCTCCTGGGCCACCTGCAACCAGACCACGTGAAGGACCTGCGATCGATCTTCCTTCGCCGGCATTGTCCGGATCAGGTGATTGGGGATCCGCGTGATGCGTCTCAGCCTTTCGGCGCTCCCTCTCGACCGCAGGGCACCTCAACCATGCGCATGCGGCTGAGGGCCGCAACAGGGTCTTTGGTCCCGTCCCGGGCGGTCGGGTCGACCGCCCGGGACGGACCGGCTCAGTGCGCGGCGAGCTGGCTGACGTAGCCGGGCGCCCAGGGGCTGCCCCAGCCGGTCGTCAGGTCGTAGCCGGTCGTGGTCGGGTAGCCCGGCACCGGGTCCGGCGTGACGAACCCGTCCGCGCCGGTGTCCCAGATGCGGTTGTCCTTCAGCACCCCGCTCGGGGTGGTCCCGTAGGTGTGGGGCGCCACGTCGCGGAACGCCGACAACCGGTCGAAGCCCGGGCCGTAGATGACGGCGTTGAGGTCGCCGATCGGCGCCTTGCCCGCCGCGGCGCGGGCCTGGTTCGCGATGGCGGTGACGGCCGCCACCTGCGGCGAGGACGCCGACGTGCCGCCGAAGACGCCCCAGGCCGGGTTGCCCTCGAGCTCCGGGAAGTAGCTGTGGAAGACCAGCACGCCGCCGTTGACGGCCGCGTCCCACGCCAGGTCCGGCACGCCGCGGTGGCTGCCGACGACCGACGCGACGCCGTCCTGGTACCCAGGCCGGCCGTAGACGGTCGACAGACCGCCGCCGGTCGCGATGCCGGCCCAGCTCTCGTTCCACACCGGCTCGGTGCTGCCGCCCGGGGTCCAGGACCAGTACGCCGGGTTGCGGGCGCCCGTGTCGAGGAACGGCTTGTCCTGCGTCGGGTTCCACGTCCAGCCCGACTGCACCTGGGTGCCACCGACGGACGTGACGTACGGCGAGACGTTCGGGTAGCTCACCTCAGGGGTGCTGCCGGTCGTGCCCGCCCGGTGCGAGCGGACCACGCCGACCGAGCCGGTGTCGCCGGCGGAGGAGAAGAACGTGTCGTGCCTGGCCAGCCCGCGCTTGAAGGTCTGGTCGAACTTGGCGAACTGCGTCGCCGCCGCCCCGGCGAAGGCCTGCTCGTCGGTGCCGAACGACATCGAGAACACCGTCCCCTCGGGGTAGCTCCCGATGGCCCAGTCGATCGCCTTCATGAGGTTGGGCAGCCCCTGCACGCCCTGCGTCTCAGCCGGTGGCGTGGCGAGCAGCACGATGTGCGCCTTGGGCGCCATGGCGTAGGCCCACTGCACGTCGAGGTTCGCCTCGCCCGCCCAGTTGTCGGCCGCCGTCGGACCGGACTGACCGGTCCCGTTGCCGGTCGCGTTCTTGTAGTCGGGCTTGCCGAGCGGGAAGACCGCCTCGAAGTCAGGGGCCGGGCCCCCGAAGGTCTGCGCGAAGAACGAGAGGTCGCTTGCCGCCGTCGGGCTGCCGTAGGAGTCGACGAGCACGATGGTCTGCCCTGCCCCGTCGTTGCTGGAGGCGAGCGGCCCGAGACCGTAGAAGCTGCGCAGGTCGTCGGGGCGGTAGCAGTGGATCGTCGTCGACACGCGGTTGTCCGGGGCCGGGCGCTGGCACGCAACCCCACCGTCCGCGGCCGACCTGTCGGTGAACGCGCTCTCCGGCGCGCGCGCCACGAACGGCTGGACCCCCAGTGCGGCTGCAGCGGGAGCGGTGGCGCTGGGCGCGGCCAGTGCAGCGGCTGCCCCGACGGCAGCCAGGATCGCTGTTCTTCTCATGCGGACCTCTCGGTTGAAGGCTCTCCGCGCGTGCACGGCGGGTGCGCTGTGCACGCCGAGCAAGGGTGTGATGGCGGCACCCTGCTCCTCAGCCGTGAAGATCGCAAGAAATCGTCATCTGCCAGGAGCGTCCCGCGGGCGGCTGGTGAGGATGACGAGCTGCTGGGTCGCCCGGGTCATCGCGACGTAGCGGTCGACCGCTCCTTCGATGCCCTTGCCGAACGCCTCCGGGTCGACGAGGACCACCAGGTCGAACTCGAGCCCCTTCGCCAGCTCCGGGGTCAGCGACCGGACGCGGGAGGTCGCCGCGAACGTCGGATCTCCTATGACGCAGGCGATCCCCTCGGCATGTGCGGCGAGCCAGGTGTCGAGGACCGTGCCCAGGTCCGAAGCAGGTCCGTGGACGACGGGGACGTCGCTGCTGCGGATGGAGGTCGGCACGTTCGCGTCCGGGATCACCGCCCGGATGACCGGCTCGGCCTCCGCCATGACCTCCTCCGGCGTCCGGTAGTTGATGCTCAGGCAGGCCAGGCTGATGGGGTCCAGCCCGACCCGCTGGAGCCGTTCCTGCCACGACTCCGCGAACCCGTGCCTGGCCTGGGCACGGTCCCCGACGACGGTGAAGCTCCGGGACGGGCAGCGGAGCAGCAGCATCTGCCACTGCGCGTCGGTCAGCTCCTGAGCCTCGTCCACGACGACGTGCGCGAACGGGCCGGCGAGCAGGTCCGGGTCGGTGCTGGGCGGTGCGGTCTCGTCGACCAGCGCGCCCTGCAGGTCCTCCCCACGCAGCATCGACATCACGTGCATGTCGGAGTCGTCCGTGGCGATCAGGTCGTCGACGACGGTGGCCAGGTGCTCGCGCTGGGCGGCGACAGAGGCGTGGTGCCGGCGCGTGCGTCGTGACGCCTCCGGGTCGCCGAGCCGCTGCCGTGCTGCGTCCAGGAGCGGCAGGTCGGACACCGTCCAGGCCTGGGGGTCCTCGCGTTGCAGCTTCCGGACGTCATCGGGACTGAGCCAGGGAGCGCAGTGGCGCAGGTAGGCGGGTACCGACCACAGGTCTCCCACGAGGTCAGCTGCTTCGAGCAGCGGCCACGCGCGGTTGAGGGCCCTGAGCAGCCCGGTGTCCTGCAGCAACGACTTCCGGAGCAGGTGAGCCGACGCGTCGCCGTCGAGCTTGTCCATCAGGATCGTGAGCAGCCCCTCCCAGATCTGGTCGCGCGCCTCGTTGTGCGGCGTACCGGGGTCGGGGGCTTCGAACGCCTCCGCCCAGTCGGCTGCGCTCAGCCGGATGTCGTCCCAGGGGGTCGAGACCGTCATGCCCTTGGTGGGCGGCTCCTCGTAGAACCGGACGGCCGCCTCGATCGCCGTCACCAGGTCGGCGGAGGACTTCAACGCGGCGACGTCCGGATCGGTCTCGAGAGCTGCCGTCGCACCCTCGGCGACGAGATCCCGCAGGGTGCAGGTCTGCACGCCCTCCTCGCCGAGGCTGGGGAGGACGTCGCCCACGTAGGCCAGGTACGGCTGGTGCGGACCGACGACGAGCACACCGCCGCGGTGGTGACCGAGGCGCGGGTCGGAGTAGAGCAGGTAGGCGGCGCGGTGCAGGGCGACGACGGTCTTCCCGGTGCCCGGGCCGCCGTCGACGACGAGAGCGCCATGCGAGCCCGCTCGGATGATGGCGTCCTGGTCGGCCGCGATGGTGCCGAGGACGTCGCGCATGCGGGCCGACCGGTTGCTGCCGAGGGTGGCGAGGAAGGCCGACTGGTCGTCGAGCGCGACCGCGTGCCCGGTGAACCCGTCCGGCGTGAAGACCTCGTCCCAGTAGTCGCTGACCCGGCCGCGGGTCCAGCGGTACCTGCGCCGGCTCACCAGGCCCATCGGGTTGGCGTGAGTCGCTCCGAAGAACGGCTCAGCCGCCGGCGAGCGCCAGTCGAGCAGCAACCGACGACCCGCGCTGTCCGTGAGCCCGAGGCGTCCGACGTACAGGGGCTCGGGGTTGTCTGCGCTGACGACGTGCCCCAGGCACAGGTCCAGGCCGAAGCGACGCAGGGCCCGCAGGCGAGCGGTCAGCCGGTGGACCTCCAGGTCCCGGTTCATCGCCTCCTCGCCGATACGGCCGGGCGCCCTGCGCTCGGCATCGAGGCGGTCGGACAGGTCGGCGACGGACTGCTCGAGGGTTGCCGCGATGGCCGCGAAGTGCTGCTCGTCACCGGCGATCAGCGCCGGGTCAGCCTTGCGGGCGAGGAGGTCGGGAAGGTCGAACGCACTGGTCGTCAGAGGGTCCACGTCATCAGCTCCGATCTGAAGGGCGTGGACGCTAGACCGAAAGACTGAGGCTCATGAGCGCAGCCGAACTGCGCCATACTGAGAAGGGGACGGAGTCAGGCGGCGGCCGGCTCCAGCAGCTCCAGCAACGAGCGCAGCGAGTCCCGCCTGTCCCGCAGTTCCTGACGGACCTGGGCGTTGTCGCTGTGGTGGATCAGGCTGCCCATCTCGCCCAGCCGCCGTTCCAGCAGCGATCGGAGCTCCTGGCGCTGCGCCTCGTCGATCTCGAGGTTCATGGTGCCTCCTGTGCCTCGTGGCTACTCGTCGAGCTGATGCCCTCCGAAGTACATGAGGGGGTCGCTGAGCAGCTCGATCTGGATGCCGTCGGGGTCCTTGAAGTACAGGGACTCCTCGATGCCGCGGTCCGGACCGCCGTACTTCACCCCGGCCTCGTCCAGCCGGTCCCGGATCTGCTCCCACCGGTCGCGGGGTGCCGAGATCGCGATGTGCTGGACGCTGCCGATCGACTCGACGCCCGGCCGGAGACCCAGCCCCGGGAAGTCGAAGAACCCCAGCAGGGTCTTGTTGCCGAGGTCGAAGAACAGGTGCGAGGACCCGGCGTAGTCGCGGTTCTCGACCAGCTCGACGAGCGGGAAGCCGAGCAGCCCCTGGTAGAACTGGATCGTCTGCTCGACGTCGGAGCAGATCAGCGCTGCGTGGTGGATGCCGCGCCCGGGGCTCGCGGGGCGCTCGCCCGCCGGCAGCAGGTACTGCTCGCGCAGCTCCCGGCGGCGCCGCTCGAGCTCGACCAGTTCGGAGTCGGAGGGCATGCCCCGACTGTAGGTCGGGCCGTCAGGGCGCACCAGGGGGCAGGATCAGCGGCATGGGCATCCTGGACCTGGCGGAGCGGCTCTGGACCGGCACCACCCGCATCGAAGACGCACACCCCTTCTCGATCCTGGGCGAGGCGGAGGAGGTGGCCGACGGCGTCGCGTTCGTGCCGTCGTTCGCCAACGTCAGCGCGCTCCGCACGGACGACGGCCTGGTGCTCGTCGACACCGGGAGCGCTCCGCTGGCGGCGCACGTGCACCGCACGCTGCGCGCCTGGGACCGCAGCCGGCTGCACACCGCCGTCTTCTCGCACGGTCACATCGATCACGTCTTCGGCGTCGCGCCCTTCGAGGAGGAGGCCGCAGCACGCGGCTGGCCGGCACCGCAGGTCGTGGCCCACGAGGCGCTCCCCGCCCGCTTCGACCGGTACGTCCTGACGGCCGGCTACAACGAGATCGTCAACCAGCGGCAGTTCGGCCTTCCGGACCTGCGCTGGCCGCGGGAGTACCGCTACCCGGACGAGACCTACCGCGACGCGCTCGAGCTCTCGGTGGGCGGCCTGGACCTGCAGCTGCAGCACTGCCGCGGCGAGACCGACGACCACACCTTCACC
>JBAVRG010000052.1:0-3129 GCA_049694795.1 Mycobacteriales bacterium
GCTCGTTGTTGACGTTCGTGAAGCCGAGCTCCTGCAGGTACAGCTGCGCCTGCGTGGCCCAGTAGTAGGCCATCACCTGCTCGAAGCGGTCGTCGTTGCGGTGGTAGGTGAAGGGGGCGGTGGCGAGGGGCCCGGTGCTGCTGTCGACCCACGCGTAGTCGCCGTGCAGGTAGCCGCTGCCGTCGAGGTGGGTGAGGGTGACCGTCTTGTAGGCGGCCTGCAGCGCCGCGTAGTCGGCATCCTTCTGGTCGGTGAGCGACTCGTCCTGCAGGGTGGCGACCGGGTTGGGCGAGAACACGGTCGCGCTCGCGGTCGTGGTCGCAGCACCGACGGGGCTGCTGACGACGAGCGGCAGGACGGCGAGGAGGGCGAGTGGCGTCAGGCGCATGGCCGCACCCAAGCACGACCGAGCCGTCTCGTCACTCCCGATCAAGGTCAGAGTCTTCTCCCCGTGGCCGGGGCGGGCGACGATGGGAGGCAGGCCACAGGAGGAGGTGCGCGTCGAGATCACCGGCAAGGACGGCAAGGCGCTGGGTGCCGTCAACGGCCGGCTGTTCGACTGGACGGTCGACGAGCTCGGTCCTCGGCCAGCTCGCCGACCCGGAGGGCCACCTGATCGGTGTCGTGCAGGCCGACGGCTGACCACTCCTGGTTGCGGGGCCGGCTCCCTGCGGCAGGTCAGGAGTAGCCGTGCTCCGGCGCGGGGTAGCGGCCTTCGCGCACCTCGTCGGCGTAGGCCTTGGCGGCGTCGCCAAGGACGGTGCGCAGGTCCGCGTAGCGCTTGAGGAACTTCGGCCCGGGGCCGGGCGTGAGGCCCGCCATGTCGGTCCACACCAGCACCTGCGCATCGGTGCCGGCGCCGGCACCGATGCCGATCGTCGGGATGGTGAGCTCCTTGCTGACCCGCTCGGCGAGGTCGGCCGGCACGACCTCGAGCACGATGCTGAACGCGCCGGCCTCCTGCAGGGCGAGCGCGTCCTGGACCAGCTTGTCGCCGGCCTCGCCGCGGCCCTGCACCCGGTAGCCGCCCAAGGTGTTGACGCTCTGCGGGGTCAGCCCGAGGTGCCCCATGACCGGGACGCCCGACTCGACGAGCAGCTCCACCTGGGGGAGCACGCGGCGTCCGCCCTCGAGCTTGACCGCCTGCGCCCCGACCTGCAGGAACCGGACCGCGTTGTGCAGCGCCTGCGCCGGCGACTCCTGGTAGCTGCCGAAGGGCATGTCCGCGACGACGAGCGGCCGGGAGGTGCTGCGGGCCACGCCGCGCACCAGGGGAAGGAGGTCCTCCATCGTCACCGGCACGGTGCTCTCGTAGCCCAGCACGTTGTTGCCGGCGCTGTCGCCCACCAGCAGCACCGGGATGCCGACCGCGTCGAACAGCTGCGCGGTCAGCATGTCGTAGCTGGTGAGCATCGCCCACTTCTCGCCACGGTCCTTGGCCAGCTGCAGGTCACGGGTGGTGACCCGGCGGGTGGTGACCCCGCCGTACAGGGTGGGGAGCTCGTCAGTCATCGCGGTCCTCCGACAGGTCTCCAGGCAGGTGTCCCGGGACTGGCACCAGCGTGCCACTCGTGTTGCGCCACGTCGCTGTGGTCCGCGTCACTCGTCCGCGGAACCCGGTCAGGGCGAGGCGGTCTCCGGGCGGATCTCCGGCGGCACGGGAACCGGGGACTCGCGCCACCGGCTGGTGATCGGCAGCCGCCGGTCCCGGCCGAACGCGCGCGGGGTGATCTTCGGGCCCGGTGGGTACTGGCGGCGCTTGTACTCGGCGAGGTCCACCAGCCGCACCACGCGGTCGACGAGGGCCGGCTCGAACCCGGCGGCGAGCAGCTCGTCGCGGCCCTGGTCCTGCTCGACGTAGGCGTCCAGCAGGGCGTCCAGGACGTCGTACGGCGGGAGCCGGTCGCTGTCGAGCTGGCCGGGCGCCAGCTCCGCCGACGGCGGCTTCTCGATGCTGGCCCACGGGATCGCCAGCGACTGGCTGTTGCGCCAGCGCGCGAGCCGCCAGACCAGCGACTTCGGGACGTCCTTGATCGGCGCGAACCCGCCCGCCGAGTCGCCGTAGAGCGTGGAGAAGCCGGTCGCGAGCTCGCTCTTGTTGCCGGTGGTGAGCACCAGGTGGCCGTGCTGGTTGGACAGCCCCATCAGCAAGGTGCCGCGCACCCGAGCCTGCAGGTTCTCCAGCGCCAGCCCGTCGAGGTGGGTGGAGGTGCGGTAGGCCTCGACCATCGGGCCGATCGGGATCAGCTGCCAGTGCAGCCCCTGCAGCTCGGCGAGCTCCTTGGCGTCGTCGATCGAGCCCTGCGAGGACCAGGCACTCGGCATCCCGACGACGTGCACCCGCTGCGGCCCGAGCGCGTCGGCGGCGAGGGTCGCCACCACCGCCGAGTCGATGCCGCCCGACAGCCCCAGCACCACGGAGGCGAAGCCGTTCTTCTCGACGTAGTCGCGGGTCGCCGTCACCAGGGCGCCCCACACCTGCGCCTCGTCCTGCGGCCGCGGCGCGATCCCCGGCGCCAAGGGCGCGTACGGCGTCACGGCCGCCTCGGTGAGGGTGACCCGGTCGACGTGCATCGTCGTGCCGTCCTTGGCGTCGACGTCGCCGGTGAGGGTCCCGGTGCCGGCCGGCAGGTCGAGGTCGACCGCCATGAGGCCCTGCTCCCAGACCGGCGCCCGCGCCACCAGCGTGCCGTCCGCGAGGATCACGAGGGAGTCGCCGTCGTACACGAGCTCGTCCTGGCCGCCGACCAGGTTGACGTAGGCGATCGCGGCACCGGACTCGAGGGCCCGGCGGGCGACGAGCGGACCGCGGACGTCGTCCTTGAAGCGCTCGTACGGTGAGGCGTTGAGGCACAGCAGCAGCCCGACCTCGGCCTCGCGGGCGACCGCGACGGGACCGCCCTCCTGCCACAGGTCCTCGCAGACCACCAGGCCGACGTCGACGCCGTGCAGCCGCACGACCGGGAAGCGGTCGCCGCGCACGAAGTAGCGGAACTCGTCGAAGACGCCGTAGTTGGGCAGGTGGTGCTTGGCGTAGCTGGTCACGACCTCGCCGCGCCACAGGACGGCGGCGGCGTTCTGCGGCTCGCCGGCGGGGCGGCCGACCGCCGGGGCGGCCCGGTGCGAGCG
>JBAVRG010000053.1:0-12350 GCA_049694795.1 Mycobacteriales bacterium
ATGATCACGCGGGTCGGCGTCCGCCGTACCGGAGCAAGGTCATCGTGTCCGGCGGGGCACGGTCGCCCGCACCCATCTGGACACGATCAGCGGGAGAGCGCCTCCACCAGGACCACCCCCGACACCACCACGCTGAGCGCAGCCACGACGATGCGCAGCCACAGGTAGAGGTCCACCCCGGGCAGGAAGTCGATCTGGTCGAAGTCGAAGTCGAAGTCCTCCATGCGCCCAGCGTGGACCGGCCACGTTGCCGGCAGGTGACGCTGAGGAGTCGCCCAGCGGCACCTGCTGCTCACAGCCCGATGCGCTTGGCGATGACCTCGTTCATCACCTCGTCGGTGCCGCCGCCGATGCGCAGGATCCGGCTGTCGCGGTAGTGCCGCTCGACCTCCGCCTCGCGCATGTACCCCAACCCGCCGAACAGCTGCACCGCCTCGTCGACGACGTGGTCGCACACGGCACAGGCGGTGTTCTTGGCCATGCTCACCTCGGTGATCGCATCACCGGTGTCCAGCCAGGCGTCGTACGCCGCCCGCGTGGTGGTCCTCGCCACCCACACCTGGCGGGCCATCTCGGCGAGCTTGTGGCGCACCACCTGCCGGCTCGCCAGCGGCCGGTCGAAGGTCTCCCGGTCCTTGACCCACTGCAGCGTGAGGTCCAGGCAGCGCTGGGCGGTGGCCCAGGCCTGGGTCGCCAGAGCGAGGCGCTCGGACTGGAAGTTGCGCATGATCTGCAGGAAGCCGTCACCCTCGGCGCCGACGAGGTTCGCGACCGGCACCCGCACCTCGTCGAAGGCCAGCTCGGCGGTGTCGCTCGCCCGCCAGCCCATCTTGTCCAGCGGCCGGCTCACCGTGAAGCCCGGCAGGCCCTTGTCGATGACGAGCAGGCTGATGCCGCCGTACCCGTCGTCGCCGGTGCGGACGGCGGTGGTCACGAAGTCAGCGCGGACGCCGCTCGTGATGTAGGTCTTGGCGCCCGTGACGACGTACTCGTCGCCGTCGCGGACCGCCCGGGTGCGCAGGCCGGCGACGTCGGAGCCGCCGCTGGGCTCGGTGACGGCCAGGGCTCCGATGCGCTCCCCCGCGAGGGTCGGGCGGACGTACCGGTCGACGAGGTACGGCGAACCGGCGTGCGAGATGTGCGGCAGGGCGATGCCGTGCGTGAACAGGCTGGCGACCACGCCTCCTGAGCCGCCGCCGAGCAGGATCTCCTCGGCGACGATGGCCGCGTCGACGCTGTCACCTCCGCTGCCGCCCTGCTCCTCGGGGAACCCGACGCCGAGGACGCCGGCCTCGGCGAAGGTCTTGTGCAGGCTGCGGGGCAGCTCGCCGTCGCGCTCCCAGTCGGCGACGTGCGGCGCGATCTCCTTCGCGGTCAGGTCGCGGGCCAGCTCGCGAAGGGCCTGCCGCTCGGGGGTGCTCCATCGGCTCACTTCTTGGGCCTTCCTTCCGTCGGCAGGCCGGCGAAGCACTGCGCGTGGTCGAGCCAGTCGTCGGCGAGGGGCCCGGTCGCGACCAGGCCGGTGTCGTCGCGGTGCCGGCGCTGCGTCACCCGCAGGCAGAAGTCCTCCGCCGTGCCTGTGACGGCGTCCTCGCCCGTCCCCCACTCCCAGGAGCTGCCGTCCGGCGCCTGCAGGGTGACCCGCACCTCGCCCTCGGGGAACGGGAGACCGCGGACGGCGTAGGAGAAGCCGCGGGTGCGCACGCCGAGGTGCGCGATGTGCTTGAGCCGCGCGGTCGGGGGCCGGTGCACCCCGAGCGCGTCGACGACGTCCTGGCCGTGCGCCCAGTACTCCATGAGCCGGGCGGTGGCGAAGGACGCCGGGCTCATGGGTGGGCCGTACCAGGGCACCTTCGTCCCCGGAGCCAGTGCCGCGAAGGCTGCGACCATCCGCGCGAAGCCTGCGCGCCAGCGCTCCTCCAGCTCGTCCCTGGTCAGGCCGTGGCCGGCAGCGAGCCAGCCGTCGATGAAGGCGACCGGATCCGCGAGCACCTGCGGCAGCTCGGCCTGGAAGGCCTCCGGGTCGGTCGCCGCGAGCAGGCCCTTCTCGTCACCCACCATCAAGTGGCTCACCGTGTCGCGCACGTCCCACGGCTCGGAGGGCACCTTGAGGTCCAGGTCCGCCTGGCGGACATGGCTCACCAGGTCCTCGTGCTCGGCTCGCAGGTCGTCCAAGAGCTCGTTCAGCAACGGTCCTCCTCGATGTGAACGCAGGCTAACCTGCCTGGGTGACCACCACCGCGCCACGTCGCGAGCAGCTGCTCGCGGCAGCGGCCGACCTGTTCGCCGCACGCGGCTTCCACGACGTCGGCATCGACGACATCGGGGCGGCCGCCGGCATCACCGGTCCAGGCGTCTACCGGCACTTCCCCTCCAAGCAGGCGCTGCTCGCAGTGCTGTGCGACCGCACCATGACCAGGATGCTGGCGCTCGCAGAGGCCGAGGAGGACCTCGAGGCGCTCGTCGCCCTGCACGTGCGGTTCGCCGTCGAGGAGCGCGCGCTGCTCGCGGTGTGGGTGCGTGAGCAGCGCTCGCTCGAAGAGGACCTGCGCGCCCGGCAGCGCAGCTACGAGAAGGTCTGGCGCGCCAAGCTGGCCCCGCTGCGCCCGGACCTGGACGCCGACCAGGTGGCCCTCACCGTCGGCGCGGTGCTCGCCATGCTCAACACCACGGCGCTGATCGACAGCCCGCTGCCGGCCGCCGAGCGGGCGACCGTCCTGCGCCGACTCGCGCTCGCGGCGCTGCGGTCGGACTGACCTACCGCGCGTAGGTGCGGTAGAGCTGCTCCCTCGGCATCGCCTTCGCCAGCAGGTAGCCCTGCCCGAGCTCGCAGCCGAGCTCGCGGAGACGGTCGAGCTGGGCCTGGGTCTCGATGCCCTCCCCCACCGTCGACAGCCCGAGGCTGCGCGCCACCCCGAGCACCGCCGCCACGATCGCCTCGTCGACCGGGTCCTTGCCGAGGCCGGCGACGAACGTCTTGTCGATCTTGACCGTGGTGGCGGGGAAGAGCTTGAGGTGGTTGAGCGAGCTGAAGCCGGTGCCGAAGTCGTCCACGGCCAGGCGGATGCCGAGCCCGTCGAGGTCGCGGAGCACCTGCGCCACGGCGTCGTCGACCAGCAACGCCGACTCGGTGACCTCCAGCTCGAGCAGGGCCGGGCTGACGCCGCTCGCGTTCATCACCGCGGCCACGCCGGCCACGAAGCCGGCCATCGAGAACTGCCGCGGGCTGATGTTGACGGCGAAGCGCGGCGGTGTGCCGGCCGGCCAGCCCGAGAGGGCCTCGCAGGCCTGCTCCAGCACCCACTGCCCCAGCGCGGCGACCAGCCCGCTCTCCTCCACCGTGTCGATGAAGGCCCCAGCGGTGAGCAGCCCGCGGGCCGGGTGCGCCCAGCGCACCAGCGCCTCCACGGCCACCAGCTCACCGGTCTCCAGCGACAGCTGCGGCTGGAAGTGCACCTCGAACTGGTCCTCGACCAGGGCGGTGCGCAGCTCCGTCTGCAGCGCCAGGTGCTCGCTGCCGCGCTGCCGCATCGACTCCTCGAAGAGCTCGAACCGGGCCTTCCCCCGTCGCTTGGCGAGGTACAGCGCCACGTCGGCGTTGGCGAGCACCGTCTCGCTGGTGTCGGGGGGCCCCGGCTCGCTCAGCGCGACGCCCATGCTGACCGAGGGGACGTACACCTTGGTGCCGAGCACCACCGGCGTCGACACCTCGTCCATGAGCCGGCGGGCGAGGTCGGTCGCCCGTCCTGGCTCGGACAGCCCGGGGCAGACGATGGCGTACTCGTCGCCCCCGAACCGGGCGACCGTGTCGCTCGGTCGCACGACGTCCTGCAGCCGGCGGGCCACGGCCACGAGCAGCCGGTCTCCCGCGTCGTGCCCCAGCGAGTCGTTGACGAGCTTGAGGTTGTCCAGGTCGACGAACAGCACTGCCACCCCGGTACGGCGGGAGAGCGCGCCCTCGAGCCGCTCGATGAGCAGCGACCTGTTGGCCAGCCCGGTGAGGGCGTCGTGCTGCGCCAGGTGGATGAGCTGCAGCTCGGTGGCCTTGCGCTCGATCGCGTAGCGGACCGAGCGCGTCAGCATGACCGGGCCCAGGTCCCGCTTCGACAGGTAGTCCTGCGCTCCGTGCCGCAGCGCCTCCGTCGACAGCACGTCGTCGTCGCGCCGGGTCAGCACGACCACCGGGATCTCGGGGTCGGCTCCGACCACGAGACGCAGCCCGTCCAGGCCGTCGGCGTCGAGCAGGCCGAGGTCCAGCAGCACGCAGTCGACGTGGTGACGGCGCAGGTAGGTCTGCGCGTCGCGGATCCGCTCCACCCGCTCGACCGCCCACGCGACCCCGGCCTCACGCAGGAGCTCCACGACGAGCCGGCCGTCCGCGGCACTGTCCTCCACCATGAGCAGCCGCAGCCCGGCCGCCACCCCTCCTCGACGGCGTTCCTCCAGCGCCTCCCGCCGCGACGCCTGACGCGGCAGCCCCTGGAGGGCGTCGGGGCCGCCCGGCAGTGCTGTCAGCGCCGGGTGCGGGCCCTCGGCTCCCCGTCCGTCGCCTGCCAGCGGGACGGTCATGACGGCACCTCGACGACGAACGTCGAACCGCTCCCGTGCGGCTCCACCCAGATGCGGCCGCCCTGGCGCTGGACGAGCCGACGGCAGATCGACAGCCCGATCCCGCTCCCGGGGTAGGCCTCCCGCGGGTGCAACCGCTTGAAGGGCTGGAAGATGCGCTCCTGCTGGCCCTCCTCGATGCCGACGCCGTTGTCGCTCACCCTGAAGGTGACCGACCTCGGCCCGGCGACGGCCTCGAGGTGCACCTGGGGCAGCACGCCGGGCGCGACGAACTTCACGGCGTTGGAGACCAGGTTGTGCAGGACCTGCGTGAGGACGAGCCGGCTGGCGACCACGTTGCGCGGCAGGTCCCCGACCGTGACCCGGCCGCCGCTCGCAGCGAGTGCCGTGCCCACCCCCGCGAGCACGTTGTCGACGAGAACCCGGCAGTCCAGCAGCTCCTGCGGGAGCTCGCCCCGGGCGGCGCGGGCGTAGTCGAGCAGGTCGTCGAGCAGCTGCTGCATGCGATCGGCAGCGTCGACGATGAACTCGCAGAACTCCCCCTCCTCGTCGGTGTGCGCCCGGCGTGCGAGTCGCTCGGCGAAGCCCTTGATGACGTGCACGGGCTCCGACAGGTCGTGCGAGACGACGTGCAGGAGCTCCTCCATGTCCTCCTCGAGGGCCGCGAGCCGGGCGCCCTCGTCGCTGACCGGGAGCTCCACCGCGGCCCGAGGGGCCGGGACGACGGGCACCGCCGGAGCCGAGTCCGGGAACAGCTGCCGCAGCGCCTCCACGAGCGCGGCCGGGGGCGCGCCCTTCTGCAGGTACGCGTCCGCGCCCGCCTCCAACACCTGCGACTCCATCGCCTTGCGGTCGAAGCCGGAGAGGATGACGACGCGTACGGCGGGCAGCGCGGCCCGCAGCAGCGGTAGGGCCTCGAGCCCGTCCATGACCGGCATGGCGAGGTCCAGCAGCACCAGGTCGGGCCCCAGCTGCTTGGCCAGGTCGAGTCCGGCCAGGCCGTCGCCCGCCTCCCCGACCACCTCGAAGGCGGTGCCCTCCAGGGCCAGGCGGGTCAGCATGCGCAGCGTCGGGGTGTCGTCCACGACGAGCACGCGGACCGTCGCGCTCCGCTCTGCTGTCCGCTCGTCGACAGGCTGGGCCGTCATGCCTTCCTCAGCAGGGCGGCGCGCGATCGCCGCAGGTCGCCGGCCTCGAAGGTCGGTCGCTCGGCCACCTCGCCGAGCAGCTCGGTGATGAGACCCCGCGCCGACGCCAGCGTCGACTCGAGGGCCTCCCGGGTGACGGCTGTCTGGTCCAGCTCGAGGGACAGCTTGGCCGCTGCCAGGCCCTGCACGATGCCGTCGTTGATCTCGAGCGCTTGCCGCTGCCGCTCCCGCAGGTCGTCGAACAGCTTCGCGCCGTTCATCAGCGCCCCGTAGGTGCGGCGCAGCGTCCAGTAGTAGATCCCGACGCCGGCGGTGAGCAGGTCCCAGACCACCGCCGTCGGGTCGAACGCCGCACGCATCGCGAGGCCGCTGCCCTTCGCCAGGCCGAAGGCGGGCAGCAGCATGTGGACCGTGTGGCTGCCGTGGTGCACGGCGCACGTGAAGAAGATGGCTGCGGTCGCCGTACCGAGCCTGTTGGCCCGCAGCTGCCTCTCGCGCACCAGGGGGACCAGGATGGCCACGACGATGGCGAAGTAGGCGACCATCGTCACGAAGTTCGCGAGCGCGCCGATGCGCCAAGCCATGTTCGCCTCCGGTCGCGGGCGGCACGGGGGTGACCACGCGACACCTGCAGCATCCTGCGGGCAGGAGGCTGCGCAAGATCCTCGGGGAAAGATGACCACTTCGGGTGATGGCTCGATCACCCGATTGCCACCACCTTCGATGCAGAGGGGTGGTGACGACGACGACCCAGCACCTGCCGCACCTGCTGATGCTCGCTGTGCCCCTGCTCGTCTTCGCCGGCCTGTTCGGTCTGGAGTGGCGGCGCACGTCCGGCGTTCCCCTCGCCCAGCCGCTGCGGCTGATGGCTCTCGGCAGCGTCGGGGCGGCGGGCGTGCACGGCGCGGTCGTCGGCGAGCACGCGCACGAGGCCTCGCTGCTGGGCTGGTTCTTCGCGCTGCTCTGCCTCGCCCAGCTGACCTGGGTCGTGGTGCTGCTCCTCGCGCCGGTGCGTCGGGTCGTGCTGGCCGGCGTGGTGGGCAACCTCGCGGTCGTCGCGCTGTGGGCCTGGACCCGTGCCGTGTCCGTGCCCTTCGGGGTGGCGGGCGGGGGGCGCGAGGGGATCGGGTGGCCCGACCTGCTCGCCACCGCGCTGGAGGCCGGGTGTGTGCTCGCCGGTCTGCAGGCCCTCTACAGGGCGATCGGTGGCCGGCCGTCGCCGCTCGTCGTGCCCTGGTCGAAGTGGGACACGTCCACGACCAGGAACAGCCCACCACCGCGGAAGGTCAGCTCGCCGTCGGGGTTGCGGCCCTCGCAGGACACGAAGAGCTTGCGGCCCTCGAAGCGGTCGACCTTCGCCACCAGGTCGTAGGGCACGCCGACCAGGACCGGCTTGAGGTACTCCACCTCGAGCTTGCGCGTCACCGCGGGCTGCTTGACCACGAAGAGCAGGCAACCGCAGACGTCGTCGACGAGCGCGGCCACGGTGCCGCCGTGCGCGATCCCAGGGGCGCCGGAGTGCTTGGAGCTGAACGCGTAGGTGGCGTGGATCTCGTCACCGACCTTGCGGCTCACCAGGTGCAGCCCGTACTCCGCGTCCGGCCCGCAGCCGAAGCAGGTCGGGTAGTGCGGCGGCAGCGTGCCCGGCTCGCGCTCGACCGCTCCGGCGCGCAGCCGGTCGCTGTAGCCGCGGACGCCGTCGTCCTCAGACACCGAGCGACCGGCCGACGATCTCCTTCATGATCTCGGTGGTGCCGCCGTAGATGGTCTGCACCCGCGAGTCGATGAAGGCCTTCGCGACGGGGTACTCGAGCATGTAGCCGTAGCCGCCGTGCAGCTGGACGCAGGTGTCGACGACCCGCTTCTGCAGCTCGGTCGTCCACCACTTGGCCATGGCGGCGTCCTTGACGTCGAACCGCCCTGCGTTGTGCTCGTTGACGCAACGGTCGAGGAACTGCTCGGCGATGCACACCTCGGTCTCCAGCTCGGCGAGCGTGAAGCGGGTGTGCTGGAAGGAGCCGATCGGCTTGCCGAAGGCCTTGCGCTCCTTGCAGTACTCGACGGTGAGGTCGAGGACCTTGCGGGACGCGGCCACCGCGACAACGGCGATCGAGAGCCGCTCCTGCGGCAGGGCCTCCATGAGGTGGATGAAGCCGCCGCCCTCGGTGCCCAGCAGGTTGGTCGCCGGCACCCGGACGTCGTCGAAGAACAGCTCGGCGGTGTCCTGCGCCTTCATGCCGACCTTGTCGAGGTTGCGGCCGCGCTCGAAGCCCTTCATCCCGCGCTCGACGACCAGCAGGCTGAAGCCGTGGGCGCCCTTGTCGGGGTCGGTCCTGGCGACCACGATCACCAGGTCGGCGTTGATGCCGTTGGTGATGAAGGTCTTGGAGCCGTTGAGGACCCAGTCGTCGCCGTCGCGGCGGGCGTGCGTCTGCAGCCCCTGCAGGTCCGAGCCGGCACCCGGCTCCGACATGGCGATCGCCGTGATGAGCTCACCGCTGGTGAAGCCCGGCAGCCAGCGCTGCTTCTGCTCGTCGGTGGCGAGCTTGAGCAGGTACGGCGCCACGACGTCGTTGTGGAGGGTGAAGCCCACGCCGCTGCCACCGACCCGGGTCACCTCCTCGGCGACGACGCAGTTGTAGCGGAAGTCCTTCACACCGCCGCCGCCGAACTCCTCCGGCACGTCGGTGCCGAGCAGCCCCTGCTTGCCGGCCTCGAGCCACAGGGCACGGTCGACGATGCCCTCCTTCTCCCACTCCGCGTGGTAAGGGGCGATGTGCTTCTCGCAGAAGGCGCGGACGCTGTCGCGGAAGGCTTCGTGCTCGGGCTCGTAGAGGAAGCGCTGCATGGCGAGGATGCTAACCGTGGTTCACAGCAGGTAGGTAGGGTCCTCCTCGTGACCGTCCTGACGTCGCGTCCCGACGCCCTCGCCGACGACCGCCGTACGGCGATGCTCGAGCAGCTGGCCCTCGTGGACGCTGAGCTCGACAAGGCCCGCGCCGGTGGCGGCGAGAAGTACGCCGCCCGCCACCTCGCCCGCGGCAAGCTGCTGCCGCGACAGCGGATCGAGCTGCTGCTCGACCGGGACGCGCCGTTCCTCGAGCTCATGCCGGTCGCGGCGTACGGGTCGTCGTTCCCTGTCGGCGCCTCGCTCGTGTGCGGCATCGGGCGGGTCGAGGGCGTCGACTGCATGATCATGGCCAACGACCCCACGGTCCGCGGCGGCGCCTCGAACCCCTACTCGGCCAAGAAGACCGGTCGGGCCATGGACATCGCCAAGGAGAACCGGCTGCCGCTGGTGTTCCTCGTGGAGTCCGGCGGGGCCGACCTGCCGACCCAGGCGGAGATCTTCATCCCGGGTGGGGCGATGTTCCGCAACCTCACCCAGCTGTCGGCCGCCGGCATCCCGACCGTCGCGCTGGTCTTCGGCAACTCCACCGCCGGTGGCGCCTACGTCCCAGGCATGAGCGACTACGTCGTCATGGTGCGCGAGCAGGCCAAGGTCTTCCTCGGTGGGCCGCCCCTGGTGAAGATGGCCACCGGCGAGGAGAGCGACGACGAGTCGCTCGGCGGCGCGGAGATGCACGCCCGCGTCAGCGGCCTGGCCGACCAGCTCGCCGAGGACGAGGTCGACTGCATCCGCCTGGGACGTGACGTCGTGAAGCGGCTCAACCTGCCGCCCGCCGGGGACCGGCCGTCCCCGCCGCCGCGCTACGACGAGGAGGGGCTGCTGGCCATCGCCTCCACCGACCTGCGGGTGCCGTTCGATCCGCGCGAGGTGCTGGCCCGGGTGGTCGACGACAGCGACTTCGACGAGTTCAAGCCGCTCTACGGCACCTCGCTCGTCACCGGCTGGGCGCGCATCCACGGCTGGCCCGTCGGGGTGCTCGCCAATGCCCGCGGCGTGCTGTTCGGCGAGGAGGCCGAGAAGGCCGCGCAGTTCATCCAGCTGGCCAACTCCTCCGACACTCCCCTGCTGTTCCTGCAAAACACCACGGGCTACATGGTCGGCAAGGAGTACGAGCAGGACGGCATCATCAAGGACGGCGCGAAGATGATCAATGCCGTCTCCAACTCGACCGTGCCGCACCTCACCGTCGTCATCGGTGCCTCCTACGGCGCCGGCAACTACGGCATGTGCGGTCGGGCCTTCAACCCGCGGTTCCTGTTCTCCTGGCCGCACGCCAAGTCCGCGGTCATGGGGCCGGCGCAGCTCGCCGGCGTGCTGTCCATCGTCGGCCGGCAGTCCGCCGAGTCCCGGGGCCTGCCCTACGACGAGGAGCAGGACGCCGCCATGCGCCAGCTCGTCGAGGCGCAGATCGAGGCCGAGTCGCTGGCACTGGCCAACTCCGGCCGGGTCTACGACGACGGCATCATCGACCCGCGCGACACCCGCACCGTCCTCGGCTACTGCCTGGGCGTCGTCAACCGCACGGAGTTCCGCGGCGTCCGCGGCGGCTTCGGCGTCTTCCGGATGTGAGGACCGTGCAGAAGCTCCTGGTCGCCAACCGCGGGGAGATCGCCCGCCGCGTCTTCCGCACGTGCCGGGAGCTCGGCATCGCGACGGTCGCGGTCTTCTCCGACGCCGACGCGGGCATGCCGTTCGTCCGCGAGGCCGACGAGGCCGTGCACCTGCCGGGCAGCGCTCCCTCCGACACCTACCTGCGCGTCGAGGCGCTCCTCGCCGCCGCTCGCGCCACCGGCGCAGATGCGGTGCACCCCGGCTACGGCTTCCTGTCCGAGAACGCCGGTTGTGCCCAGGCGGTCCTCGACGCGGGGCTGACGTGGGTCGGACCGCCGCCGTCGGCGATCGAGACGATGGGCTCCAAGCTGCGCTCCAAGGAGCTGATGGCGGCCGCCGGCGTGCCGTGCCTGCCGACCTGGACCGACCCGTCGCAGGTCTCGGTCTTCCCGGTGCTGGTCAAGGCCTCCGCCGGCGGAGGCGGTCGCGGCATGCGGGTGGTGCGCTCGGCCGAGGAGCTGCAGGACGCCTTCGAGGCCGCGCAGCGCGAGGCGCTCTCCGCCTTCGGCGACGGCACCGTCTTCCTCGAGCGGTACGTCGAACGTCCCCGCCACGTCGAGGTGCAGGTCGTCGCCGACACCCACGGCCACACGGTGGCGCTGTTCGAGCGCGACTGCTCGATCCAACGACGGCACCAGAAGGTCGTCGAGGAGGCACCCTCCCCCGCCGTCTCGCCCGCGCTGCGCGAGGCGCTGTCCAAGGCCGCAGTCGCTGCCGCCGAGGCGGTCGCCTACGAGGGCGTCGGGACGGTGGAGTTCGTCCTCGACCCGAGCGGCGAGTTCGCCTTCCTCGAGATGAACACCCGGCTGCAGGTGGAGCACCCCGTCACCGAGCTGGTGACCGGCCTCGACCTGGTGGCGCTGCAGCTCGCCGTCGCCCGCGGCGAGGCGCTGCCGCAGGAGGCGCTGCAACCCACGCTGACCGGCCACGCGATCGAGGCCCGGCTCTACGCCGAGGACAGCGCCTTCCTGCCCCAGACCGGCACGCTGTCGCTGTTCGAGCTGCCCGACGGCGTCCGGGTCGACTCCGGTGTCGAGACCGGCTCGGTCGTCGGCGTGCACTACGACGCGATGCTGGCGAAGGTCGTGGCGCACGGCGCCACCCGCGAGCAGGCCACCGCCCGGCTGGCCGACGCCCTCGACCGGGCGCGCGTGCACGGCGTGACGACCAACCGCGACCTGCTCGTCGGGGTGCTGCGGTCGCCCGCCTGGCGCGACAACGACGTGGACACCGGCTTCCTCGACCGCTTCAGCCTGCCCGCCGTACCCGCGCAGGTGCACGAGGTGCACTGCGTCGCGGCCGCACTGGCCGGTGCGGCGGCACGCACGACGGCGTTCCCCAGCGGCTGGCGCAACGTCCCCTCGCAACCCCAGTCGGTCTCCTTCGGGGGCACCGTCGTGGACTACACGCACCGCCGCGACGGCGTGCAGGTGTCGGTCGACGGCCGCGCGCTGGACGTACGGGTGTGGTCCGCGACGCCTGAGCTGGTCGACCTGTCGGTCGACGGCGTACGGCGGCGGTGCGCTGTCGTGCTGGGCGCGACGACGTACGTCGACTCCCCGCTCGGGCACAGCGTCCTGGTCGAGGACCCGCGCTACCCGCTGCCGGGCAGCGCCGTCGCCGAGGGGTCGCTCACCGCCCCGATGCCCGGGACGGTGCTGCGCGTGGCGGTCGCCGTCGGCGACCAGGTGCGGGCCGGCGACGCGCTGGTGGTGCTCGAGGCGATGAAGATGGAGCACGCCGTGAAGGCCGCTGCGGACGGCACCGTGCAGGAGGTGCTGGTCGAGGCGGGGGCGCAGGTGGACGCCGGCGCGGTGCTCGTGGTGGTCAGCACCGCCTGAGTGCGGCAGCGGGTTGTGGCTGGTTGCCCCCTCTGCAAACGATCTACCGCTCACGGGGGTCTGGGACGGGGCGGCGGGTCGGACACCGCGAGGGGTAGATCGTCTGCGCCTCCGGCGCGATCTACCGCTCACGGGGGTCTGGGACGGCCTTGAAGTCAAGCGGCTGTTGCGACGAGGAGTTGGTCGAGGCGTTCTGCGGGGGTGTCCCAGCCGAGGGTTTGGCGGGGACGGCTGTTGAGGCGGGCTGCCACGGCGTCGAGGTCGCCCTGA
>JBAVRG010000054.1:0-1720 GCA_049694795.1 Mycobacteriales bacterium
GTCAGCGGCGTCCGGCCAGCTCGGGCGGCAGCGGCACCGCGTGGTCGCGCGCCGAGGCGACCACCTCGCGCGCCAGGTCGTGCACCTTGCGGCCGCGCGACCGGGCGACCTTGCGCAACCGCTCGAACGCGTCCCGCGGGGTGCTGCTCTGCCGCTCGGTGAGCACGCCGATCGCCTGCTCGACCACGACGCGTGCCGCGAGGGCGTGCTCGAGCTGCTTGACCGACAGCCGCAGCTGGCCGAGCTCGTCCATCGGCTGGTCGGACTTGGCGGGGCGGGCCCCAGGAGTGATCTCGGCTGCCAGCAGGTCGGCGAGCACCATGGCGCTGGTGAGGTCCTCGGTGGTCTCGCCGCCTACCTCCCACCCACCGTCGGGGGAGCGGCGGATGACCACGCTCTCGGCGGCGAGCGGACCGAGCTGCGCCGACACGACCTGGGCGAGCTGCCGGAGCACCTCGATGGCGTCCTCGGAGACCGGCACGCCACCGCGGTCGATGCCACAGAGGGTGGCCACGACAGTCCCCGAGGCGTCGCGCACCGGCACCCCGACGTAGGACTGGATGCCGAGCTCGGAGCGGACGGGTGCGTCCCGATAGGAAGGGTCGTTCGCCGCGTCGCTCGTGTGCGCCGGCGCACCCGCGAGCAGGCGGTGGCAGAACGAGTCGGAGCGGTCGGCGCTCTTGCCCTCGACCAGCCCCGGCCACTCCGCCGTGGCGTGGACCTTCTCGAACGTGAAGGTGTCGTCCGTCAGGCCGCCGAGGAACACGACCTCCATGTTGAGCAGCGTCGCCGCCGTCGACAGGACGGCGTCGATCGCGGGGTGGTCGAGCTCGGCGGGCGGCACTGGGTCACTCCTCGTCCGGGGCGGGCATCTGCTCCAGTCTCGCCGACCTGCGGGCGGAAGTCATCCAAACCCGGCGCTCAGGAGGCCAGCTTGTCCTTGACCTGGGCGAGGGAGGGGTTGGTCAGCGCGCTGCCGTCCGGGAAGACCACGGTCGGCACCGTCTGGTTGCCCCCGTTGACGCTCATCACGAAGTCCGCCGCGGCAGGGTCGTGCTCGATGTCGACCGTGTCGTAGCCGACGCCCTCGCGGTCGAGCTGCTTCATGAGCCGGTGGCAGTACCCGCACCAGGAGGTGCTGTAGATCGTCATCTGGTCGGCCACGCGTGCGCTCCTCGTCTGGGGTCAGGACGGTCGAGGACATCAACAGCAAACCGGGACGTCCTGTTCCGGTCACTGCCGTCTGCCAGGATGCTCGGGTGACCCCCGAAGACCTGCTCGAGGCGCTCGACCCCGAGCAGCGCGAGGCCGCCCAGGCGGTGAAGGGGCCGGTGTGCATCCTCGCCGGCGCCGGCACCGGCAAGACCCGCACCATCACCCACCGCGCCGCCTACGCCGTGCGCACCGGGGCCGTCACCCCCGGCGGCCTGCTCGCGGTGACCTTCACCGCGCGCGCCGCGGGCGAGATGCGCACCCGGCTCCGCCAGCTCGGTGCCGACGGGGTGCAGGCCCGCACCTTCCACGCCGCCGCCATGAAGCAGCTGGCCTACTTCTGGCCCAGGGCCGTCGGCGGCGCGCCGCCCACCCTGCTCGCCAACAAGTTCCAGCTGGTGGCCAACGCCGCGGCCCGAGCCCGGCTGCGGCCCGGCACCAGCGAGGTCCGTGACCTGCTGTCGGAGATCGAGTGGGCCACCTGCACGCTGACCGGCCCGGAGGACTA
>JBAVRG010000055.1:0-4369 GCA_049694795.1 Mycobacteriales bacterium
CGCCAGGGCTGCTCGACCAGCGCCACCCGCCAGCCGAGCCCCTGCGCCGCGTCGCGGGCCGCCAGCAGGTCCAGGGCCTCGACACCGCCGCCGGCGCCGTGACCGAGGACGAGCAGCCCCGGTCCCCGGCCGGAGAGGTGCACGCGTGCGGTGCCCACGCTGGTGTGCACCTCCGGGGAGGTGATACTCACGCGCGGCAGGGTAGGGCCTGCTCGTGCCGGCCGACGAACCCGACCTCCGGGCTGCCCAGAGCCCGGTGCCGGACCCGACGTCGCCGTACTGGCGCTTCTACGCACAGGTGGCGGCCGAGCAGCTGGCGGCCTGGCTGCCGCCGACTCGCGCGCGGGTGCTGGACCTGTCGGGGGACGGCCCGGAGCGGGCGTGTCAGCTGCACGCTCTCGGGCACGAGGTGCTGCGGGTGGGCGCCGGCGACGGCAGCGACGGGTTCGTGTCGGTGGTGGCCGACCCCCGCGACCTGGCGTGGCTGGCCGACGCCTGCGTCGACGCGGTCGTCGCGGAGTCGCGGGCGCTGTCGATGTCGCTCGCGACCGAGGAGACCGTCCGCGACCTCGCGCGGGTGCTGCGGCCCGGTGGCAGGCTGCTGCTGGTGGTCGACTCGCTGCTCACCGGGCTGGCGCGGCTCGCCGACCAGGGGCGCTGGTCCGAGCTGGCGGACGTGCCGTCGGCGGACGTGGTGCTGGTGCCGGCCGAGGACGGCACGATCACGCGCTGCTTCTGGCCCGAGGAGCTCCTCGGGCTGCTCTCGGACGCGGGGCTGGCCGTCGACTGGGTGCGGCCGCGCTCGGTGCTCACCCCTGCTGCGGTCGAGCGCGGGCTCGCCCACGGCGGCGACGACGTCCTGCGCACGTTGGTGCGCACCGAGCTCCGGCTGGCCGCCGAGCGGGAGGGCGAGGCGGTGGGCATGCACCTGGTGGCCAGCGCGCACCGTCCGGCCTGAGGCGGGTCAGCCCTCGCGGGCCTCGAAGGCCTCCTGGCAGGCCAGGCAGCGCGCGGCCTCCGGCCGGAACGACAGCCGGGCCTCCCCGATCTCCTGGCCGCAGTCGATGCAGGTGCCGTAGGTGCCCGCGTCCAGCCGCGCCAGCGCGGCGAGCGCCTCCTCCCGGCGCGCGACCGCGGCGTCGACGAGCGCCTCCTCACGGTCGGCCTCGCTCAGGTCCGCGGCGTCGTCGGTCACGTCGGGCTGCAGCTGCTCGCCACCGAGCTCCTCGGCCTCGGAGTTGGCCTCCTCGGCCGCAAGGGCGGCGATGGCGGCGTCGCTCTCGCGCACGACCTGCTCCAGGTCGGTCCGGACGGCGTCGAGGTCCACGGGCGGTGCTCCGATCACGAGAGGGCTTCGGGAGAAGCATGCCCTACCCCGGTGACCGCCCGTCAGCCGTAGCCTCGCACCGTGCACAGGGTCGGGCTCGTCACCGCGGCCCTCGGCGTGCTCGCCGTCACGACCCCCGCGGCTGCCGACACGCTCGTCCTCCCCACGCCCGAGGCGGCACGCGTGCAGCAGAGCCGCCTCATCCTGGCCGTCGGGGGGCGGCCGGACCGGCTGCTCGCCTCCGACGTACCGGGCAAGGTGGTCAACGACGAGGTGGTGCAGGTCGGGCTCGCCGGCGACGGCAGCGTCGCGACGGTCACGGCCGACCAGCGGCTGCAGCTCGAGGGCGAGGGCGACTACGCGGTCCGGGAGCGCGGCCCGGCCCGCTCAGCGGTGCCGCTCGGGGACGAGCCGCCCCCGGTCACGCGGCGCGGCGCCGTCGTCTGGCAGGGGTTCTCGCCGGGTCGGCGCGACCTCGCCGCCCGCCTCACGCTCGACCCGCTCATCGAGGCGCCGCACCTGCCCCTGTCGGTGGCCGTCACCTTCACCGGCAAGGACGGCAGGGCGACCCGGCTGGCGGACGGCGGGCGCCTCCCCGGTCCCGGGACGGTCTCGGTGACGCTGACGAACGCCACCAGCCAGCCGGCCGAGCTGCCCACCGCGGCCGACGCCGACGCTGCGGTGCTGGCTGGCGCGCTCGACCGCGCGCTGACGGTCGCCCGGCGGCCCTCCGCGGCCCGGCTGCCGACCACCGACGACGTCCTGCCGAAGACCGTGCAGGCGACCTCGCCGGCGCTGGTGCAGGCCACCCAGGCCGTCCCGCTGCACCTCACCGGCGCGCTCCGCCTCTCCGGTACGACGGGCCGGGTGACCGGTCCGGCCACTACGCCCACCGCCGACGGCGCGACCTTCGCGGGCACGCTGGGCGGGATCGGTGGCACGCCGGCGGTGACCTTCACGGCGCAGGTGGACGGCCCGGGCGCGCTGGCCCTCGACCTCGCCGCCGTCAACGCCCTCAACCCGCGCGAGCTCGCCCCGCCGGACGGTCGCCCGTCCTGGCGGGCCTGGGCCGCGAGCCGCCCCGACCGGGCCCAGCGCAAGGCGGCCCTCGACCTGCTCGTCGAGGTGGCGGCCGCGGGGGCGCGCGCGTCGTCGTACAGCCCGTACCTGGGCGCGGACCTCGAGGGCAGCGGGTCGACGACGTTCCGCTACGGCTTCGCCCCGCCGGCCCACGCGACCGCCGTGCGCGAGGTGCTGCAGCCGAAGTGGGGCGCGATCGGCCTCGCCGGGCTGGCCACGCTGCTGCTGCTCGTCAACGGCGCCCTGATCTGGCGTCAGAGCTAGACGGGATCGACGAGGTGGGCGTCGTTGTTGCGGACGCTCCCGACGTCCTTGCCCACCGGCCAGGCGTCCAGGACCCCGGGCGTGCCGGGCACCAGGAGGTCGCCCGGGTCGGCGACGCGCGGGTCGAGCCACAGCCCCCAGTGCTCGCGCGGGACCAGCAGCGGTGCCCGGTCGTGGATCTCACCGAGCTCGTCAGGCGCCGTGGTCGTGATGACGGCGCAGGTCGACAGCCACTCGCCCTCGGGCGACTTCCAGTGCTCGTAGACGCCCGCCATCGCCAGCGGGTGCCCCTCGCGGTCGGACAGGAAGTACGGCTGCTTGGTGGCGCCCTCAGGCTTCCACTCGTAGTAGCCGTCGGCCGGCACGAGGCAGCGGCGGCTGGCGTAGGCCTTGCGGAACGCGGGCTTGTCCTTCACCGACTCGCTGCGCGCGTTGATCATGCGGGCGGCGCCCTTGGCGTCCTTGGACCACGACGGCACCAGCCCCCAGCGCAGCACCCGCAGCTGCCGGTGCTCGCGCTGCACGACGGCGTAGACCGGGTCCGTCGGCGCGACGTTCCACGACGGGGGCAGCACCTCCTCCGGCGGCTCCTCGACCTCGAAGTAGGACACGAGGTCGTCGGGGCGCCGGCTGGAGGCGTAGCGACCGCACACGGCTACTGAGGCACCTCGGGCAGGTTGGTGGAGAGTTTGTCGTCGCGGTTGGGGTAGAAGCGCATCCCGCGGAAGGTCGCGAAGTACATGTCGTCGGGGCTGACGCCCTCGCGGTCGTCCGGGCCGTAGCCGCGCTCGTCGCCGTTCGCGCCGGTGATGCTCACCGACTGCAGCGCGTCGTAGACCTTGGCCCGGTCGGTGCTCCCGGCCCGGTCGAGCGCAGCCGCGACGAGCCGCACGGCGTCGTAGGGGTAGGTCGACCAGTCGGGCGGCATGACGACGTCCTTCCCGCCCGAGGTGACCCCCACCTTCTCGACGCCGTACGCCTTCTCGTAGGCCTTGCGGTAGGCCGCGAACGGCGCACCGCCCATCTCGCTGGTGATGCGGAAGGACACGAACACCAGGCCGTCGACCCACGCGGGGTGGTCGGCGAGGCGCTGCCGCACCAGCGGGTCCTCACCGGCCGGCCCGGTGTAGACGGGTACCTGCCAACCCGTGCTGCGGGCCGCACGCAGCACCGCCGCCACGCCCGCCGCGCGGGCCCACACCACGAGCACCTGCGCACCGCTGCGACGGGCCGCGAGCACCTGCGCGCTCACGTCGGCCGCGCCCTCCGGCACCGTCTGCTCCGAGACCACCTGTACGTCGTCGTGCACCAGGTCGGCCTTGGCGTTGGCGGTGCCCTCGAGCCCGTAGGAGGAGTCGTCCCCGATGAGCGCGACGGTCTTGTGGAGCTGCACGTCGGCGAGGTAGTCGGCGAGGCGACGGCACAGGTACGTGTTGGCGGGCGCCAGCCGGAACAGCGTCGGCAGCGCCTGGGGGTCGGTGAGGGACGCCCCGCCCTCGAAGGTGATGAAGACGGGCAGCTTCACCGGATCGGTCACCGCCGCGACGGCCTTCGCACCCACCCCGTCCGTGATCAGCGCGACCGCGCCCTCGGCGACCGCCTGCCGCGCGTTGGCCGCGGCGGTCTGCGGGGAGCCGCCGTTGTCGAGCACCTCGACCCGCACGTGCCGGCCGCTCCCGGCGTCGACCTGCTGGGCCG
>JBAVRG010000056.1:0-1698 GCA_049694795.1 Mycobacteriales bacterium
TGGGATGGAGAGGAGCCCTGTCGAGTCCACGTCGGCCCGGCAACGACGACGCGGGGGCCCGTCAGTCATGGAGGAGCACGCATGGCTCTGCAGCTGAGCGAACTCGCCCAGCAGGTCCTCAACCAGACGCGCATCGTCACCAACGGGCCGCTGCTCGGGCCCGGGGAGGCGCTGCACCTCGACGTGGTGCCCGGCGGGGCGGCGTTCGTCAACGAGCTGTCGGGGCTCATCGCGACCTCGCCATTGACGGCCGAGCTGGACCTGACGGCGTCGTACCAGGTCAAGCGCGGCGGCATGGACGTGACCGCGACGACGCTGCGGACGCCGGCGAAGCCCGCGACCGGGCCGGAGCTCCTGAGCGTGGCGTTCCTGCTGCCACCCCGCTTGCGGACCGTCGTCGCGGGGCGGACGGTGTTGGCCGCTCCTCCACTGGTGCCGCCGAGCCTCGACTGCGAGGTGGTCGTCACGCTGGTGGTGAGCGCGCCCGGACTGACCCCGGTGACGAAGTCGATCTCGGTGCCGTTCACGACGGCGCAGGTCGATGTCCCCGCCATCCCGCCCGCGGTGTGCGTGATGTGCCCGGACGCGGGCTGGTCGGGCCAGAACACGGTGCTGCTCGTCGCGCCGGGCACGGGCGCGGAAGTCGCGTCGGCGATCGAGCTGTGCAACGAGGTGGTGCGCATCCTCGGGACGCTGCAGCCGGTGGCATCGCTCATCGCGGACGCCGTCAAGCCCGTGCAGAAGGTGCTCGACGTCCTCGACGACGTCCCGGCGCCGCAGAGCTCGAACGCCGCGCGCGTCGATCTCAACGACTTCGAGGACCTCGACGCGTGGATCGACACCGGCCTCGACGACGTGATGACGTCGTTCATCGCGGTGGGTCCGACCGGGACCAGGATCCGGTTCGCCGACGAGTGGAGCCACGGGTTCTGGGCCTCGGGTGGTCGCACCTTCGAGCTGGTCGACCTGCTGGAGCTGTCCATGACGGTCGAGGGACAGTACGTCCGTGACCAGCTCGGCATCTCCGACAGCGACCTCACAGCGCTGGCCGCTCAGCTGACCCCCCTCCTCGGCGGCGCGCAGCTCGGCCTCGGGGTCGCGCTGTGCCACAACTTCGACGACGGCAGCGTGCCCGCCGCGCTGCGGACCTTCGACGGCGGCGACAGCCTCAACGACGACATCGGCGTCGTGCAGTGGTTCGTGCCCTGACCAGAGCAGCAGGAGGTCCCTCGGATGTGGTCCCGCGTGAGCCTGTGGGTGATGGCCCCCGGTCGGGCCGACCGGCTCGATCCGCGAGACGGGTGGGTCTTCCGCGTGGCAGACGCGCAGTCCACGCCCTTCTCCTGGAAGGGCATCGACTACACCGCAGGGCTGCCTGCCCCGGCGCCTGCCTACCTGGACGTCGAGTTGCCGCCGGGGACGTACGTCGCGTGGGCCGACCTCGGCGTGCTCACGACGCACCGGGCCGTGGTCGCGGTGCACGACGAGCAGTCAGTCGTCGTGCGGCTCCTGCCGGACGTGGTCCCTGACGTGCCGCCGGACCAGGGCGAGTGCCGCATCACCGTCGACGAGGTACGGGGCGAGGACGCCCAGGACGGCTGGCCGCGCGCGATCGTGGTGTCGGGCACGGCGACGCACTGCCCCGTCGTGCACGTCGCGATCAAGCGGAAGGGCGCGAGCGGGTACGTCGAGGCCGAC
>JBAVRG010000057.1:0-3889 GCA_049694795.1 Mycobacteriales bacterium
CCGGTCTCCGACGACCAGTGCCCGAGGGACGATCCCTGCTCCGCGGCGACCCGCCAGACGTAGGACGCGTTCGGCAGCGACACGGGCAGCGTGAGCTCCGAGGAGACGACGTCCACGGACAGGACCGGGTCGTCCGACCAGGTGGCGTCGCGACCCACCTGCACGCGGTAGCCGGTCGCCCCGGACACGGGCGCCCAGTCCAGGCGCACGGTCTGCCGGACTGCATGGGGGTACGGCGCGTTGCTGTCGTCGGGGCTGAGGCCGCCCGGTGCCGCCAGCGGGGCCGCGACCGGCTCCGTGGAACCCAGCGCGGGCAGCGCGGTGAGCGGCAGCAGCGCGGCCGTGAGCAGAGTGGTCGCGATCGTGGCGCCTCTGCGGGGTGAGCGGGTCACTGTGCTCCTTCGGTCCGTCCAGGGCACCTGGCGCGCCCCGGCCGAGGGCGCGTGGTGTCGTCGCCCCTGGATCCCGCTGTGTGTCGACGGGAGCCGCGGTGGCTCTTGACAGACCGAGTGGCAACAGAAGGCTTTCCTCCCCTTCAGGACACCTGCCGCGCGCAAGGTCGGGAGGGTGTCCAAGGACCTCCGAGAACGCCGATGGGGAGCCCCCCGCTCACCGCCGTGAAGGCGGGGTGCGGGAGCTCCCCATCGGTCATCCGAACGCAGCAGCCAGGACTCGGCCCCGCGCGCTACATCACGTACAGGGTCTGCCCTGTCGGCGCGTCGAAGGGGTCACCGTCGCCCACCTGCACAACAGCCGTCCAAACACCCTTCGCGTTCTGCTGCAGCGAGAGCAGCTTCAGCTCCGCCGTGCGTCCGAAGACGCTGCCGGGCTTGGCGGTCTGCTGCTTGCCTGCGACCGAGAAGACTGCCGTGCTGCCGGCGCCGGACCCGTACACGCTCACGAGCCGCATCGGGTAGGTGGTGGCGACCGGCTTGGCCGGCGTCGTCGTCGGGGTCGTCGTCGTGCTCGCCGGCTGCGTGCTCGTTGGCGTCGTGGTCGTTGCGGCAGCGGGGGCCGCGGCCGGCTGCACGTAGAGCGCCTTGAACGGGTCGCGACCGAGGCGGACCGTCGAGGTGTTGGGCAGGGTCGCGGGCTTGGCGGCGGCCGGCTTCTTCGCAGCCGCCTTGGCCGCCGGCTGCACCGCTGCGGGCTTGGGCAGGGCGACCGGACCGCTGGACACCGGGTCGCTGGACCCACCCGAGAGGAGGAAGTACCCGCCTCCGGCCAGGGCCACCGCCGCCGCCAGGCCGCCCGCGACAAGAGCGGTGCGCTTCGTGCCCGTCGGCTCGTCCGCCACCGGCGGCGCGGCCTCGAGCGTGCTGGTCTCCGTCATGTCAGCTGCTCCTACTTCGCCGCGACAGCGGTGGGGACGGTGGAGGTACGGCCGCTTGCCATGTAGACCGAGCCGTTGATGGCGACCGTGAGGGAGTTGCTTGCCGAAGCAGCGCCGGCAGCGGGCTTGAGCGGACTTCCACCGGGCGCCATCGTGAAGTTGGTGACCTTGAAGGCGCGCGACAGGTTCTCGAGCCGGTCGAAGAACTGCTCCGCCTGGAAGTACCCTCCCGCGATGTTCAATGTGACCGAGATGGACTGAAGCGTCCCTGCACCGCTGCCGATGCTCGACGCGCTGGCCCCTGAGGGAGCAGCGGCAGCACCGGCAGGAGCAGCCCCGGCCGGCTGCACCGCGGCAGCGCCCGGAGCCGCAGCGACTGCCGTCGGCATGCCGGGCGAGAGCGACACGAGCTCGACTCCGGTGTCGTCAGCTGCCTTGGACAGGGCCCGGATGAGCGACGGGAGCGACGGGTTGTCAGGGATCTTGGCAGCTGCCGCAGCCAGCTTAGCCTGCTGCTGCGGCAGGTTCTTCTGCTGCGCCTTGAGCATCACGAGCTGCGTCTGAAGGGAGTTGTTGGCGTTCGCCTCCTGCTCCACGCGGCTTCGCACGTCAGCCGCCTCGCTGCGCTTCGGGGAGATGACCAGGAACCAGCCCCCGGCGCCTACTGCAAGGACCCCCACGACGGTGAGGGCGACCCACTGCTTGAGCTTGTCCATCGGTCAGCCTCCGGCCGGCTTGGTGTAACGGCCCGAGAGGGCCGCGCTGGTCACCGCGGCTGTCGAACCGAAGTTCACGGACTTCCGGGTCCCGATCAGCGCCTCAGTGGAACTGGAGAAGTACGGGTTGGCATAGGTCTTGAGGCCGGCGATGGACTCCAGCCAGACGGCCACGTCGTCGTGCGAGAAGGCCACGCCCGAGACCGTGAAGGTCCCGATCTGAGTCGGTGCCCCGGGTGCCGCTGCCGCCGCGGCGGCAGCGGCGGCCGGAACCGACGAGCCCCCCTGCGTGAAGGCCACGCTCGTCAGCCACACGTTGCTCGGCACGCTCAGGCTCAGGTCGTTGAGGAGCTGCGAGTAGCGCACCTCGTCACCCATGGCTGTCGTCAGCTGCGCCTGAGCCGCCGCAGCCTGGGCGTAGATGCTGGTGACGTCATGGAACTGCGCCACCTGCGACTGCAGTGAGGTGTTCTGCTGGGTCGCAGCGGCCAGGTCGGAGTTCGCACTGCTCACGCTGTGGCTAGCGGACATGTACAGCAGCCCCACGACGGCCACCGACGCGAGCACCGCGGCACCCAGAGCGAACTGGATGCGACGGAAGGCCCGCTGCTCGGCGATCTCGGGTGGGAGCAGGTTGACCCGGGGAAGGGCGGTGGTGGGACCCCCGAGGAGCTTGGTCTCCGACGAAAGGACGGTCACGACGACACCCCCATGGCCAGACCCACCGGCACGGCGACCATGGGCTCGACGTAGTCGAGCTGGTCGGGCGTGAGGCCGGTCTTGCCGAGCTTGAGAACGGACATGGGACGCGCCGCCTGGACGGGTAGGCGCGTGGCGGCCGAGAGCCGCTCGGTCAGGCCGGTCAGGCGAGAGCCGCCACCGGACACGACCACGCGTCCGATCCGGGCGGCGCCGGACTGGGCCATGTAGTAGTCGAGCGAACCCCGGACCTCCTCGACGAAGGCGCTGCCGGTGGCCTCGATGGCACGGGTCGCCGGGTGCGCGTCGGCGGCCCCGGAGACGGCCGCGAGACCGGTCTGCTGCTTCACGGACTCCGCCTGGTCCTGAGGCACGCCCATGCGCTCAGCCACAGCGTCGGTGATGTCGGCCCCGCCCATGAGCAGGATGCGCACGAAACGAGGCGCTCCGCCCTGGTGCACGATGATGTTGGTGACGTTGGCACCGATGTCCACGAGCGCCTCGGCCTGCAGCGAGTCCAGTCCGGTGTGGTCCATGGAGACCAGCGCACGGAGCACCGCGAACGAGGTGAGGTCGACCATCTGCGGGACCAGGCCGGCCTGCTGGACCGCCTCGAGCGCGCTCCCGACCATGTCGCGGGCAGCGGCGACGAGCAGGACCCGGAGCATCCGGCCGCCGGCGTCGTTGGTGAACTCCTCGAGGGGGTGGTAGTCGAGGATGACCTGGTCGATGGGCATCGGGATGAAGTCCTGGACCTGGAAGGCGAGGGACTTCTTCAGCTCCGCCTCGGGTAGCCACGGCAGGTCGACCTGGCGCACGACGACCTTCTGGTTCGCGACACCGACGACGACCTTCTTCGTGCTGAACTTGGCCTGACCCCACAGCTGCTTGATGGCGGCGGCGACAGCGGCGCTGTCGACGACCTCGCCGTCGCGCACAGCCCCCGGGGGGAGCGCCACCTGACCGAACCGCTCGAGCGTCGTCGCGCCCTTGCCGAGCGTGAGCTCGGCAGCGCGCACGCCGGACGTCCCGATGTCGAGACCCACGACTCTGCCTGCCACTGCCTGTCCCCTCGTGGAGCGGCCCGAGGGCCGCGAGGTCCGGTGGTGATTCCCGACCGGTGTCAGGAGAGGCTTCGGAC
>JBAVRG010000058.1:0-10766 GCA_049694795.1 Mycobacteriales bacterium
GTCCGGCCGCCTCGGCGTCCGGCCCGACCCCCACGCCGCTCCCGACAGCCGGCGGCTCCCCCGCAGGCCGCACCGTCGGCTGCGCCACGTCGGACATGCGGATCGCGCTCGGCACCCCACAGGGCGCCGCCGGCAGCACCTACACCCCCCTCACGTTCACCAACACCGGCAACGCCGCGTGCACGCTGTACGGCTTCCCCGGCGTCTCTTTCCTCGACGCGACGGGCCACCAGCTCGGGATGCCCGCGAGCCGCGACCCGCGGCCGTCCGCGCTCGTCACCCTCGCAGCAGGTCGCACGGCGGTGTCGTCCTCGATCGTCGCCCAGGCCGCCAACTACCCCAGCCAGCTCTGCCAAGCCGCACCCGCCGCCGCCATCCGCATCTACCCGCCCGGCAACCGGACCGCAGTGGTCCTGCCGCTGCCCGGCCACCCGCTGATCTGCACGACCTCGACCCAGCGGGTCGGCACACAGCTGCACGTCACCCCCGTCGCCGCGCAGTAGCCCACGCGGCCCCACAGCACTGGTACCGGAGCACCTGGGTCCCGCGGACGACGAGCCCGCCCTGCCTGACGTTCATGCCCATGGCGCCGTACGGCGAGACCGTCGACGGCATCCTGTCCACGCCGAGGAGGGCCCGGTAGCCGCACCCGGTCGGGAGTCAGCCCGTGGGAAGCCGGCGGGCCAGGAGGGAGAGCAGGGCGTCCCAGTGCCGCTGCTCGGCCCGTGCGTCGTGCACCGGCATGTCGCTCATGGTGAAGCCGTGGGCCGCTCCTGCGTACACCACCGAGGTGCACGTGACGTGCGCGGCGCTCAGCGCCGCCTCGAGCCGCGCGACCTGCTCGGGCGGCATGGAGGGGTCGTCGTCAGCGTGCGCGACGTAGACCTCGGCCTTGATCCGGGGCGCGCCGTGCTGCGGCCCGGAGGGGTCGTCCGGCGCCAGGTTGCCGCCGTGGAAGCTGGCGGCTGCCACGACGCGCTCCGGCAGCTGGGCTGCGGCCCGTAGCGACAGCGCGCCGCCCATGCAGTAGCCGGTCGTGGCCAGCGGGCCGGCCAGGACACCCGGCTGCGCGTCCAGGAAGTCGACGTACGCCTGGGTGTCACGCGCTGCCACCTCGGGCGTGAGCGCCTGCATGAGCGGCCTGAGCTCCGCCATCACGGCGGCACGGTCCCCGCTCTGCAGGCGAGCGACCAGGTCGGGCACCACAGGGGCGGGGCCGGCCCGGTAGAACAGGTTCGGGACGAGCACGGCGTAGCCCTGGCTCGCGATCCGGTCGGCCATCTCCTCCAGCCGGGGCCGCAGGCCGATGCCGTCCATGAACAGCAGGACCGGCGGCCGACGGCCACCGCCCGCGGGCTGGACGAGGTAGGCATCCGCCCGTCCGTCGGGGGTCGGCACCTCGACGTGCTCACGGCGGAGGTCGGAGAGCTCAGGCATGGCCGGCACGCTACTCACCGCGCTCCGCCGGACCCTCGGAGCGACGGCCTTTCCGGGTGGTCCTTGGTCCCTGGCACGGAGGACCGGCCGGTGTGACCCTGGACGAGGGGCGCCGCATGCCATCGACGACGGCTGTTGACTGTCCACCCGGTGATGCCCAGGGACGCCCGAGCGCCGCTGGGCCCGATCCCGGATGGCGTGCCGCCAGGAGGCTGCTCCGGGGCTCGTTGCGCGTTCTCGTCACGGGTCAGTGCCTCGGCCAGGCCGCGGACGGTCTGGCGCAGATCGCGTTCGCCCAGTTCGTGGTCTTCGAAGCCGGCAAGGGCGCGACTGCGGGCCGGATCGCCTCCCTGCTCGCGGTCACGCTGCTGCCGTTCAGCCTGGTCGGGCCGTGGGCAGGTGTGCTGATCGACCGATGGCCGCGACGTCGTGTGCTCGTCGTCATGTCGCTGCTGCGAGCAGCTCTGACACTGGGGGCTCTCGGGACGGTCGTCGTCGGGTCCCGGCCGGCCGCGTTCGCCGGAGTCCTGCTGCTGCTGTCCACCTCGCGGTTCGTCCTGGCGGCGAAGGGCGCGGCACTGCCTCGCACGGTCGCCGCCCAGGAGCTGGTCACAGGCAACGCGATCTCGTCCGGCGCCGGTATGAGCGCGTCGTTCCTGGGGGCTGTCGGCGGCGCCGCCTTCGTCGGGCGCTCCTCCGCAGCGGGGTTCGTCGTCGCCAGCCTGCTGTACCTGGCGGCCGCATCGGTGTTCGTCAGGCTCCCGGACGTCGGTGGTGGCGACGGCCGCGACGTGCTGACCCGGGTGCGCCGGGCGGTCGCCGACATCGGCGACGGGATACGGGTCGTCGCCCGCACGCCGCAGATCGGACGGCCGCTCGCCGCGGTCTGGGCGCACCGGCTGCTCCTCGGAGCGGGATTCGTGCTGCTGATCCTCGTGGCGGACTCGCACTTCCGGCTGCGCATCGCCGGCTACGGTCTCGCGCTCGCTGTCACCGGCGTCGCGGCGTTCGTCGGCACGGCTGTCGCGCCGGTCTGCGCACGGCACTGGCGCCCGTCGGCCCTGCTGCCCGTCGCCTTCGTGCCGCCCGCGGTGGCGGCGTACGTCGGCGGCGTCGCACCGAACCTGGTGGTGCTGGTGACCGGGCTCGCCGTCACCGGGCTGTCCTTCCAGTTGCTCAAGGTGCTGGTCGACGCCCTTGTCGGCGGCGCGTCACCCGACGCTGTCCGCGGTCGGGTGTTCGCCGTCTACGACGTGCTCTACAACGTGGCGTTCGTCGCAGCAGGGCTCCTCATGGTGCCGCTGTGGCACCCCGACCGCGCTCGCGCGCTGCTGTGGCTCATCGCCGCCGCCTTCACCGGCTGCTGGCTGGTCTTCGCCCGGCTGCTGTCCACCTGGCCGTTCACCGGGCACCCTGGCGCCAGGGCCCCGGGTCGGCGGCCCTGGGGGCGCGTGGGCGCGCTGGTCACCGGAGGGCTGCCGGTGCTCGCGTTCCCGTCGCCCTCGTTGTGGTGGCTCGCCTGGGTCGTGCTCGTCCCGATGCTGCTGGTCATCCGTCAGGCGCCCACGGATCGTGAGGGGGCGATCCGGGCGTGGTGGGCCGGCGCCGGCTTCATCGTCGCGACCGGCTACTGGCTGCTGCCCGTCACCGGCCCCGCTCTCGCGGTGGTGGCTGCCGGTCTGGGGCTGCTCTGGTTGCCGTGGGGCTGGGCGGCACATCGGATGCTGTCAGGTCGGCCGAGCCCGCCGGTGCTGCTCGGCGCGCTGCTCGTGCTGCCCGCCGGTTGGATCGCCATCGAGGCGCTCCGGTCGTGGCAGACCCTCGGCGGCCCGTGGGCCCTGCTCGGCGCTTCCCAGTGGAACGAACCCGAGCTCCTGGCGTCGGCCGCCTTGGGCGGCGTGTGGCTCACTGGGTTCCTCGTGGTCCTGGTCAACACCGCCGTCGTCGTCCTGCTGACATCCGGCCACAAGGGCGTCCGCGTCGTCGCGGCCACGTCCGCGCTGTGCGCTCTGGCCGTCGGGCCGCTGTGGGCGGCCTGGCGACCGGCACTGCCGACCGAGAAGTTCATCCGCGTCGCGGTCGTCCAGCCGGGCGTCATGAGCGGCCCCGCTCCTCGGTTGGCTCGACAGCTCGCGCTCACCACCGCTCTGCGCGACCGGCACCCTGACCTGGTCGTCTGGGGCGAGAGCAGCGTGGGCTACGACCTGACGAGCCATCCGCAGGTCATGACACAGCTGCTCGCGCTCTCCCGCGACCTGTCCACCGACCTGCTCGTCAACGTCGACGCACGCCGCTCCGGTGGGTCGGGCATCTTCAAGTCCTCGGTGCTCATCACGCCGGCCGGGATCGCCGGGAGCTACGACAAGACCAGGCTCGTGCCCTTCGGGGAGTACATCCCGGCGCGGCAGCTGCTCGGCTGGTTCACCCAGGTGAGCAAGGCCGCGAAGGAGGACCGGCGGCGCGGCCACGGACCAGTGGTGCTGGATGCCCAGCAGGTCGCCTTCGGGCCGCTGATCTGCTTCGAGTCGACCTTCCCTGACATGGCCCGCCGTCAGGTCGCCCTCGGCGCCCAGCTGCTCGTGTACCAGACGGCCAGCTCGACCTTCCAGGGGACGTGGGCGCAGCCGCAGCACGCCAGCCTCGCAGCCGTGCGCGCCGCCGAGACCGGCCGACCCGTCGTCCACGTGGCCCTGACCGGGACGACCGCGGCCTTCGACGCCACCGGGCACCGGCTCCTCTGGGTGGACCCGGGCCACAACGGGTCCACCGTCATCAGCATCACCCTCACGCGGGGCCGGACGCCGTACGACGTCGCGGGTGACTGGGTCCTCGCGCTGTCCGCGGGAGTCCTGGGCGCAGCCGCCGTCGGCGCGTCACTGCGCGGGAGCCGCCAACCGGTGAACGAGCCCGGCAGGAAGTGACTACTGCCGCTCCGCGTCGTCTCCCTCCTCGCCCGCCTCGGAGGCGGCGGGGGTCCGACCCCCCTGCTCGTGCAGGAACTCGCGCAGCGGCTGGGGTGTGGACGTCGGGTCGGTGGACCAGCGGTTGGTGACTGCGCGGGCCGCGGCAAAGGCGTCGACCTGGTTCGCAGCGCGACGCCGGGCGCGGCGCCTCCAGACGACAGCAGCCAGGACGGCAGCCAGCGCGACGACGGCAGCGACAAGAGCGCCCGTCACCTTGCACCCCCGATCGTCGAGGTCCCTGCCGCTCAACGTAGGCGCCCGGCAGCGATGTGCCTACGCTGCGGGCGGTTCGGGTAGGCAACCCAGTCCGACGGAGCAAGGGGACCCGTGCTCCCATGACGGGCGGACAAACCTGCAGCGATACGGTCGGAAGGTGCTAGCAGCGACCTGTGTGTCCCAGTCCGCCGACGAGCCCCTGTCCGGCCTCGAGGTCGGGGAGCGTCCTGCCCCCGAGGTCCCCGACGGCTGGGTGCGCGTCCACGTGCGGGCAGCCTCGCTCAACCACCACGACCTCTGGTCTCTGCGCGGCGTGGGGCTGCCCGCCGAGAAGCTCCCGATGATCCTCGGCTGTGACGCAGCAGGTGTCACCGACGACGGCCGGGAGGTCATCGTGCACGGCCTGGTGGGCGACCCTCACTGGGACGGCGACGAGACCCTGGACCCGCAGCGCACGATCCTCAGCGAGCACCACCAGGGCGCCCTCGCCGAGCAGGTCGTGGTCCCGCGTCGCAACCTCGTGCCCAAGCCTGCCGAGCTGTCCTTCGAGGAGGCGGCCTGCCTGCCGACCGCCTGGCTGACGGCGTACCGGATGCTCTTCACCCAGGCCGGCCTCAAGCCCGGCGACACGGTCCTGGTGCAGGGCGCGGGCGGTGGGGTGGCCACCGCGGCGATCGTGCTGGCGCGTGCGGCCGGCTTCACCGTGTGGGCCACCAGCCGCGACCAGGCCAAGCGGGACCGCTCGCGCGAGCTCGGCGCGCACGCGGCGTTCGAGAGCGGTGCCCGGCTGCCGCACAAGGTCGACGCCGTCATCGAGACCGTGGGCAAGGCGACCTGGAGCCACTCGCTGCGCAGCCTGCGTCCCGGCGGCACCGTCGTCGTGTCCGGCGCGACCAGCGGACCTGACCCCTCCGCCGACCTCAACCGCGTCTTCTTCCTGCAGCTCAGGGTCGTCGGGTCGACGATGGGCACGCGGTCCGAGCTCGAGCAGCTGGTGAGCTTCCTGATCGCGACCGGGGTGCGCCCGTTGGTCGACGAGGTCTTCCCCCTGTCGGAGGCGGCACGGGCCTTCGAGAAGATGGCCGCCGGGGACGTCTTCGGCAAGCTCGTGCTGGTGCCGTGACCACCGCGGAGCGATGAGCGTCGCGACGGAGGACGCGCCCTCTATTCTCAGCCCGCTTCCCGCCCGGAGAGCCTCGTGACCGACACCGCGGCCGACACCGCGCCCCTCGCGGTGACGGCGTCGGCGCCTGCTCGCCCGGCGGTCTCGCCGAGCGTCTCACTGGCGGTCCTCTGCCTCGCCGGCCTGTCCTTCGCGCTGGCCCAGACCGCGATCGCGCCCGCACTGGTCGAGATGGCCCGCAGCCTGCACCGGAGCAGGGCCGACGTGACCTGGGTGCTGACCGCCTACTTCCTCAGCGCGGCCGTCCTCACGCCGGTCCTCGGCCGGCTCGGGGACCTGCTCGGCAAGCGCCGCGTCCTGGTCGCCGCCCTGGTCCTGTTCAGCGCGGGGTCAGCGCTGTCCGCCCTCGCTCCATCGCTCGCGCTGGTCCTGGCCGGCCGGGTCCTGCAGGGCGCCGGTGGCGGGATCTTCCCGCTGGCCTTCGGCCTCGTGCGTGACGTCCTCCCCCAGGAGCGGGTCCCCGGCGGCCTGGGGATCGTCTCCGCGCTCACCGGCGTGGGGGCGGGGTTCGGCCTCCTCCTCGGCGGCGTGGTCTCCGACACCCTCGGCTACGCCTTCGTCTTCTGGCTCGGGGCCGTCCCCGCCCTGGTCGCGGCCGCGTTGATCCGTCGCGTCGTGCCGGACAACGGCGCCCGCGCCAGCGGCACCGTCGACGTCGCCGGTGCGATCGCGCTCGCGCTGATGCTCGCGCTCCCGCTGCTCGCCGTGAGCCGCGGCTCCCAATGGGGCTGGACGTCGCTGCGCACCGCTGAGCTGCTCGGCCTCGGCGCCGTCGCCCTGGGTGCCTTCGTGCTGCGTACGCGGCGAGCCGCGAGCCCGCTCGTCGACCTCGCGCTCCTCGGCCGGCCGGTCCTGCTGCGGACCAACCTCGCGACCTTCCTCGTCGGTGTCGTCCTCTACGTGCCCTTCCTGCTCGTACCGATCATCGCCCAGTCCCCGCGATCCACCGGGTACGGGCTCGGCATGGACGGCACCGGTGCCGGGCTGCTGCTGGTGCCCGGCTGCTTCGTCGGGCTCGGCGCCGGCACGCTCACCGGCGTGCTGGTCCGGCGCTTCGGCAGCAAGGTCCCGATGAGCCTGGGTGCTGGGATCGCCGCGGCCGGCCTGGCCGCGATGGCGGCTGCGCACGACTCCGTGGTGCCGCTGGTGGTGCTGGCGACCTTCACCTCGCTCGGCACGTCGCTGTCGTTCTCGGCCATGCCCAACCTCATCATCGAGGCGGTGTCCCCCGAGCAGACCGGAGAGTCGACGGGCGTCAACGCCGTCGTGCGGACCATCGGGGCGGCCGTGGGCTCCCAGGTCACCGCCGTGCTGCTGGGCGCCCTCGTGGTGCACGCGACGGGGCAGCCCAGCGAGACCGCCCTCACCGCAGCGTTCGGCCTCGGCGCGGCCGCCGCGCTGCTCGCGCTGCTGGTCACGGCGTGGATCCCGGCGCGCGGCGGGGACGAGCAGGACCTGCTCTCCTACCTCGGCTCGGCGAGCGCCCTCGCCGAGCCGGCCCTCACGACGGAGCAGTGGTGAGCGCCACCGCACGAGCACGAGGAGACGTGATGGACCCGCAGCCGTTCCGCATGACGATCGAGGCCGGCAAGGTGCGCGAGTTCGCGCTCGCCGTGCGCTCCTCCGACCCTGACCACCTCGGTCCGGACCCCGTGTCCCCACCCACCTTCCTGCAGGCGAGCAGCTGGTGGCAGCGCCCGGAGAACTCCGTCTGGCACGGCGTGACGCGCGACTACTCCCGACTGCTGCACGGCGAGCAGGAGTTCGTGTTCCACGGCGAGCCACCGTCGGCGGGTACCGAGCTCGAGGGCGTCTCCCGCATCGACCGGGTCTACGAGAAGGCCGGCAAGCGCGGCGGCACCATGACGTTCACCGACGTGATCACGGAGTTCCGCGAGGTCGGCACCGGCCGCCTCGTGGCCACCTCCCGCAACACCAGCATCGAGACCAGCAAGGCGGTGAAGTCGTGAGCCCGGCGCCCTGGAAGGCCTCCGGGCCGGCCGTCCCCGTGGGAGCGCCCTCCACCGTCCCCACGCGCGTGCAGCGCGACGACGTCGAGGTCGGGCTCGAGGCCGAGCCCTTCGTCGCACCGCCGCTCACCGTCACGGACTTCGTCCGCTACCAGGGCGCCTCGGGCGACCTGAACCCGATCCACCACGACGACGCCTTCGCCAAGGCGTCCGGCTACCCCGGCCCGTTCGCCGTCGGCATGCTGCAGGCGGGCGTCCTCGCGACCTACGTCACCGACTGGTTCGGTGCCCGCAGCGTGCGCCGGTACGGCGTCCAGTTCCGCGAGCAGGCGTGGCCCGGCGACGTGCTCACCTACTCCGGCAAGGTCGTGGCCGTGCGCGAGGACGAGGACGAGCTCGTCGTCGACGTCGAGCTGCTCGCCGTCCGACAGACCGGCGGTGCCCACCTCAGGGGCTGGGCCACTGTCGCCCTCCCGGGCTCTCCTCCAGGAGGTGGCCGCCCCGGCCCCGACGGCGCCTGAGGGAGCCTCAGGCCGCCTTCTCGAGGATGTGCACGCCGCAGGCCGAGCCGATCCCGATGACGTGCGCCAGACCCACCTTCGCGCCCTCGATCTGCCGGGGACCCGCCTCGCCACGCAGGTGGTGGCAGATCTCCCACACGTTCGCGATGCCGGTGGCGGCGATCGGGTGGCCCTTGGACTGCAGGCCGCCGGACACGTTGACCGGCGTGCTGCCGTCGCGGAAGGGGGCCCCGCTCTCGAAGAAGTCGACGGCACCGCCCTCGGGGCACAGCATGAGGTTGTCGTAGTGCACGAGCTCGGCGGTGGCGAAGCAGTCGTGCAGCTCGACCAGGTCGAGGTCCTCCGGTCCGACCCCCGCGAGGGCGTAGGCCTGCGTGGCGGCGTTGCGCGTGAGGGTGTTGACGTTCGGCAGCACCTGGCAGCCCGGGTCGTACGGGTCGCTGGTCAGGACCGACGCCGAGATCTTCACCGCGCGCCGGCGCTGGTCCGGGTCGAGCGTCCTGAGCTTGGCGTCGCTGACCAGTACGGCGGCAGCGGCGCCGTCGCAGTTGGCGGAGCACATGGGGCGGGTGTTGGGGTAGGCGATCATGATGTCGTTCATGATCTGCTCGAGCGGCATCGCCTTGTTGTAGGCGGCAAGCGGGTTGAGCGTGCTGTTGCTGTGGTTCTTCTCGCTGATGCGGGCGAACAGCTCGAAGCCGGCCCCGCCGTAGCGGTGGGCGTACTCCATGCCGACCTGCGCGAAGGTCCCGGGCATGCCCGAGGTGCCGATGCGGCCGTCGAGGTCCAGCAGCGCCCCCTGCGGCCCCTGCGGCTGCCAGACCTCGCCTGCGGTCCGGGGCGGAGCGACGCCGAGCAGACCGGCCCCCGCGAGCTTCTCCACCCCGACGGCCAGTCCCATGTCGGACTCGCCTGCCTTGATGGACAGCATGACCGTGCGCAGCGCGGTGGCCCCCGTCGCGCAGGCGTTGGCGACGTTGAAGACCGGGATGCCGGTCTGGCCGATCTGCTTCTGCAGTCGCTGACCGAGGTCACCGCCGCCGAGCAGGTTGCCGGCGGCCAGGACGCCCATGTCGGCCATGGTCACGCCGCCGTCACGCAGCGCCCCCAGGGCCGCCTCGGCGGCCAGCTCGACGCGGTCCTTGTCCGGCCGCTTGCCGAACTTCGTCATCGAGATCCCGAGGATCCACACATCTCCGCCGGCCACGTCCTTGCTCCTCTACTCGGCCGGGGCGAAGCCGAAGCCGATGGCCTCGGTGCCGGCGCTGTCGAAGCCCAACGAAGACGTCGTCAGGCGAACCTTCATCCCGAGGCGGACGTGCTCCGGGTCCGCGGGGGTGTCCACGATGTTGCCGGCCACCCGCGTCCCGCCGCAGTCGACGATCGCGGCGACGTAGGGCACCGCCACACCGGGCGCCGCGAAGGCGACGATGGTGAACGACACGACCTCGCCCTCGGTGGGGATGTCGGCCTTGCCGAACTCCTGACCGAAGCACGAGGCACAGGCGACGCGGTGGTCGAAGAAGCGAGCACCGCAGGAGGTGCACTCGTTGGCCACCAGGCGGGGGGTGGGCTCCAGCACGAGGTAGTCCACGAGCGGGAGGCGCGCGACCACAGCTGTGGAATCGTTCATGTTTTGGACCCTACACAGGCCCTGGTCGGCACTGCTCGCAGCACCTGACAGCAACGTGAAGGTGATACACGAAGGGCCTTTCGACCCTGGTCACCCGAAGCGCGGCAGTTGACCTTCTGCAGTAGCACGCTTCCTTCAACCAAAGGGTCGGTGACATGCGCGCTTCGTCGTACGCCGCAGCCGTCAACCTCAACCACCCAGGGCACTACGTGCACTGGGGCGTCATCCAGATCTCGGTGGCCAACCTGGTCGTCATCGGCCTCATGGTGCTTCTGTTCGTGCTGGCGCTCCTGCTCCCGTTCCCGGGGCGGCGGTCCCGGTGACCGGCCCGACGGTCATCGACCTCACCACCGAGGAGCGCGGCTGGACCGGGCGCGTCCGCCGCCGTGCGGTGGCCGCCTTCCCACCGGACCAGCTGCTGCCCGACCAGCAACCCGTCTACGTCGCCTCCTGGATCTACGTCTTCGGGGTCCTCACCATCGCGGCGCTGCTCGTGGCCATCGGCTCCGGCACGGTCCTCGCCGTCGAGGGTCCCGCCTGGTGGCACGGCTCCAGCCTCGGCCACTACGTCAACAGCCTGCACCTGTGGAGCGTCGAGCTGTTCATGGCCTTCATGGTCATCCACCTGTGGGGCAAGTTCTTCATGGCCGCCTGGCGGGGGCGCCGTGCGATGACCTGGGTCACCGGCGCCGTCGCGTTCCTGTCCTCGATCGGGACCGCGTTCACCGGCTACCTCGTGCAGCAGAACTTCGACTCGCAGTGGATCTCGACGCAGGCCAAGGACGGGCTGAACTCGGTCGGCATCGGCGCCTACTTCAACGTCCTCGACTTCGGGCAGATGCT
>JBAVRG010000059.1:0-3481 GCA_049694795.1 Mycobacteriales bacterium
TGTCGGCGGCACGTGAAAACTGACCCCCTGGCGGCACTCGAAAGTTGACCCCCTCCCGAGACCCTGGCCTTACCGAGGCTGGGGAGGGAGTAGGTGCTCGACGTGGAGGACTGGGCGGAGATCCGGCGGCTGCATCGCAGTGAGGGCATGCCGATCAAGACGATCTCGAGGGTGATGAAGGTCAGCAGGAACACGGTCCGTGCTGCGCTGCGCAGCGACGGCCCGCCGAAGTACGAGCGACAGCAGTCCGGGTCGATCGTGGACCGGGTTGAGCCGCGGATCCGGGAGCTGCTGAAGGCCTGGCCGACGATGCCGGCGACGGTGATCGCCGAGCGGATCGGCTGGGACCGGTCGATCCGGGTGCTGTCGGAGCGGGTCGCGGAACTCCGGCCGGTCTACTTGCCGCCCGACCCGGCCGGGCGGACGCAGTACCTGCCCGGAGAGATCGCGCAGTGCGACTTCTGGTTCCCGCCCGTCTCGGTCTCGGTCGGGTTCGGGCAGACCAGAACGCCGACGCAGCTACCGGTCCTGACGATGGTCACTGGCTACTCCCGGACGGCCCTCGGGGTGCTGGTCCCGACTCGGCAGGCTGAGGACCTGTTCGCCGGGCTCTGGCGGCACGTCCAGACCCTCGGCGCCGTTCCGCGGGTCCTGGTCTGGGATGGCGAGGGCGCGGTCGGGCGTTGGCGCAGCGGCAAGAGTGAGCTGACCGAGGTCTGCCAGGGGTTCCGCGGGACGCTCGGCGCGAAGGTCATCATCTGCAAGCCCCGCGACCCGGAGGCGAAGGGGCTGGTCGAGCGGTTCCACGATTACCTCGAGCGGTCTTTCCTGCCGGGCCGCACGTTCACCGACCCGGAGGACTTCAACGCTCAGCTCAGCAGCTGGCTCGTGCTGGTGAACGCACGACCCAGGCGGGCCCTGGGTTGCGCCCCGACGGACCGAATCGCTGCGGACCTCGCCGCCATGCTCACGCTGCCGCCGGTCGCTCCAGTCACAGGCTGGCGCAGCACCACCCGACTGGCACGGGATCACTACATCCGGCTCGACAGCAACGACTACTCGGTCCACCCGGCGGTGATCGGCCGCCGGGTCGATGTTCACGCTGATCTGCAAAGGATCCGGGTGTTCTGCGACGGGAATCTCGTTGCCGACCATGAGCGGATCTGGGCCAAGCACCAGACCCTGAGCCTGCCCGAGCACATCGCTGCCGCCCAGGCCCTGCGGCACTCCCGCGTCGGCCTGCTCCGGCCCACCGCAGCTGCTGACGTCGAGACCAGAGCCCTGGCCGACTACGACGACGCGCTCGGAGTCGACGCCGATCTGGCTGAGGGTGGTGTCGCATGACCACCGCCCGAAGCCGCGGCTCCCGCAGCACGACGTCGACCCCGGCCAAGGACCTGTCCGGCGAGGTCGCCTTCCTCACCCGAGCGCTCAAGGCCCCGACGTTGCGGGAGGCCGTCCCGCGGCTGGTCGAGCGCGCCCGGGCGGAGTCCTGGACGCACGAGGAGTTCCTCGTCGCCTGCCTGCAACGCGAGGTCTCCGCCCGGGAGAGCCACGGTGGTGAAGGACGGATCCGGGCCGCGAGGTTCCCGGCCCGCAAGAGCCTCGAGGAGTTCGACTACGACCACGCCCGCAGCCTCAAGCGTGACCTGATCAGCCACCTCGGGACCTTGGACTTCGTCACCGCCAAGGAGAACGTGCTGCTCCTCGGACCGCCCGGCACCGGCAAGACCCACCTCGCGACCGGCCTGGCGATCCGCGCCTGCCAAGCCGGCCACCGTGTCCTGTTCGCCACCGCCGCCGAGTGGGTGACCCGCCTCGCCGACGCCCACCACGCCGGCCGACTCCAAGACGAACTCCGCCGCCTCGGCCGCTACCCGCTGCTGGTCATCGACGAGGTCGGCTACATCCCCTTCGAGCCCGAAGCCGCGAACCTGTTCTTCCAGCTCGTCAGCAGCCGCTACGAACGCGCCTCGCTCATCGTGACCAGCAACAAGCCCTTCGGCCGCTGGGGTGAGGTCTTCGGCGACGAGGTCGTCGCCGCAGCCATGATCGACCGCCTCGTCCACCACGCCGAAGTGATCAGCCTCAAGGGCGACAGCTACCGGCTCAAAGACCGAGACCTCGGCCGCGTCCCCGCGGCCAAGAAGACCAACGACAACGACTGAGGGGGTCAACTTTCAGCCGGAAGGGGGTCAGTTTTCGGCCGCCGTTGACAACTTCCGGGGTGCCGACCTCCGTGGCGCCTCGCTGCGGGGTACGCGCCTAGCTGGTTGCGATCTCCGGGAGGCGGACCTCCGCTACGCCGACTTGACGGGCGCTGTGCTGACCTTCGTCAACACGGGCGATCCCATCCACGGAACCTGTAACGTCACCGGCGCCAGGCTCGACGAAGCGATCTTGAAGGACGTGCGGCTGGACCGAGTCGTCGGCTGGCCGGCACTCGGCTCCTCAGATGCTGTCTGAAACGCCGCCTCCTGGGACCACATCGTTGAGCGCACGGGCGTCACAAGCGGGGGCAGGGAATGTCCCTCCAATCCTGGAAGAACGCGGGCCAGTTCTCCGGCCTGTCATGCACTTCCAGCCAGGCCCGCGCCAGCTCGCGCAACGCTCCCGCGCCCAAACGTGCAGATCAGGCCGCTGAGCCGTACTCGGAGAGTCGACAAGGTCGGTGAAGTCGGACAACACGTACGTGAACTCGACCACGAGCTTGTCGACGGCTTTCCCGCCGGCTCCGCACCGCGCGTGCAGATAGAAGTAGAGGTCGTTTGCGGCGACGGAGGGATCTTCGGCAGTGAGGATGGCGCTCGTCAGCGGTCGAGCTCGCTCGCCATCTGAGGAGGGTAGCGACAGCACGTCGATGGGACCCGGAGCCGAACGCCGCATGAAGAAGGCCTTCTCGCTCAGTAGCCGACGGGTGAACCTCCCTTTCGCCCGGACTGGGGTGATCGGCATGATCGCGCCATGTTCTTCACGTCACGCAGCGGACTTCTGGCGCTCTCCGTACTGGACTGCGCCTTCGGCCTGTTCTACCTCTTTGGGCCGCATGGAGCGCGATCAGCCATGCTTGGACTCAACATCGTGCTCGCGGTCATCCTGGCGATCCTCACGGGGCGTGACCTGATGGCGCGTGGGCTGCGACTGGGGTGGCTCGCCGGCCTCTCGTACATCTTCGCGCCACTGGTCGGCCTTGTTCTCTACGGCATCTTCTCGGCTCGGCCCCGTGAGCTCGGCTCCGCATCCTGAACGAAACGGAAACGCCGCCTCCAGTCGCGTGGAACGTCAGCAGGCGGCGGCGCTGGCGCGACTCACGCGCAGCGTCTCTCGTGGCGGCTGGGTCGCGGACAGGATGCCCTTCATGATCGTCCAGCAGGTGATGGAGCCATCCGACTTCGTGAGTCGGACGCGCAAAGACGGCTCCTGAACGTCGAGATGTTCGCCAGGCTTCACGCTGGCGCGCTCACATCCGGCCTCGCACCCA
>JBAVRG010000060.1:0-6382 GCA_049694795.1 Mycobacteriales bacterium
CGACAAGAGAGTTGTGGATCCTCGCCCAGAGCTCACCCGAACGAGTGACCTCGCGTAAGCGGAGCGTGACCACCCGAGCATGCCTGCGGGGCCGGTCCCCGAGACCGGCCCCGCAGGACGACTGACCGACTACCGGCTCTGCTCGCGACGCCGGCCGAGCAGCAGCAGCGCTGCGCCGGAGGTCAGGGCCAGCCCACCGGCGAGGGTCAGCGCGGCGGTGCGGTCACCGGTGAACGGAAGCCCGCCACCGCCGGTCACACCTCCCGCTCCTCCACCACTACCGCCAGCAGCCCCACCAGCGCCCCCGCCACCGGTGATCCCGCCGCCACCACCGGTGAACCCGGTCGGGGACGGGGTCGCCGTCGCAGTGGGCGTGGTGGTCGGGGTCTCAGTGGGTGTGCCGGTCGGGCTCGCCGTGGGAGTCGCAGTAGGAGTCGCCGTAGGAGTCGCCGTGGGTGTCTCGGTGGGAGTCGCTGTGGGCGTCACCGTCGGGGTCGGGGTGGGCTCCGGGGTGCAGTCGACCGTGAACACCTTGAACTTGCCCGCGCCGTTCGAGCCCGCGGGCAGGAAGTGCAGCTTGTACATGCCCTTGTCGAGGGTCAGCGTCCCGGTGTGCCCGTTCCCGACCTCGTCGAGCGTGATCGACCCGGGCGCCAGCTGCGGGGCACCCGCCACCGGCGGCTGGGCCTCGAACCAGTAGTCGACGGCCTGGTAACCGTCGAAGCTGAAGGCGGCGAGGTAGAAGTCGCACACCTTCGGCTCGTCCCGCTGGTCGTCGTACGCCGTCGCGACGTTGTGCGTCTTGACGTCGCCGTTGTCGCCAGGCGGACCGGCGAGTGCGCTGGACGTCAGCGCCTGCCCGAGTCCCGCGAAGAGGACGAGCGCTGCCGCGCTGCTTCCCCACACCGTCAGCGGCTGTCGCTTCATGACCTCACTCCCGTCCCCGAGGGACGAGCCGGTCTCGCCACTTGCTCCCTGCGCCCGCTAGGCGACCGTGTTGTCTCCGTGCACCTCGCGGTGCCGGTGGGGCGGGCTCAGATCAACGCTTCCCGCATCTCGTATCACGACGTTGCGTCGTTCCTGCACCACGAAAGGTAGTGATACACGGGGCAGCGCACCCATGCCGATGGTCCCGCCTGTGAAGGCCCAAAGACCTGAAACGCCAAGGCTTCTCCATCACGACAGAACCGGGAGCAAGGCGGCCAGATCGGCCCTCTCCCCGCTCGCCAGCACCCGTCCGTCCGCTACCGCGTCCTGCCAGCGCAGTCGTCCCGCGCACAGCAGGACCCAGATGACAGGGTCGGTCTCGACGACGTTCGGCGGTGTGCCGCGGGTGTGGCGCGGTCCGGCCAGGCACTGCACAGCGACGTACGGCGGGACGCGCACCTCCACGCTCCTGCCGGGGTGCGCGCCGGCCAGCGCCCGGGCCAGCTCCTTCACCACGACCTTGAGGGCCTTCGGGTCAGGGGCCACCTCGACGTCGAGGCCGTGCACGACCGCCTCGACCAGCCGGAAGACCGCAGCGTCGAGCAGGCGGTGGCGTCCGGTGGCCTGCGCCACGACGCTGTCCGGGTCGGCGTCCACGAGCGCGTCGGCGACCGCCCGCGCCTGCGGGGCGAGCGGGAGGCGCTCTGCCCTGGCCGCGCGGTCCAGCTCCTCGGCGTGGCCAGGCAGGGCGGCGCCCCACTGCGCGACGCCTCCGCCGTCGGGCGGCCCGCTGACCGGCGCGCCGGCGATCGCAGCGAGGCCGCGGGCGCTGAGGGCCAGGTGGGTCTCGAGGTCGGCGACGTTCCAGCCCGCACAGCCGGTGGGAGCCGACGGGTCCTTCACCGCGAGCTGCGCGACGAGGACGTCGTACTGGCGGAGGAGGGCCGACCGCACGTCGTCCCACGCCGGCGTGCCTCTGGCCACTGACGGCACGCTAGCGGAACCCTCTGGTCAGAGCGCCGGGGCCGCCGGTGCTGCGGCGCTGGCACCGGCAAGGGGGCCGAACAGCGCGGGGAGCGTCGACTCGTAGGCGACACGCAGCTCGTCGAGGCCCACCGTCAGCACGTCCTGGATCTCCAGGGCGGCACCGTCGGTGACCCCGATCCGGGTCACCGGCAGGTCCCGGGCGGCGCACATCTCGGTGAAGCGCAGCTCCTCCGAGCGCGGCACGCTCACCAGGGCACGGCCCGCGGACTCGCTGAACAGCTGCACGAAGGGCGACAGGCCCTCGGGCAGCACGACCCGGGCGCCGATGCCCTTGGCGAGCGAGGACTCCACGAGCGCCTGCGCCAGGCCACCGTCAGACAGGTCGTGGGCGCTGTCGAGCATCCCGTCACGGGAACCGGCCACGAGCACCTCGGCCAGGACCTTCTCGCGCTGCAGGTCGACCTTGGGAGGCAGGCCGCCGAGGTGGCGGTGCAGCGCCCAGGCCCACTCCGAGCCGCCGAGCTCCTCGCGCGTCTCCCCGAGCAGCAGCAGCGTCGAGCCCTCGGACTGGAAGCCGATCGGGGTGCGCCGGGCGACGTCGTCGAACAGGCCCAGCACACCGACGACCGGGGTGGGGTTGATCGGCGTCCCTGCGGTGGAGTTGTAGAAGGAGACGTTGCCTCCGGTGACCGGGGTCTGCAGCACCGTGCACGCCTCGGCGAGGCCGCGAGTCGCCTCCGCGAACTGCCACATCACCTCGGGGTCCTCGGGCGAACCGAAGTTGAGGCAGTCGGTCACCGCGATCGGCACCGCCCCCGTCGCGGCGACGTTGCGGTAGGCCTCCGCAAGCGCGAGCTGCGCACCCGTGTACGGGTCGAGCCGGGTGTAGCGGCCGTTGCCGTCGGTCGCGAGGGCGACGCCCAGGCCGGTCTCCTCGGACAGCCGGACCACGCCGGCGTCCTCCGGCCACGCGAGCACGCTGTTGCCGAGCACGATCCGGTCGTACTGCTCGACGACCCACCGGCGGCTGCACAGGTTGGGGCTCGCGACCATCTGCAGCAGCAGCTCCTTGGAGGCCTCCGGGTACGGCGGCAGCGCAGCGCCCTGGAGGGCGTCGAGGTCGGCGGGGCGGCTCATGGGGCGCTCGTAGACCGGGCCGTCGTCGGCGAGAGAGCCCGGCGGGACGTCGACCACGACCTCGCCGTGCCAGAGCACCTCGAGCCGGTCACCCTCCACGACCTCACCGATCGCGGTGGCCAGGACGCCCCACTTCGCGGCGATCGCCAGGACCGCGTCGAGCTTGGCCGGCTCCACGATCGCGAGCATCCGCTCCTGCGACTCGCTCGCCAGCACCTCGTGCGGCTCCATGGACGCCTCGCGCAACGGCACCCGGTCGAGGTGCGCCCGCATCCCGCTCCTGCCCGCCGCGCTGGTCTCGGTCAGGGCGCAGGTGAGGCCGGCGCCGCCGAGGTCCTGGATGCCGTCGACGAGCTGCGCGTCGAACATCTCGAGGCACGCCTCGATGAGCAGCTTCTCGGTGAAGGGGTCACCGACCTGCACCGCGGGTCGGTTGGCCGGGCCGTCCTCCTCGAAGGTCGCGCTCGCGAGGACGCTGACGCCACCGATGCCGTCACGTCCGGTCTTGGCGCCGAGCAGCACCACGACGTTGCCGACGCCCTTGGCGGCGGAGAGCTGGATGCGGTCCTTCGGCATGACGCCGAGGCAGAGCGCGTTGACGAGCGGGTTGCCCTGGTAGCTCGGGTCGAAGACGACCTCGCCGCCGACGTTGGGCAGCCCGAGGCAGTTCCCGTAGCCGCCGATGCCGGCCACGATGCCCGGCAGGACGCGCTTGGTGTCGGGGTGGTCGGCGTCGCCGAACCGGAGCGGGTCCATCACGAGCACGGGCCGGGCGCCCATGGTGAGGATGTCGCGGACGATGCCGCCGATCCCGGTGGCCGCGCCTTGGTAGGGCTCGACGTAGCTGGGGTGGTTGTGCGACTCCACCTTGAAGGTGACCGCGAGGCCCTCACCGACGTCGACGACGCCGGCGTTCTCGCCCATCCCGACGAGCATCCGCTCGCCCTTGGGGATCGCCCCGAACTGGCGCAGGTGCACCTTGGAGCTCTTGTAGGAGCAGTGCTCGCTCCACATGATCGAGTACATCGCCAGCTCGGACTGGGTGGGACGGCGACCCAGCACCTCGCGGATGCGCTGGTACTCGTCCTCCTTGAGGCCGAGCTCGCCGTACGGCTGCTGCTCGTCCGGGGTCGCGGCGGCGTTCTTGACGGTGTCGAGGGTCACGGGGCTGGTCACTGCTCCACCAGGGCCTTGAGGACGGACGTGAAGAAGCCCAGGCCGTCGGTGCCGGGGCCGGTGAGGTCCTCCACCGCGTGCTCGGGGTGGGGCATGAGACCGACCACGTTGCCGCGCTCGTTGGTGATCCCGGCGATGTCGCGCAGGGAGCCGTTCGGGTTGCCGCCGGCGTAGTAGGCGACCACGCGGCCCTCCGCCTCGAGCTCGTCGAGGGTCTTGTCGTCGGCGACGTAGCAGCCCTCGCCGTTCTTCACCGGGACCGTGATGACCTGGCCGGCTTCGTAGTCGCTGGTCCAGGCCGTGGCGGCGTTCGCGATCTCGAGCTGCTGGTCGCGGTGCACGAAGTGCAGGTTCTGGTTGCGGGTGAGCGCACCGGGCAGCAGGTGGCTCTCGCACAGCACCTGGAAGCCGTTGCAGATGCCGAGGACCGGCATCCCACCCCGGGCTGCGTCGACGAGCGTGGGCATCACGTGCGCGAAGCGGGCGATGGCCCCGCACCGCAGGTAGTCGCCGTACGAGAAGCCGCCCGGCAGCACGACCGCGTCGACTCCGTGCAGGTCGCTGTCGGCGTGCCAGAGGGCCGTCACCTCCGCCCCGGAGAGTCGGGCGGCGCGCTGGGCGTCGCGGTCGTCGAGGCTGCCTGGGAACGTGACGACGCCGATCTTCACACGGGGCAGCCTACCGGGGCTCGGGGGCGTCCTCGAGGTGCTCGTCGACGCTCCAGGGGCCGTACTCCGTACCGGGCTTGTCCAGCATGTCGATGACAGCGCCGTCGGGGAAGACGAGCTGCTTCTCCATGTGCACCACCGTCCCGACCGTCGGCTTGTTGTGGAAGCTCACCGAGTCCACCAGAGCACGCATCAGCTGGATGCCCCGGCCGTCCTCGGCGTGCGGCTCGGCGTCCGCCAGGCCCTTGAGCGCCCCGTCGAAGCCGTGACCGCGGTCGATGACCTCGATCACGCAGGCGGTGCCGTCGATGCCCGCGGACACCTCGTACTCCTCCGCGCCGGCCGCGTGGTCGAGCACGTTGGTGCACGCCTCGGTCAGCGCCAGGCCGATGTCGCTGATCGTGCTCTTCTCGATCCCGAGGGTCTCGAGGGACTGCTGGAGGATCCGTCTCACGACGGGCACGGACAGCTGGTCGCGGGGCAGGGCGAGCGTCAGCTTGATCTCCATGGCCGCCGTGTACCCGGAGATCTCGAAGGTTTACCTCACTGTCACCCACCCCCCGGTGATCTACCTGTCGTGGGGCCCGACACGCGGCGCCGCCCTCCCACGAGCGGTAGATCGCCGAGCAGCGGGTACGGCGTCCGGCCGCGGCCGTCCCAGTAGGCTGGTCGTGTGGCCGTGCACAAGATCCTCGTCGACGTCATGCTCAAGCCGGAGATCCTCGACCCCCAGGGGCAAGCGGTCGCCAACGCACTCCCGAACCTCGGCTACCCGAACCCGGTGGGGCTGCGCATCGGTCGGCACGTCGAGCTGGCCCTCGAGGCCGCCGACGCCGATGCCGCGCTCGAGCAGGCGACGAAGATCGCCGACACGCTGCTCGCCAACCCGGTCATCGAGGACTACACGGTCCGCCTGGCCTGACCCTCACGCCGCCCGCGGCAGGCCCTCGGCCACCGTCGGCAGCGGCCGCAGCACCGGTGCCGGCAGGGTGTCGCGACCGAAGCGCAGCCGCGTCCGCGTCCGCCCCTCGGCGACGGCCAGGGCGCGCTGCAACACGGCCAGCCGCTGGCCCGGTGTCGCCTTGTAGTACTGGTCGGCGGAGAACCGGCGAACCTCCACCTCGAGGTCGGCAAGGTCGTTGCCGCGGGCGCGACCCGAACCGCTCGCGCTCGAGGCGCTCCTTGCGCCCGTCGTACTCCACCGCGACGCCGCGCAGGAACAGGTCGCAGCGGCCGCGGTGCCGACCGTCCTCGTCGTACAGGTCGACCTGGGCGGGCATCCGGGGCCCGCCGGCGAGCACGAAGCCGACGCGCAGCCGGCTCTCCATGAGGGACTCGCTGCGCGGCTCCAGGTGGCCCACCGCGTCGCGCGCGCGGCTGACCCAGCGCAGCCCACCGGCGCGGTCGACCGCCTCCTCGAGGCGATCGAGGGTCGTCGCGCCGGCCCGGAGAGCGGCGTCTCCACAGGCCACCCCTTCGACCACGCC
>JBAVRG010000061.1:0-4372 GCA_049694795.1 Mycobacteriales bacterium
CGGGCAGGGCGTGGGTGCCGCGGTGCTCGCCCGGCTCGAGGAGCGGGCCCGCGAGCGGGGGCTGCCGGCCGTCGAGCTGCACGCTCAGCTGCACGCGACCGGTTTCTACGACAGGGCCGGTTACGTACCCTTCGGCGACGTCTACCTCGAAGCCGGCATCGAGCACCTGTCGATGCGGAAGGAGCTCGCATGAGCAGCACTCCCACCGACACTCCCCTCCACACCGTCAACGCGTTCATGCGGGCGGCGGCGCAACGGGACTACGACGCGGCGCTGGCGCTGCTGGCCGACGACGTGGAGTACCAGAACATGATGCTCCCGGCCGTGCACGGCAAGGACGCCGTACGGGGGACGCTGGAGGCGCTGCTGGCGCTGTGCACCGGATCGGAGTGGGTCGTGCACCGCGAGCTGGCGGCCGGCGACGTCGTCATGAACGAGCGCACCGACCGCTTCGAGATCGGCGGCGCCTGGGTGGACCTGCCGGTGGCGGGCGTCTTCGAGGTCCGCGACGGGCTCATCGCGCGGTGGCGCGACTACTTCGACCTGCAGACCATCATGGCGGCGATGCCCGCTCCTGCCTGAGCCTCAGACGTCGGTCTCGCTCTTGTGCCAGACCGGGTGGTCGCCGGCCGTCTCGACGTTGAAGCCGTAGTCGTAGACCAGCGAGCCGCCGTAGGTGGCGCCGACGCTCACCAGAGCGGCGGCCAGCACGCTCAGCACGGTGCAGACCGTCGAGGTGTGGGCGGCGTCGGACTGGGCCAGCCGGGTCGCCAGGTCGACCAGGACCAGCGCGGTCACGGTCAGCATGATCACCGCGTGCGTGTTGATGGTGCGGCGGGCCTGGGTGCCCGGCTCGCTCGACCGGTGCCAGTCCGCCCAGCCCGTGAGGGCGGCGAGAAGCGACACGGCGGCTCCGCCGACCAGCACCCAGGTGCCGGCGTGGAACAGCTCGCGGGCCAGGGCGTGGTGGCCGCCGTGCAGGCCCAGGCTGAGGACGTCGAAGACCGCGGCGAACAGGTACGCCGTGATGGGCACGTCGGTCAGCGGCGGGTGGAACGGCTTGCCGGCCAGCCCCCGGAGGCCCTTGTTCTTGCGCCCGGTGATCCGCAGCGGTGGCGTGACGGTGAAGTGCCTCATGGGGGAGGTCTACGCCTGTTCCTCCGCTTCGTCCATCTCCTCCGGGCACAACAGGGGGTGGCGGCTGAGGACCTCGTGCTCGCCGTGGCGGCTGCGCACCAGCTCCAGCTCCGTCGCCGTCCACACCGGGCCCTGGTAGGAGGCGAGTGCGGACGGCACCCTCAGGCCCCGGCCGCGCGCCAGCGTCAGGTGCGGCCGGTAGGGCCGGGACTCCTCCACCCGGCAGACGTCGCGCACCGCGAGGGCGAGCACCTGCAGCTGGTCGAGCTCGCCGGCGAGCCCGACCGCGAGCACCCGGTGCCCGAAGGTGAGCCCGCCGGACAGCGTGAGGCTGACCGGCGGGCTCCGCACCTGCTGCAGGGCGGCGGCGAAGGGTGCGGCCCCGGGCTGCTCGCCGAGGAAGGCGAGCGTCAGGTGCCAGCGCGGGTCGGCCACGCGGCCCAGAGCGCGCGCCAGGTGCTCACAGGCCGGGGCCGGCGGCCGGAGGGCGACGAACAGCCGCACGCTCCCGACGCGCTACCGCGCGTGCGGGGAGACCGGGATCACCGTCTTGTGCGAGGGCGGTGTGCTGGCCTGGACGGGCTTGACCTGCTTCGGCTTCTTCTTCTCGTGCCAGGGCTTGTCCTTCGACATGACCCCTCCTTCCCTCGCTCCGACCGTACGCCGGTGGGCGGACCCGCGGCACCCCCCTTTCGGACGTCCCGGCGTGGCAGGCTGGGGCGATGGCGACCCTGGTCCTGCTCCGGCACGCGAAGGCCCAGCCGCACGGGCCCGACGACCTGCACCGCGAGCTGGTGCCGCAGGGCCGTGCCGACGCCGCGGCCGCGCGCTCCTGGCTGGCCGAGCAGCACATCGCGCCGGACCGCGTCGTCCTCTCCCCGGCGACCCGGGCGCGGCAGACCTGGGAGCTCGCAGCCGTGGGGGAGGGCGAGGTGGTCCTCGACGAGCGGCTGTACGCCAACACGGTGGACGACCTCGTGGAGGTGCTGCGGGACGCGTCCACCGGCGCCGGCGTGCTCGTGCTGGTGGGGCACAACCCGGGCCTCGAGCGGCTGGCCTGGGAGCTCGACGACAGCCCCGCGGCCCGCGAGCTCACCGACCGGGGCCTGCCCACCTGCGCGGTGGCGGTGTTCGACGTACCGGAGTGGGGGCGCACCGACGGACGCCTCGTCGCCCTCGGGGTGCCCAGGGGCTGAGGCGGGGCGGCCGCCGCGAGCCCTCAGTCGAACCAGGGGGCGACCCAGGCCTCAGGGTCGCTCGTGAGCCTCGTGACCTGCCGCGGCAGCTGACCGGTGGCGATGTCGGCCAGCGTGACGTGGCCCAGCACCTCGCGGAGCGCAGCGCGTACGGCGACCCAGACCTCGCGGAGCGGCTCGGCGGAGCCGTGGTAGTCGACGTGCTCCGGGCGCTCCCCCCGCACGAGGGCCATCGGCCCCTCGACCGCGCGGATGACGTCCGCGACGGAGATCTCCGCAGCGGGCCGGGACAGCCAGTAGCCGCCGTGCGCGCCCCGACGGCTCTTGACCAGTCCGCTCTGGCGCAGCTGGGACAAGATCGCCTCGAGGAACTTCGCGGGGATGTCCTGGGCGGCCGCGATCGACTCGCTGGTGACCGGGAACTCCGACGAGGAGGCCAGCTGGATGGCGGCGCGGACCGCGTAGTCGGCCTTGGCGGAGATGTGCACGCACTCCATCCAACCGGACCGCGCGCCAGGCCGCCGTAGCGGGGACGACGCGCCGCCGGGATGACCCTGAGTTGTCGGACCGCCGTGCCAGACTGGGAGCCGTACCGCACCACCTGAGCCACCCCTTGAGCCACCACCTGAGCAGAGCACGGCCCGCCTTCCCCTCGGACCGCCAGCTGCACCACCGGCGCACCCCGTAGGAGACCCCCCTCGTGAGCGACTCGTTCGTGCACCTGCACGTGCACACCGAGTACTCCATGCTCGACGGGGCGGCCCGCCTCGACGACCTGTTCAAGAAGGCCGTCGAGCTCGGCATGCCGGCCATCGCGATGACCGACCACGGCAACGTGTTCGGGGCCTACGACTTCTGGAAGAGGGCCACGGCTCACGGCATCAAGCCGATCATCGGCCAGGAGAGCTACCTCGCGCCGGGCAGCCGCTTCGACAAGACCCGGCACCGCTGGGGGGCCGGGGGCGAGGACGACATCTCCGGCGGCGGCGCCTACACGCACATGACGATGCTCGCGACGAGCACCGAGGGCATGCACCGGCTGTTCAAGATGTCGTCGCTGGCCAGCCTCGAGGGCTACTACTACAAGCCGCGCATGGACAAGGAGCTGCTGGCCGAGCACACCCGGCCCAACCGGGACCTCATCGGCACCACCGGCTGCCCGTCCGGGGAGATCCAGACCTACCTGCGCATGGGGGAGTACGACAAGGCCAAGCGCAGCGCGGGGGAGTTCCGCGACATCTTCGGCGCCGACAACTTCTTCTGCGAGCTGATGGACCACGGCATCGACATCGAGCGCCGCGCCCAGAAGGACCTGATCCGGCTCGCCAAGGAGATGGGCATCCCGTTCATCGCCACCAACGACCTGCACTACACCCACGCCGAGGACGCCAAGGCGCACGAGGTGCTGCTGTGCGTGCAGTCGGGCAAGACGATGGCGGACCCGGGCCGCTTCAAGTTCGACGCGCAGGACTTCTACCTCAAGACGCCGCAGGAGATGCGGCACCTGTGGCGGGAGTTCCCCGAGGCCTGCGACAACACGCTGCTCATCGCCGAGCGCTGCGAGATGGCCTTCAACGAGGGCGCCGACCTGATGCCGCGCGTCGAGGTGCCCGAGGGCTGGACCGAGCAGACCTGGCTGCGCCACCAGGTGCACGAGGGCCTCAAGCAGCGGTTCCCCGGCGGCGTGCCCGAGGAGCACACCCGGCAGGCCGACTACGAGGTCGACGTCATCTGCAACATGGGGTTCCCCGGGTACTTCCTGGTGACCGCCGACCTGTGCCGCTACGCCAAGGAGAACGGCATCCGGGTGGGGCCCGGTCGTGGCTCGGCCGCCGGCTCGCTGGTCGCCTACGCCCTGAAGATCACCGAGCTGGACCCGGTCGAGCACAAGCTGCTCTTCGAGCGCTTCCTCAACCCCGAGCGCATCTCGATGCCCGACATCGACCTCGACTTCGACGAGCGCCGGCGCGGCGACATGATCCGCTACGCCACCGAGAAGTACGGCGAGGAGCGGGTCTCGCAGATCATCACCTACGGCA
>JBAVRG010000062.1:0-6462 GCA_049694795.1 Mycobacteriales bacterium
ACGTGGGCTCGATCGACGTCCGCACCCAGCGCCTCGCGCCGATCATGCACGCCGTCGCCCAGCACCCGCTGCGCGGCCTGGGCCTGGGTGAGCTGGTGAGCTCGGGCTTCCAGACCACCGACAACGCACTGCTGCTCGAGTACGCCGAGCTCGGGGTGGTCGGTGCCACGCTGCTGGTGGCTCTGCTCGTGGTGACCGTCGTGCAGACCGGTCGTGCCCTGCTCGTGCCCGACCCCCGCGACCGGCTGCTCGCGGCGGCGTGCACGACCGGCGTTCTCGTCTTCGTGGCCAGCGCCATGACCTACGACGCAGCCACCCTGCTGCAGGGCGTGCACCTGCTGTGGCTGCTCGTGGCGGTGGCGACGGTGCTGGCGCAGGACCACGTGCGGCCGGTGCGGTTCCCGCGGCCGTCCGGCCGCCTGGTCCTGGTCACCGGGGCAGCCGCTCTCCTGGCCGGAGGGCTGGCTGCTGCGCTGGCGCCGGTCCACGCCGCCAGGGACTACGAGCTCGCCACGTTGACCGCGACCCACGAGACCGTGGAGTACGACCCGGTGTCGGCCGCCGACTCCCTGGTCGGCACCGCCTGCGGGCTGCTCGGCAGCAGCCACGCCGGCGGCGCGCACGTGTCGGTGACGTGCGAGAACACCTTCGGGGCGGCCGGCGAGGGGCGGGTGCGCATCCAGGCCCCGTCACGGGCCGCGCTGCTCCGGGCCGAGACGGCGCTCGCCCGCGACGTCCGAGGCCGGGGCCGGCTGACGACGTTCCAGCTCCGGCCGGTGGACGAGCCGGCGACCGGACGCCCCACCGCGCTACGGACGGCGCCGCTGTGGCTGCCGCTGCTCACGCTCGGCCTGCTCAGCCTCGTGCCGTGGCGCCGGTCAGCAGCTGCCGCACCGACGCGAGCCGTGCCTGGGCCGCCACCGCCGGCGCGTGTCCCTGCGCTACCAGCTGCCGCCCGGCCTTAGCCAGATCTGCTCGCTTCTGCGGGTCTGTCAGCAGCTCGACCAACCGCTGGCGGAAGGACCCCTCGTCCGCCAGGACGAGGGCCCGGTCGACGTCGCCAGCGAGGCCCTCCGCGCCCGCCGCCGTCGTGAGCACAGGCACCCCGTGGGCGAGGGCGTCGAGCACCTTCATCTTCGGCCCGGACGTCGCCGGGCAGGGGAAGGCGAACACCGCGACCTGGGCGAGCAGGTCCGACGTGGCGGGCACCTCCCCCAGCCACTGCACCCCCGCCGTGACGGCCACCGGCGACGCGCCACGGCCGGCCAGGAGCAGGCGGGCGCCGGACACCTCGGCCCGCACCTGCGGCCACACGTCGAGAAGGGCGCGCCCGGCCGCGACGTTGGGCGCCCACGACCAGTCCGCGAGCAGCCCCACCACCGGTTCCTCGACCAGGGGGACCGGCTCGGCGGCCAGCGGGACGCAGGCCGGGACCCAAACCCCGCGGCCGACGGCAGCGCGTACCCGGTCGGACAGGGCCCACACCAGGTCAGCGCGCCGGACCGCGCGGCGCTCGCCGCGCCGGTCCTGCACCACCGCAGGGCGGCGGTCGGACAGGGCTCTGCGGTCCAGGTCGACCGAGTAGTGGACAGTCGCGACGGCGAGCCGCCCCTGGCCGGCGACGGCCGCCCAGGACACCGGGTCGTCCGCCACTACGACGGCGCCCGGCGGGGCCACCCAGCCGGCGCGCGCCACGTCCGAGCGGGGCTGCACCAGTGCCCGGCCACGCGTCCTCCAGGCGGGCGACCCAGGCAGCGGCTGCCAGGTGCACCACTCCGGCACCCCCGCCTGCGGCGGCTCCGGCCGCCACGACCAGGCGGTGACCTCGTGGCCTGTGGCGACCAACGCCTCCCCCACGGACCACAGCTGGCGCCCGGCGGCGCTTCCCTCCTCCTCTGGCAGGTGCCGGGAGACGAACGCGACCCTCACGGCCGGGCCCGCTCCCGCAGGGCGTCGACCCACAGCTGCTCGAGGCGTCGCGCGCTCGCAGACCAGGTGAACTCCCGCAGCACCCGCTCACGCCCCGCGCGCCCGACAGCCGCGGCGTGCTCGCGGTCGGTGAGCAGGGCCACGACGGCGTCCGCGGCAGCCTGCTCGTCGTCTGCCACGAGCAGCCCCGGCCCCTCTCCGATCCCGCTGGCCCCACGGCTGTTGGCCACGACCGGGCGACCGGCCGCCATCGCCTCCAGCACCTTGTTCTTCTGCCCGAGGCCCGACGGCATCCAGGCCACGTGCACCGCCGTCCGGTCGAGCTCGGTCCGCATGTCTGGCACGTCGGCCCTGAGCTCGACCCCGGGGCGCGCCGCCAGGTCGAGCACCTCCTGCGACGGCTCACGGCCCACCAGGAGCACGCGCGCCTCCGGCAGCCGGGCCCGCACCCTCGGCCACACCCGCTCGACCAGCGCCCGGGCGCCGTCGACGTTGGCCTGCGTCTCGAACGCGCCATGGAAGCCCAGCACGGGCTCGACCGGCAGCGGGCCGGGCGCCGGCCCCGGCGCCACGCCGTTGGGGACCACTGCGAAGCGGGCCGACGGGACGCGTGCCCGGAGCAGCTCTGCGTCGGCCTCCGCGACAACCGCCACGCAGGACGCCTGCGGGTAGTGCCGGGCCTCGTGCCGGGCCACCAACCCGCGCTGCCCTGCGTCGACGACCCGGCGCCAGGGCGCCAGACGCCGGTTGCGCCAGCTGGACTCCCACGGGTCGACGGCGTAGTGCACTGCCGGCGTCGTAGGGAACCGGGTGGCCAGCTGCGCGGTCCCCCAGCCGACCAGGTGCAGCACGTCGGCGCGCGGCACCTCCTGCGACAGGGCGGCCAGCAGGCCAGGCCTCTCGACGTAGTGCACGTGTGCCGGCTCGCGGCTCAGCTCGCTGCGCAGCCGCCGCACGAGGTAGTCGGCACCGGCCGGCCGAGATGTGCCGAATGATCGCGACAGCACACCGTCCGGTAGCGTGCGCGCGGGTCCGCGGACCTGCACCTCGCCGGCGGTCCGGGAGCCGCTTGCCAGCACAGTCAGGTGATGCCGCCCGGCGAGCTCGTGGAGGTGGTGATGGAGCGGCAGGATCACGCCGTCGGCGAGCCTCCAGGGCTCCCACGGGACGACCACCAGGACACGCACGCCGCGGAGCATAGTGACGGCATCTCCGTCGTCCTGTGCTGCCGGGACCGGGCTGCGCTGCTGGCCGAGGCCCTCCCTCCCCTTCTGGCCGCGCTGCGACCCGGTGACGAGCTGGTGGTGGTCGACTCGGCCTCGCGCGACGCGTCGGTGGCGGACGTCGCCGAGGCTGCCGGGGCGCGCGTGCTGCGCTGCGACCGGCCGGGCCTGAGCCGGGCGCGCAACCTCGGCTGGCGTGCCACGCACCGGCCGCTGGTGCTGTTCACCGACGACGACTGCCGTGCGCTGCCCGGGCTGGTCGCTGCCACCGCGGCCGCCTTCACCGACCCGCGAGTCGGTGCGGTGTGGGGGCACGTGCTGGCGGGCGGTGACAGCGGCATCGAGCTGTCCGTGTCCGCCGAGTCCGGCCCCACGGAGTACACAGGCAGCGGGGACCTGTCAGCCATCGGGCACGGCGCATGCATGGCGTTCCGGCGTACCGCGCTCGAGGTGCTCGGCGGGTTCGACGAGGCGTTGGGCGTCGGGGGCCTGCTCGGCAGCGGCGAGGACAAGGACGCGTTCTGGCGCGCGGTACAGGTGGGCTGGGCGACCCGCTCGGCCCCCGGCATGGCGGTCACGCACGTCTCGTGGCGGGACGACGCAGAGGGACGGCGGGTCATGTACCGCTACGGCGTGGGTGCCGGAGCGGTCGCGGTGAAGCGGTACCGGCTGACCCACCAGCGCGGCCTGGTGCTGGCTGAGCTCTGGCTGCACGGCCTGCTCCCCGCGGCCCGCTGGGCGCGCCAGGGCCGCTACGCCGCCAGCTCCGGCGCCCTGACGCGGGCGCTCGGGGTGCTGTCCGGGGTCCGGCAGGCGCGGCGCCTGGGCCTGTCCGACGGCCGGTTCGAGGTCAGCGCATGAGCCGGGTGCTCGTGGACGCCGACGTCCTCGGCCGGCGGCGCACCGGTGACGAGACCTACGTGACCCAGCTCCTGCACGGGCTCGCGGGCAGCCGCCTGGGTGGCAGCGTCGACGCCGTGACGCGCCACCCGGAGCTCGTGCCCGACGGGATCGGCGCCGTGCACCTGCCGGCGGTCTCCTCCGAGCTGCGCATGCTCTGGTCGCTGCCCAGGCTGCTGCGCCGCCGCAAGCCGGACCTGGCGCACTTCCAGTACGTCGTGCCCCCCGGCTGGAGCGGCCGCGCCGTCGTGACGGTGCACGACCTGTCGTTCGAGCGGCGCGGCGACCTGATGCAGACCGCGGACCGCCTGATGATGCGGGCGCTCGTGCCGCGCTCGGTCCGCAGGGCCCAGCTGGTGCTCACCGTGTCGGAGTTCACCAAGGCCGACATCGTCGACTGCTACGGGACCGACCCCGACAAGGTCGTGGTCACCCCGAACGGCGTCGACGCTTCGTACTCCTCCGAGGGGGAGCGCTACCCGGGCCCCCCGTTCCTGCTGTTCGTCGGCGCCCTGCAGCCGCGCAAGAACCCGGTGCTCGCCGTCGAGGCCCTCGCGCGTCTGGGCAGTGACTTGCGCCTGCTCATGGTCGGGCCGGAGAAGGCCGGGATGCCGGCCCTGCGCGAGGCGATCGACCGCCTCGGCGTGGCCGACCGCGTCGAGCTGCTGGGCCACGTCGACCAGCAGGTGCTGGCGTCGCTGTACCGGAGCGCGGAGTGCTTCGTGTTCCCGTCCAGCTACGAGGGCTTCGGCCTGCCGGTGCTCGAGGCCATGGCGAGCGGGACCCCGGTGGTCGCCGGCGACACGACCTCCCTCCCGGAGGTCGCGGGCGACGCCGCGGTCCTGGTCCCACTGGGCGACGCCGCGGTGCTGGCAGACGGGATCGCACGAGCTCTGGCCGACGGCGAGCGGCTTCGCGCCGCCGGTCTGGCTCGGGCCGCCTGCTTCACGTGGGCGGCCCTGACCGAGGGCACCGTGTCCGCCTACGAGCAGGCGCTGTCATGACGCGCCCCGAGGTCGCGGTCGTGGTGATCACACACGGGCCGCACGAGGACCTGCCCGCCTGCCTGGCCGCCGCCGCCGAGCAGGCCGACGAGCTCGTCGTCGTCGCCAACCTCCCGGGGCCGATCGAGGGCCTGCCCGACGAGGCGACCGTCATCGAGCAGCCCCGGCCCCTCGGCTATGCCGCCAACGCCAACGCCGGCGTGCGGGCCACGACCGCGCCGTTCGTCGCCATCGCCAACCCCGACGCGATCGCCCGGCCCGGCGCGCTGGGCGTGCTGCTCGACTTCGCGAAGGCGCACCCCCGCAGCGGCGTCATCGGCCCCGCCATGGTCTACGCCGACGGCTCCTGGCAGCCGTCGCGGCGGTCGTTCCCGACCGTCCTGGGGACCCTGGTCCGTCGTACCCCGCTGCGGTTGGCCTTCGACCCCAAGAAGTGGCAGCGCCGGCACTACCTGCTCGACGACGTCCCCGACGAGCCCGTGCAGGCGGACTGGCTGCTCGGCGGCTTCCTGCTGCTGCGCCGGGAGATGCTGGACGACCTCGGCGGTATGGACGAGGGCTTCCGCCTGTACGGCGAGGACATCGACCTGGGCTACCGGGCCGCGAAGGCCGGCTGGGAGCGCTGGCTCGTGCCGCAGGCCGTCGTCCAGCACCGCTACGGGGCCGTCATCGACAAGACGTTCCTGTCCCGCCGCACCTGGTGGCACTTCCGGGGGATGCTGCGCTTCGTCCGCAAGCACCCCGCGAGCCTGCTCGGCCGTCAGCCGCGACCCAGCAGGTCGAGGTAGACCTGCCGGACCAGCTCGGCGGTGTGTGCCGGGTCGTAGACCTGCGCCCGCGCCGCGGCGGCCTCACCCGCCGCGGTCGCGGCCACCGGGTCGCCGAGCCACCGGTCGAGGCGGGCCGCCAGCGCCCCCACGTCCCCAGCGGGTACGACGTCACCGCCCACCGCCTGGGTGACCTCGACGACGGCTGGGTCGTCGCTGGTGACGACCGGACGGCCATGGCGCGCGGCTTCCGCCGCGGTGAGCGACGACCCCTCCCGGCGCAGGGCGGGCAGGGACGGCACCACGACCACCCGGGCACCCCCCATCAGGCGCGAGACGCCCGCGGCGTCCAGCCGGCCGGGCAGGACGACCCGCTCACCCCAGGCCGCGGCCGCGCGCCCGAGGGCAGCGGCCTCCCGGCCGGAGCCTGCCAGCACGAGCCGGGCGGCCGGGTGCCGGTCGGCGACCAGGCCGAACGCCTCGAGCAGAATCTGCGGTCCCTTGTCGGGGACCAGGGCGGCGGCGAAGACGACGTCGGTGCACTCTCCGGCCGGCCGGATGGGCACCAGCGGTGCGGGGACGGGCACCGGCACGACGTGCACGTCGCGGACGCCGGCCGCCCGGAGCGCGGTCGCGACC
>JBAVRG010000063.1:0-6130 GCA_049694795.1 Mycobacteriales bacterium
CCCCAGCGGCGCCCCCGTCGCGGGTCGCCCGACCCGCCGCCGGCGCACCGGGCTGGTCCTCACCGCGGTCGTCACCGCCTTGGCGCTGCTCGCCCTCGGAGGCGGCTACTACCTCGGCAGCTACCGCTACACCTCCGCGCCGTCGGTGCTCACCCTGACCCTGGCGAAGGCCACGCAGAAGATCGAGCACGCCGGGCTGAAGGCCAAGCACGGCACGGACGAGTTCAGCGAGGACGTCGCGCGCGGGCTGGTCCTGCGCCAGACCCCGAAGCCGAACGGCCGGATCCGCAAGGGCGGCACCGTGACGGTGGTCCTCTCGAAGGGGCCGGACCGCCGTACCGTGCCGTCCCTGACCGGCAGGAGCCTCGACGACGCCCGGGCTGCGCTGCGCGCCGTCGGTCTCACCGTGGCCCCCAACCCCACGTCCGAGTACAGCGACACGGTCGCCAAGGACCTCGTCCTCCGCTCCGACCCCGGCCCTGGCCAGCGCCTCAAGCCCGGTACGGCGGTCCGGCTGGTCCTGTCGAAGGGCAAGCAGCCGGTCGCGGTGCCCGACGTCACGGGCAAGAAGCAGGACGAGGCGACGAAGGCGCTGCGCGGGCTGGGCTTCGTGGTGACCGTGCAGCAGGCGTTCAGCGACACCGTCCCCAAGGACGTCGTCATCGCGCAGAGCCCCTCGTCCGGCACCGCCGACAAGGGCTCGACCGTGACCCTCACGGTCAGCAAGGGCCCCGACGTGGTCGAGGTGCCCGACGTCCGCGGCGACAGCCCCGAGACGGCTTCGCAGAAGCTCACGGCGGCCGGCCTCGTGCCCCGCCGGGTGGACATCCCCGGCGGGACCGGCAGCGTCGTGGTCACCACCGATCCCGGCCACGGCAAGAAGGTCAAGCGCGGCTCGACGGTGTCGATCTACGTGGTCTGACACCCACCGGACCTGCCTGTGCAGCGACTCCCTCTGTCTGGGACGCTTGCGCCGTGCCTCCCCGCAAGCCCTCTCTCGTGGGCGCCCACGTGCCCGTGGCCGGGGGGCTGGTCAAGGGGCTGGCCTACGCGCAGGAGGTCGGCGCGGCCGTCGTCCAGGTCTTCGTCTCCAACCCTCGGGGCTGGGCGCTGTCGCCGGGCGACCCGGCCCGGGACGAGGAGTTCCGAGGGCTGTGCGCCGCACGCGGCGTCCCGGCGTTCGTGCACGCCCCCTACCTGATCAACTTCGGCTCCCCCACCGAGGCGACGCTCAAGAAGTCCGTCGACGCGGTCGTGCACGCGCTGCAGCGCGGAGCAGCGATCGGGGCCCGTGCCGTGGTCGTCCACGCCGGCAGCGCCGTCGCCGGGGCGCACAAGGACGACGCGATGCGCCAGGTGCGCGAGCACCTGCTGCCCGTGCTCGACTCACTCGACGCCGCCGGGCCGCGGCTGCTCATCGAGCCGACCGCCGGCGGTGGCCAGGCCCTGGCCGCGACCGTGCAGGACCTCGGCCCCTACTTCGCGCAGCTCGACGACCACCCGATGCTCGGGGTCTGCCTCGACACCTGTCACGCGTTCGCGGCCGGTCACGACCTGGCCGCGCCCGGGGGGATGAAGAAGACCCTCGACGCCCTGGTGCGGGCCGTCGGCCGCGGGCGCCTGGGGCTGGTGCACGCCAACGACAGCAAGGACCCGCTCGGCTCGCTGCGCGACCGGCACGAGGCGATCGGAGCGGGCCGCATCGGCAAGGACCCGTTCGTCGAGCTGTTCCGGCACCCCGCGACCCGCGACGTGCCGGTCGTGGTGGAGACGCCCGGCGACGCGACCGCGCACCGGCGCGACGTCGAGCTGCTGCGGTCACTGCGGGATGCCTGACCGCCCGACCCTCGCGCTGGTCGGTGTCACCGCGATCTGGGGCTCGACGTTCGTGGTCGTCAAGGACGCGGTCACGCAGATGCCGGTCACCGACTTCCTCACCTGGCGCTTCGCCCTGGCGGCCCTGGCCATGCTGGCGCTGCGCCCGCGGGCGGTCGCCCGGCTCGGGACCGCCGGGCGGCGTGCCGGCGCGACCGTCGGGCTTGCGCTGGGGACCGGCTACCTGCTCCAGACCCTGGGGCTGCAGCACACCTCGGCCGCGGTGAGCGGCTTCATCACGGGGCTGTTCGTGGTGCTCACCCCGCTCGGCGCAGCGGTGCTGCTGCGCACCCCGCCTGCCGCCTCGGCCTGGCTGGCGGTGCTGGTCGCGACCACCGGGCTGGCGCTGCTGTCGCTGCACGGGCTGTCGGTCGGCTCAGGCGAGCTGCTCACCCTCGGGTGCGCGGCCGCGTTCGCGCTGCACATCGTCGGTCTCGGGCAGTGGGCCTCGTCCTACGACCCCTACGGGCTGGCCGTCGTGCAGCTGCTCACCACCGCGCTGCTGTGCGGTCTGGTGGCGGTGCCCGGCGGCCTCGCCGTACCGCCGTCGTGGTCGGTGTGGGGCGCGCTGGCGCTGACGGCGCTGGCCGCCACGGCGCTGGCGTTCGTGGTGCAGACCTGGGCGCAGGCGCACCTGAGCCCGACCAGGGCCGCGGTCGTGATGACGATGGAGCCGGTGTTCGGGGGCCTGTTCGCCGTGCTCCTGGCCGGCGAGGTGCTCGGGGTGCGCACCCTGGTGGGCGCGGGCCTCGTGCTCGCCGCGATGATCCTCACCGAGATCGGTCCGCGCCACGGCGCGGAGGGGTCGGTCGAGCGGCTCGAGGTGTAGCAGCCGCGCACCCAGCGGGTGAGGGTCTGCGGCCTACAGCGGTGGTCCGTCGCCGGGTGCCTCCTGGTAGGAGTAGCGCTGCTCCTGCCACGGATCGGCGCGGTTGTGATAGCCCCGCTCCTCCCAGAAGCCGCGCCGGTCCTCGGTGAGGTACTCGACACCGCGTGCCCACTTCGGGCCCTTCCAGGCGTACAGGCGAGGGACCACCAGCCGAAGCGGCCAGCCGTGATCGGGCGAGAGCTGCTCGTCGCCGCGGTGCGTGGCGAAGATCGCGTCCGAGGAGGCGAAGTCCTCGAGCGTCATGTTCGCCGAGTAGCCGTACTCGGCCCACACCAGCACGTGCGTCACCGAGGGCAGCGGAGGTGCCAGGGACAGCAGCGTCGAGGTGGCCACGCCGCCCCAGGTGTTGTCGAGCAGCGTGAACTTCGTGACGCAGTGGAAGTCGGCCTGCACCCTCGTCCGTGGCAGCTCGCCGAACTCCGCCCACGACCAGCGACCCTCGTGCGCGGTGGCCCCGAAGACCCGGAAGTCCCACGACTGCGGCTTGAACTTCGGGACCGGTCCGTAGTGCAGCACCGGCCAGCCGCGGGGGATGTACTGCCCCGGCGGCAGCCGGTCCGGGGGGACTCCCTCCGCGCGCTTCGCAGCCCCCAGTCGGCGAAACGGAGTGGTCACGCGTCTCATCCTGCCCCCGCCCGTCGGGCCGATCTTGGGTGGGGTACCTTCATGGCGTGCAGACGCAGTGGTATGGCTTTCCCGACCGGGACTCCCGGCCGGGTGCCTGCTGACGCACCTGACCACACGAGCCCCGGGCCCCCTGCCCGGGGCTCTTCGCGTTGAGAGGCAACAACCACCATGGTCGTCGTGATGCGCCCAGGCGCCGCACCCGAGGACGTCGACGCCGTCGTCGCCCGTGTCGAGGCAGCCGGCGGCTCCGCCTTCGTCAGCCGCGGGGTGCAGCGCACCATCATCGGGCTGGTCGGCGACGTCATCGCCTTCCAGGGCCTCAACCTGCGGACGATGCCCGGCGTGGGTGACGTCGTGCGCGTCTCCAAGCCCTACAAGCTGGTCAGCCGCGAGCACCACCCCGAGGCCACCACCATCTCGGTGGGCGGCGTGCCGATCGGGCCCGACACCTTCACCCTCATCGCCGGCCCGTGCGCCGTCGAGACCCCGGAGCAGACGCTGCAGGCGGCGCTCATGGCCAAGGGCGCGGGGGCCACCCTGCTGCGGGGTGGCGCGTACAAGCCGCGCACGTCGCCGTACGCCTTCCAGGGCCTGGGCGAGAAGGGCCTGCGCATCCTGGCCGAGGTGCGCGAGGAGACCGGCCTGCCGGTCGTCACCGAGGTCGTCGACGCCGCGGACGTGCCGCTGGTGGCCGAGTGGGCCGACATGCTGCAGGTCGGCACCCGCAACATGCAGAACTTCGCGCTGCTGCAGGCCGTCGGCGCCGCCGGCAAGCCCGTGATGCTCAAGCGCGGCATGACCGCCACGTACGAGGAGTGGCTGATGGCGGCGGAGTACGTCGCGCAGCGCGGCAACCTCGACATCGTGCTGTGCGAGCGCGGCATCCGCACCTACGAGACCGCGACCCGCAACACCCTCGACATCAGCGCGGTGCCGATGATCCACAGCCTCAGCCACCTGCCGGTCGTCGTCGACCCCAGCCACTCCGGCGGCAAGCGCGACCTCGTCGTGCCGCTCACCCGCGCCGCGATCGCCGCGGGCGCGGACGCGGTCATCGTCGACGTGCACCCAGACCCGACGACCGCGCTCTGCGACGGCCCGCAGGCGCTGTACGGCGACGACCTGGCCGACCTCGCGGCCGCCTGCGTCGCGCTGCCGCCGCTGGTCGGCCGCCGGCTGGTCTGAGCACTAGGCCAGCAGGCGCCCGACGACGTCGGCGGCGTGACGCACCGCCGCGTCGTCGACGTCGAGGTGCGTCACCAGCCGCACCCGCTCCGGGCCGACCACCCCGAGCAGCACGCCCTGGTCCGCGGCCGCGGTGGCGAAGGCGCGGGCGTTCGGCACCTCGAGCGGCACGATGTTGGTCTCGGTGGTGACGCCGAGCTGGGCGCCGAGCCAGGCCGCGCGGGCGTGGTCCTCCGCGAGCCGGTCCAGCTGGTGGTCGAGCGCGTACAGCCCGGCGGCCGCCAGCACGCCCGCCTGCCGCATCCCGCCACCGAGGCGCTTGCGGAACACCCGGGCCTCGCGGGCGAGCTCGTGCGAGGTCACCACGACCGAGCCGACCGGCGCCCCGAGCCCCTTGGACAGGCAGACCGAGAGGGTGTCGAACAGCGCCCCGTAGCCGGCGAGCGGGACGCCGGACGCCACGTGCGCGTTCCAGATGCGGGCGCCGTCGCAGTGCAGGGCGACCCCCGCGTCGCGGGTCAGGTCACGCAGCTCCTGCAGCACCGGCAACGGGTGCACCAGGCCACCGGCGCGGTTGTGGGTCTGCTCGACGCTCACCGCGCTGGTCGTCACGGTGCCCCAGCCCTCGGGGCGCAGCTGCGCGGCCACCGCCCCCGCTGAGAGCAGCCCGCCACCGACGGTGCGGGACTGGATGCCGCCGTGCTGCGCGGCGCCGCCGTGCTCGTAGGTGACCACGTGCGCGTCGGCGTCGCAGAGCAGCTCACCGGCGGAGGGGACCACGAGGCGCAGGCAGATCTGGTTGCCCATCGTGCCGGTGGGCACGAGCACCGCGGCCTCGTGCCCGAAGAGACCGGCGACGCGCTCCTCCAGGGCGTTGACGGTGGGGTCCTCGCCGTAGACGTCGTCCCCGACCTCGGCGGCGGCCATGGCCGCGCGCATGCCAGGTGTCGGACGGGTCAGGGTGTCGCTGCGCAGGTCGACCAGCACGTGCCTAAGGTAGTCGCGTGCTGACCGCCGACGAGCTGCTCGCCGCGGTGCGGGTGCACGCCGACCGCGTCCACGACGCCGTACGGCGGTTGGGGTGCGGGCCCGAGGCCGCGATCGAGGTGGTCGAGACGAGCGCCCTCGACCTGGTCGACGCGGTCGCCGCGCAGCCGGAGGCGGTCGTCGACCCGGTGGGATGGTGGTTCGCCCGGGCTCGGGCGCTCGGGCGCTCGGCGGCCGGCGGCGACGACGACCTGCCGCTCGGCGGCGGTGTGCTGTCCAGCGACGCCAACCAGGTGCGGCTGGCGGAGGCGCTCGAGTCGCGGCCCGAACGCGAGCGCGCGGCTCTGCTGCTGCGCGACTCCTACGACCTGCCGGCCGCGGCGGTCGGAGCCGCGCTGGGGCAGGACGCCGACGGCGCCATGGCCCTGGTCGGTGCGGCCCGCCTCGCCTTCCTGCCGGCGCTGCTCGGTGGCAGCACGATCCGGCCACCGGAGCACCTCACCGACCTCGCCTCGCTGGCCCGGCTCGCGGAGGGCGGCCCGGCGGCCGCGCGGGACGCGACGACCC
>JBAVRG010000064.1:0-15233 GCA_049694795.1 Mycobacteriales bacterium
AGCATGACGAGCACCTCGGCGACGCCGCCTGCGAGGCCGTAGAGCAGGAAGCGCCGGATGTTGTCGTAGACCCGGCGTCCCTCCTCGACCGCGTGCACGATGGTCGCGAAGTCGTCGTCGGCCAGTACGACGTCGGCGCTCTGCCGCGCGACGTCGGTGCCCGAGCGGCCCATCGCCACGCCGACGTCCGCCCGGCGCAGCGCCGGGGCATCGTTCACGCCGTCGCCGGTCATGGCCACGACGTGACCGGCGTCCTGCCAGTGCCGGACGATGTCCAGCTTCTGCTCGGGGGCCGTGCGGGCGTAGACCGTCGTGCCGAGGTCGGGCGCGTGCCCGTCGAGCAGCTGCTGCCCCGTGACGACGTCGCCGCCGTCCGTCAGGATCCCGAGGTCGCGCGCGATCGACCTGGCAGTGGACGGGTGGTCCCCGGTGATCATCAGCGCGACGATGCCGGCCGAGCGGCACTGCGCGACCGCGGTGACGGCGTCGGCGCGCGGCGGGTCCTGCAGCGCCACCAGTCCGAGCAGCCGCAGGTCGTGCTCAGCCTCCTCGGCCGTCACCGACGGTGCGGCGGCGTCGACCTCTGCGGTTGTCTCTGAGGTGGCCACGGCCAGCACCCGGAAGCCCTCGGCTGCCAGGCGGGCGGCCTCGGCGCGGACGTCACCGTCGGTGCCGGCGGCGAGCAGGCCGGGGGTGTCCAGCAGCACCTCCGGCGCGCCCTTGCACACCACCAGACCACGACCGCTCGCGTCGACGTGCACCGTCGTCATGCGGGCCCGCGCCGCGTCGAACGGCTCCTCGGCGCTCCGGCGCCAGCGGGTCCGCAGCTGCCCGAGGTCCAGCCCTGCCTTGCCCGCGACGGCGAGCAGAGCGCCCTCGGTCGGGTCGCCGATGACACCCCAGTCGGCAGCGTCGTCCGCGGGCGGCACGAGGCGCGCGTCGTTGCAGAGGACCAGGGCTTCCAGCAGCTCGCGGACCGCTGGGTCGGACGCGCCCTCCACCTCCCCCTCGGGTGCGTAGCCGCGGCCGGTCACCGGCAGCTCGCCGGTCGGCAACCAGAGCCGGCGCACCGTCATCACGCCGTCGGTGAGGGTGCCGGTCTTGTCCGAGCAGATCACCGTGACCGAGCCGAGGGCCTCGACGGCGGGGAGCCGGCGCACGAGCGCGCCCCGGCGCGCCATCCGCTGAGCGGCCAGCGCCAGCGAGAGCGTCACGACGGCCGGTAGCGACTCCGGGACCGCTGCCACCGCCAGGCTCACGCCGGTCACGAGGACCAGCTCGACGGACAACCCGCGTGCCAGGCCGAGGGCCACCACCACACCGCAGACCGCTGCGACTCCCAGCGCGATCTGGCCGCTCAGCTGCCCCAGCCTGCGCTGCAGCGGGGTCGGCGGCGCCACCTGGGCCTCCAGCAGGGTGGCGAGCCGCCCGACCTCGGTACCCATCCCCGTCGTCGTGACGAGCAGCCGGGCGCGGCCCCGCGACACCACCGTGCCCGCGTGCAGCATGCTCGTCCGCTCCGTCACCGGCAGGTCGGCGCGGGCGCTGACCGCCTCGAGCTGCTTCGTCACCGGCACCGACTCACCGGTGAACGGCGCCTCGTCGACCTCCAGGTGCGCTGCTTCGAGGACCCGGCCGTCCGCGGGCACGATGTCGCCGGCCTCGACGCGGACGATGTCGCCCGGCACCAGGTCGGTGGCGGGGACCCGTCTCGCGGTCCCGTCCCGCAGGACCAGCGCCTGCGGGGCGGTGAGCTCGGTGAGGGCCGCGACGGCCTGCTCGGCCCGGCGCTCCTGCGTGGCGCCCAGGGCGGTGTTGACGACGACCACCAGCAGAATGACCGCGGTGTCGCGCAGGTCACCTGTCGCCGTGGTGAGCACCGCCGCGCCGAGCAGCACCAGGATGAGGCGGTCGCGCAGCTGAGCGCCGATCGTGCGCCAGACCGACGGTGGCCGGCGCAGGTCGAGCAGGTTGGCCCCCAGCGTCTCGCGGCGCTGCGCCGCCTCCGCCGACGTGAGGCCCTGTACGGCATCGCTGCCCAGGGCCGTCAGCACCTCCGCGCCGGTCGCGCTCCATGGCGCGGCGAGCACGGGGTCGGTCGACTGCTGGGACGTCACGGGCAGGTCCGGGGACCGGGTGAGGGCGCGGCGGACGGCGGCCAGGTCCACGACACAAGGGCCACGGTGCTCCCGCCACTGGCCTCCGCAGCAGGGCCGAAGGTCCTGCCGGATCAGGGCGCTTCACCCTATCCGTCACCAAGCGCGGGAACGAGACTGATCGCAGCTCCGGTCGGTCCGGGCAGCAGCCGCGTGGGAGGGATCGTCGATGACGGGGATCGTGGTCGGGGTCGACGGCTCGTCGGACTCGCTGCGGGCGTTGCGGTGGGCCCTCGAGGAGTCCGTGGTGCGCAGCGCTCCGCTGACCGTGCTCAGTGCCTATGACCCGACGCCGCCGGTGACGGCCTGGACGCCCGACAGCGTCTACGTGGAGGTCCCGCACGACAGCCTCGAGGCCCGGCAGGAGGCGCTCGAGGAGCTGGTGAGCAAGGTCGTGGTCGAGTGGGGGCACGACCGGCCCGATGGTCTCGCCGTACGCGCGGTGGTGGGGGGCGCTCGGGAGCTGCTGCTCAAGGCCGCCGAGACCGCCGACCTGCTGGTCGTCGGCTCGCGCGGCGCGAGCGCCATCGGACGGTTGCTGCTCGGCTCCGTCAGCAGCGCGGTCGTGCACCACGCCGGGTGCCCCGTGGTGGTCGTGCCGCCGTCTGCCCAGGAGGACCGCGACCTCTGACGTCGGCGTCGAGGAAAGGGGAGTGCCGTGAGAAGGACCATCACCTGGCGCGACGCCGTGGCCACGGCGGTCACCGGAGCGCTGGCTGCGTCCTACGTCGGTCTCGCTCAGGGCCAGAGCTGGGCGCCGGTGACCTCGGTCCGCTGGTTCGCCGTGCTCTTCCTCCTCGCCGGGCAGGTCGCCTGCACGGTGGGAGCGGCGGACGCCATGGCCGCGGGGGCGACCCAGGGGGTCGGCTTCCTGCTCGGTCCGGTCGCCCTGCTGGCCACGTTGACGGCGGTGGTGACGGGCAGCGTCACGGTCACGGGTGTCGCGGTCTGCGCCATGGTCGGGCTGTGGCTGCTGACCACCAGCCGGCACGTGCTGTCCGGCGTCCGCGCGGTGCGGTCGTGACCGCCCCGGCGCACGCCTACCCGGTGCGGGTGCGCGGTGAGCTGAGCCCGCAGCTGTCCAGGTGGCTGTGGCTGGTCAAGTGGCTGCTGGTGCTGCCGCACCTGGTCGTGCTGGCCCTGCTGTGGGTCGCCTTCGTCGTACTGAGCCTGGTGGCCATGGTCGCCATCGTGGTGACCGGCCGCTACCCGCGGGGCATCTTCGACTTCAACGTCGGCGTGCTGCGCTGGTCCTGGCGGGTCGCCTACTACAGCTACGGGGCGCTGGGGACCGACCGCTACCCGCCGTTCTCGCTGGACGAGGAGCCCGACTACCCGGCCCGGCTGGACATCCCCTACCCGGAGCAGCTCTCGCGCGGCCTGGCTCTGGTCAAGTGGTGGCTGCTCGCGATCCCGCACTACGTCGTCGTCGGTCTGCTCGCCGGCAGCGGCTGGGTCGTGTGGCACGACGGCAGCAGCTCCGGAGGCGGCCTGATCAGCATCCTCGTGCTGGTGGCCGGGGTGCTCCTCGCCTTCACGGCTCGCTACCCGCAGGGGCTGTTCGACCTCGTCATGGGCTGTGACCGCTGGTGCCTGCGGGTCGCTGCGTACGCGGCGCTCATGACGGACGACTACCCGCCGTTCCGGCTCGACCAGGGCGGGACCGATCCCTGACCGACAAGTCCGTCGTGTCAGCCCCGGGCCCTAGGTCCCGCGGCTGCGGACCTTCGGCCCTGCCCGTACAGCCGCCAGACGGCGACGCTGGGTGCATGACCTCCACGAGAGGAGGCAGGCGATGAGCACCGCTGCGGATGCGGACCAGGCCGCCGTGCGACGGCGGCTCGTGACCTGCGCCGAGACGGCCCGCTTGGCACCGTCGAAGCACAACAGCCAGCCGTGGCGGTTCGAGGTGCACGAGGACTGCCTGGAGGTGCACGAGGACTCGAACCGTGCCGTGGGGCCGTCCGACCCCGACGGCAGGGAGTCGCTGATCGCCTGCGGCGCCGCGGTCGAGGCGGCCTGCGTCGCCGTACGCGGGCAGGGCTTCCTGCCGGTGCTGGAGCTGTTCCCTGACGGCCCGTCCGGCCCGGTCGCGCGGCTGCGCGAGGGCGAGTCGTTGCCGGCGACGGGGGAGGAGCTCGCGTTGGTCGCGGCGGTGCAGGAGCGCCGCACGGACCGGGGGCCGCTGGACGCGACCGGGCTCGACCCGGCGCTGCCGTTCCTGCTGCAGCGCGCCGCGGGCCGCTTCGGGGCGCACCTGCGGCTGGTGACCGGGGCCGGGGACCGCAGCACCCTGCGGCACCTGGTGGCCCTCGCCGACTCCCAGCTGATCAGGCGGGACGACGTGCTGGAGGAGCTCGCGCGCTGGTCGCGGCCGCCCGGAGACCCGCGGCCGGACGGCGTGCGCACGGAGGCGACTCGGGGTGCGGTCGAGTCCTACCGCGCCGAGTTCGTGCAGCGCGACTTCGCGCAGGCCGACGGACTGGCCGGCCATGACCGGCTCGCCGCCGACCGGCCGCTCGTCGCGGTGCTCTGCACCCCGACCGACAGCCACCTCGACCGCGTCCGGGCGGGGCAGGCGCTGATGGCCGTGCTGCTGCGGGCCCACGTGGCCGGCGCGCACGCGTCGTACCTGAACCAGCCGGTGGAGGTCAGTGCGGTGCGCGCACTGATGCGGGTGGAGCTCTCGCTGCCGGGTGATGCGCAGATGGTGCTCCGCCTCGGTGTCGGAGGGCCGGTGCCGGCGACGCCGCGACGTCCCGTGGAGGACGTGATCGTCCTGCCGTGAGAGGAGGTAGCCATGAAGGCCATGGTGTTCGAGGGAGCGGGCGCGCGGAGCTGGACGGACGTCCCGGACGCGACGCTCCGGGAGGCCGACGACCTGGTGCTCGAGGTCGAGGCGGTGACGATCTGCGGCACCGACCTGCACATCCTCAAGGGTGACGTCCCTGAGGTGCAGCCGGGCACCGTCCTGGGTCACGAGGCGGTCGGCCGGGTCGTCGCGGTCGGAGCCGGCGTGCGCACCGTCGAGGTCGGCGACCGGGTGCTGGCCTCGTGCATCACCTGCTGCGGTGTGTGCCCGTCGTGCCGGGCAGGTTCGTACGGGCTCTGCACGCGCGGCGGCGGCTGGGTCCTGGGTCACACGATCGACGGGGTGCAGGCCGACTACGCGCGGATCCCGCACGCGGACCTGTCGGTGCACCGGCTGCCCGAGCCGCTGTCCGACGAGCGCGCCGTGCTGCTGGCCGACATCCTCCCGACGGCGTACGAGGTCGGGGTCGTGAACGGCGCGCTCCGTCCTGGGGACGTGGTCGCCGTCGTGGGTGCCGGCCCGATCGGGCTGGCGGCCATCGCGACGGCGCAGCTGGTGTCACCGCTGGCCGTGGTCGCCGTCGACCCGGTCGAGAGCCGCCGCGAAGCCGCGAAGAGACTTGGTGCGGACGTGGTGGCCGGCTCGCCGGACGAGGCCCTGGCTGCAGTGCAGGAGCTGACCGGCGGGCTGGGTGCGCAGGTGGTCGTGGAGGCCGTCGGTGTCCCGGACACCTTCGAGCTCTGCACGCGGCTGGTGCGCTCGGGCGGTCACGTCGCGAACGTCGGTGTGCACGGCAAGCCGGCGGTGCTGCACCTCGAGGAGCTGTGGGCGCGGGACGTCACGATCACCACGGGACTCGTCGACACGGTGACGACGCCGACCCTGCTCGCGCTGCTCGCGGCCGGCAAGCTCGACGTCAGCGGCATCGTGACCCACCGCTTCGCACTCGCCGAGATGGAGCAGGCGTACCAGGCGTTCGAGGCGCCTGATCGCAGCGACGCCTTGAAGGTCGTCGCCGTCCGGTGACACCGAGCGAGAAGGGTCCGCAGCGGGGGCTGCGGACCCTTCTCCTCGTCCCTCAGTCGAGTGGCTTGTGCTCGCGGGTGCGGATCACCGCGACCGGCGCCCGGCAGTGGTGCACCAGGTAGTGGCTCGTCGAGCCGAGCAGTGCGCTCGACACGGCGCCGCGGCCGCGGGCACCGACGACCACCAGGTCCTCCGGTCCCACCAGGGACTCGAGGGCGGGACCGGGAGCGCCCAGGACCACGAGCGGACGGACGTCGAGGACGGCATCGAGGACGGTGTCGCGCGCCTCACGGGCCACCTCGTCCCGGATCCTCTCCTGCTCGCGGTCGCTGGCCTCGAGCACCGTCAGGTCGCGCTCGTCCTGGTCGTGCAGCGGGGACTGCACGTGGACGGGCACCAGCGGCTTGCCCTCCTGTACGGCGACCTCGACCGCCCAGCGCAGCGCGGCGCGTGAGGGAGCCTGGTGGTCGACGCCGACGTACACGCTCGCCGTGTGCATCGGCAGCACGGTGTCCTTCTCGTCCAAGGGAGGCACGACGACCACCGGGCACGGGCTGCGGCGGAGGCAGTCGGCCGCGGTCGAGCCGAGCAGCGCCCGAACCGGGGCAGCGTGCTGAGCCCGGCCGACGGCCAGCGCGTGCGCGCCCTCAGCTGCGACCTCGAGCACCGCGCCGGCCGCGCCGTGCTCGCAGACCAGGTGCACCGGCACGTGGTCGAGCCCGGTCGTCTTGCGGGCCTCGGCGACCTGCTCCTCGAGCAGCGCCTGGCCCGCGCGGGCCAGCACGTCGAGGTCCAGGAACATCGGAAGGTCGGCCCGCGCGAAGGCAGGTGTGGGGAGCCACGCGTGCACCGCCGTCACGGCGCCGTCCCGGCGGTGCGCGTGACGCAGCGCCCAGCGCAGAGCGGCTTGCGAGCCTGCGCTGTCATCCACCCCGACCACGGTCATGTCGCTGTTCGCGTCGCTCATGCGCACAGCCTCCGCGAAGCCGCCCGAGCCGGGCAGGGTAAAAGGTCCATCCGCCGCGTGGCCTCTGGTCCCTTCGTGCCGAGAACAGGTCCTTCGGCCCTGTCTGCGAGCACCGGTCCTGCCGACGCTGGACGCATGCTTCGCGCCGACGAACCGCACCTGGTCGCCTCCGACTCGCTCCCTGCTGACGCCGAGCTCCGGGACGTGGTCCGGTGGGCGGTGGCCCACGCCGAGCTGGCGCCGAGCGAGCACAACGTGCAGCCGTGGCGCTTCGTCGCACGGCTGCAGGACGACACCGCGTCGGTGGACCTGATGCTCGACGAACGACGCCGGCTGCCGGTCGTCGACCCCGAGGACCGGGAAGCGGTGCTGTCGTGCGGCGCCGCGCTGCTCAACTTGCGGCTGGCCCTCGCGATGGCGGGCAGCGGCGCCGACGTGGAGCTGCTGCCCGAGCCCACCGAACCCGAGCTGCTGGCAAGGGTGCTGCTGCGCGGCCCGGTGCACATCCTCGACGTCGACAAGGAGCTGCGCCGGGCGATCCTGCTGCGAGGCACGCACCGCGGCCCCTTCGAGCAGACCGAGGTCCCGACAGAGGTCGTCGAGCGGATGTGCGCCGAGGGGCGGATGGAGGGCGCCTCCGTCGAGGTCCTCGACACCTCGGCGCGCACCGTCCTCGCGGAGCTGACCGAGGTGTCCAGCGCGCAGCTGTGGAACGACGGCGGCTACCGGCGGGAGACGGCGGCGTGGGCGCGCGGCAACAGCACCTCGCACCGTGACGGCGTCCCTGGCTACGCGTTCGGCGAGGGCGCCCTGCGCAGCTGGCTGCAGCCGGTGCTCGAGCGCAGCGGCCGTCCGGAGATCGCGCCGCGCGAGCTCGCCGCGATGGCCGACGAGGCGCCGGCGCTGGTCGTCGTCGGCTCCCGGGACGACAACCGCGCCTCCCTGCTGCGGGCGGGTGCCGGCATGCAGCGCCTGCTCCTGCGGGCGCGCGCCGAGGGCCTGGCCGCGTCCTACCTCAACGCGCCACTGCACGTGGAAGGGCTGCGCGTCCAGGTCGCCCGGGCGGCGGGAGTGCCCGCCGCCCAGGTCGTCCTGCGCATCGGGTACGGCGGGCTGGTGCGCTCCACACCACGGCGCGGCGTCGACGAGGTGCTCGACATGCGCTGAGAGCGCGGACGCCGTGCGGAGCGGGGTCGTGAGGTCGGGCTGCAGGGGACTGCCGGGCTGGCGCGCGGGCGCGTCGACGAGCGATCCCCGGTACCGCGGGGGACAGGCGGGCCGGCGAGGTCCTGGCGGGTCAGCTCAAGGACGCAGCACCTCGTCGACGGGACGACGGGGGCTGACCGGCGCGCTCACGCCCATGCCGAGGCGGAGCACCATCTGCGGCGGCCCGACCGTGCCGAGCAGCCGCTGCAGGGCCATGCGCTCCTTGGGGACGTCGATGACCTGGCCGATCGGCTGTGCCAGGGCGCCGAGCTCGGTAGCCGTGAGCAGCAGGGCGCTGAGCGCGCGGCCGGCCTGCACCCAGTCGGTGGGGGTGTCCGCCTCGGTGGACAGCACGACGACGGCGGGGTGCTCGGGGGTCGGCGGCTCGAGCGGCCGCGGGGCCGGTGTGCCCTCGAACTGCCTGCCCTGCAAGCTCTCCGCGCGGTCGGGACCGTGGTCGACCGCCGCCTGGGGCATCCCGTCGCCGCGCTCCTCGTCCGGCGGCTCGTGCCACACCCAGCGCGAGAGCTCGCCCGTGTAGCCGGGGGTCTGCAGGAGCGCCTGCTCGGCCCTGCTGACGAGGACCTCGACCTCGACGAGCTCGTCGTCGCGCACCACGCGCAACAGGCCGCCCTCGCCCTCGACCGCGACGCGCAATCGCTCGAGCACCTCATCGGGGACGTGCTCGTCGGTGAAGCGCCCGCGGTGGGTGTGCCGGTGCAGGATCGCGACCGCGGAGGCCACCTCCGCGTCGCTCGCCGGCTCGCCGCGGTGCGTCCGCACCCTCGCGACCGTGTCGCGGGAGTGGCGGTCGGGGAACAGCTCGACCTCGGTGTCCAGCCCCAGTGCCCGGGCAGCGACCTGCAGGTGGTGGACCGCCGTACCGCACGAGACGAGGAGCTCGCGTCCCTCGGGGTCCAGGACGGTCAGCTGGCGGGAGCGGTCCACCCGCAGCAGGACGCCGTCGGGCTCCGGGACGAACTGCCAGGGCTGGGTGTTGTGGACGCTGGGGGCGCAGGTCGCCATGAGCACCAGGTGCTCGCGCTCCTCCGCGGTGAGGGTGGTCACGGTCGCGTCTCCTCGTCGTCACTGGGACCGTTCGGCGGGCGCCGGTCCGAGGTCACCACCACAGCCTCGCAGCAACTCCCCACCGGCGCCTGTGCCACCTCCGACAGACCGGTGTGCGGGGTCACCGGGACCGGCCGAGGGCGACCCCCTCCAGCTGGAAGGGCTCGAGCGCGAGGGTGCGGTCCTGCTCGTCGTCCGCAGGGCCGAGCTGCCCGCGGACCACCACCCGCCAGCCGCGACGGAGGCCGCTCGGGTGCCGTCCGACGCTGAGCGCGACCACCTGCCCCACGAGCTGGTCGCGGACCGCGTCGTCGTGCACGCTGACGAGCAGCCGTCCCTGGTGCAGCCGGACGCCGACGGGTACGACGCTCGGGAGCGCTCGTTGCGTGCAGGCCAAGAGCCCACGCCGGCTGTGGGACAGCCGGTCACGGCAGGCATCCTGCGACAGGGTCGTGTCCGAACCGGACACCTCGACGCTCACGGATCCAGGGTGGGGCCGTCGGGAGCGCGGTCCTAGAGTCCGCTGTCCTGTCGGGATCGGGACCTAGGACCCGGCTCGAAATCGCCCAGGAGGTGGCATGCTGAGCCCGTGATCAGTGTCTTTCTCGTGGACGACCACGAAGTCGTCCGTCGTGGCGTCCGGGAGCTCCTCGAGGCCGAGGACGACATCCAGGTCGTCGGTGAGGCGTCCTCGGTCGACGAAGCGCTGTCCCGGGTGCCGGCGGTGCGGCCGCAGGTCGCTGTCCTGGACGTCCGCCTGCCGGACGGCAACGGCGTGGCGCTCTGCCGCGAGCTGCGCGACAAGATGCCCGAGCTGGCCTGCCTGATGCTCACCTCCTTCGCGGACGACCAGGCGCTGCTGGACGCCGTCCTCGCCGGTGCCGCCGGCTACGTGCTGAAGGACGTGCGCGGCAACGACCTGGTGGACGGGATCCGCACCGTCGCGGCGGGAGGGTCGCTGCTCGACCCCCGGGCCACGTCGGTGGTGCTCGACCGGCTGCGTGCCCCCAAGGCCGCCGACCCGCTCGAGCAGCTGTCCGACCAGGAGCGCAAGATCCTGGCGCTCATCGGCGAGGGCCTGACCAACCGCGAGATCGCCGCCCGGCTGTTCCTGGCCGAGAAGACGGTCAAGAACTACGTGAGCAACGTCCTCGCCAAGCTCGGGCTGCAGCGGCGCACGCAGGTCGCCGTCCTCGCCACCGAGCTGCGCCAGACGCCTTAGACCTGGATCTGCCACAGACCTGCTTCAGACCGGCACCTGCCACACCAGCCGGGTGCCGTGCCCCGGCCCGGAGGTCACGCGCAGGGCGCCTCCGAGCTTCTCGGCGCGGCTCGCCAGGTTGAGCAGCCCGCTGCGCGCTGCGTCCTCGGCCATGCCGATGCCGTCGTCCTCGACCCGCACCTGCAGCGTGTTGCCGCGCAGGGCGACGAGGACGTCGACCCGTCTGGCCTGGGCATGACGCGCGGCGTTGGACAGCGCCTCGCGCAGGGTCGCCAGGGCGTGCTCGGCGAGCTCGGGGGTGGCGAGGGTGTCGAGCAGCCCGTCGAGCCGCAACGACGGGGCGAAGCCGAGCTGCGCGGTGGCGGCGTCGACGACTTCCAGGAGCTGCGAGCGCAGGGAGGGCCGGCCCTCCAGGGGTGCGGTGAGGCCGTAGATCGTCGACCGCAGCTCGCGGATGGTGCCGTCCAGCTCGTCGACCGCGCGGTTGACCCGCGCGGTCGCCTCGACCGGGTTCTGGTCCACCAGCCGGACCGCGCTCTGCAGCTGCATGCCGGTCGCGAACAGCCGCTGGATCACCAGGTCGTGCAGGTCGCGGGCGATCCGGTCGCGGTCCTCGATGATCGCGAACCGCTCGGCCTCGCGGCGGCGCTCGGCGAGCTCGAACGCGACCGCTGCCTGGGTGACGAAGCTGCTCAGGTCGACCGTGACCCAGGGGTCGGGCCGCTGGGTCCAGAGCACCACGAGGACGCCGTTGCCCTGCTGCTCCTGCCGGGGCCCGAGGGGTACGGCGCTCCCGACCAGGCTGTCGGTCGCGAGGTCCTGCGGGGAGCCGGTCGCGACGACCTTGCTGAGCGGTCCGGACAGCTCCTGCAGCAGCGCCGCTCCGTCCCCTCCGCTGACCGCCTCCAGGTGGAGCCCGTCGCCGCGGGGCAGCGCCACGAACGTGACGTCGGCCTCGACGAGGTCGCGGACCCGGTCCACCACCAGCGCGATGACGTCCTCGGGCTCGGTGCCTGACAGCAGCGACGTCGAGATCTCACGGCCGGCTTCGATCCAGGCCCCGCGCCGGCGGCTCTCGTCGTACAGGCGGGCGTTCTGGATCGCGATGCCGGCGGCGGCAGCGAGGGCGATGACCACCGTCTCGTCGTCCTCGGTGAACTCCTCGCCGCCGCGCTTCTCGGTGAGGTACAGGTTGCCGAACACCGCTGACCTGACCCGCACGGGCACGCCGAGGAACGTCCGCATCGGCGGGTGGTGGGGCGGGAACCCGTAGGAAGACGGGTGCTCCGCGAGGTCGGGGAGGCGCAGCGGGTGCGGTTCGCGGATCAGCTGGCCGAGCACGCCGTGCCCGGTCGGTGGCGGCCCGATGGTCGCGATGGTGTCGTCGTCGATGCCGACGGTGATGAACTGCGACAGCCCCTGCCCGTCCTCGGCGACCACACCCAGCGCGCCGTACGTCGCGTGGACGAGAGTGACGGCCACCTCGACGATGCGGTGCAGCACCACCTGCAGGTCGAGGTCGGAGCCGACCGCCAGCACCGCGTCGAGCAGGCGGTTGACGCGCCCGCGGGCGTCGGCGACGTCTGTGTCGACCTGGTTCTGCAGCTCGGACAGCAGGTCGTCGAGCCGGCGGCGGGGAGTGCCCGCAGGGTCATTGGGCCCTGTCATAGGTGACTTTTCCCCCTGCCCTCGGATGTCCCTGACTGATGACATGTTGGCAGGCGACCGAACGAGCCGCCCGACAGGAGTGAAAGACCATGAGACGCAAGAGCTTCGACGCGCTCGTGTCGGCCGCCGGACTGGTGGTCGCGACCGTGCTGCTGGCAGCCTCGGGCCTGCTCTTCTGGGCCAACAGCTTCATCGACGACAACGTACGCACTCAGCTGGTGGCGCAGAAGATCTTCTTCCCCAAGGCCGGCTCCGAGTCGCTCAACGACCCGGCCGTGAAGCCGTACCTGAGCAAGTACGCCGGACAGCAGCTCAGCAACGGCGAGCAGGCGAAGGCCTACGCGGACCACTTCATCGCGGTCCACCTCAACGGGATCGGTGGCGGCAAGACCTACTCCGAGCTCTCCGCACAGGCGCAGGCCAACCCCACCGACACCGCTCTGCAGGGCAAGGTCGCGACCGTCTTCCGCGGTGAGACCTTGCGCGGCCTGCTGCTCAACGCCTACGCGTTCGGCAAGATGGCCGAGGTCGCCCTCGTCGCCGCCTGGATCGCGCTCGGCACCGGGCTCGCGCTCCTCGTCCTGGGAGTGCTCGGCCTGATGCACGCACGCCGCACCTCCTATGACGTGAAGGTGCACGTGCCCGGCTGGCACCCCGAGCAGATGCCTGCCACCTGACGGGCCCACGCCAAGGCGGTACCTCCTCGGAGGTACCGCCTTGGCGTGCGTACGTCGACGCTCAGGCCGTCGCCGGCACTGCCGAGGTCGTGGGTGTCCGGGCGCCGGCCAGGTAGGCCATGACCAGGATGCCGAACGCGTTCAGCGCGTGCAGCGGGGCGACGTAGGGGACGCCGTGCAGCGCCAGGCCCAGCACCACCTGCAGGACCACCAGCCCGACGAGGACCCCCGCCCGACGGCTCGCGCCGGGGAACTTGGCGAAGAAGGAGACGACGAGCAGCAGCAGCGTCAGCACCGGGATGACCATCATCCCGTTGACGCCGTGCAACGCGAACCCTCCGATTCCGTGGAAGTGCGCGGACTCGTCGTCCAGCACCTTCTTCGTGAGGACGCCGCCGTCGTCCTCCACCCACTTGCCCAGTCCGGCCAGCGCGTAGGCGATCGCCATGGCCTGCACCAGGACCTCGACGGCGAGCGCGTACGCGAGCACGCGATAGGTCGTCCGCATCTGCTTCCCCCTTGGCAGTGACGTGCGCGTCACCGGCCCGGGCGGGGACACGGTCGAACCGGTAGTGCCAAGTGGAAGGGGCGCACGCCCATCTCGTCAATCACGAGAAGGACACACCCGCGCTACGGGAGGTGCTCGCTCGGCTCGCGCAGCAGGCCGTCGTCGAAGGCCAGGTCACGGGCGACGGCAGGCGGCGGGGTCCAGCCCTGGTCGATCAGCAGCTGGTACAAGGCGACCCGGGTCTCCACGACGCCTTCAGCCGCGGTGAGGCTGCGGTCGTAGAGCGCTGCGTCGATCTCGCCGCGGCGCAGCCGGGACTCGACCCCGTCGCGTCGTTGGACGGCGGCATGGAAGGCCCAGACCGCCTGGTGCAGGCGCTCCTCGCTGGATCGCGACACGTCCGGCTCATCCTGTCCCACACCGTCGGGATCGGCAGGTCGTCGGCGGAGCCGTAGAGGGCGTTCGGGTGACATGTGGCTTTCCGGCGTACGGTCGGGCCATGCCTGACGTGGCCTTCAAGGACCTGTGCCTCGACGCCCTGCGACCGGAGCTCGTCGGCCCGTTCTGGGCCGCGCTGCTGGGGCTCGAGGCGCATGCGCAGGAGGGCGGCGACTACCAGCTGAGGGGCGAGCCGAAGGAGCGCACCGTCTGGGTCAACCGGGTGCCCGAGCCGCTCGCCGGCAAGAGCCGGGTGCACCTCGACGTCCGGCTGCCCGACCCGCTCGACGTCCCCGGCGCGACCGTCGTCCGCGAGCGGGACGCCGAGATCGGGTGGCGGGTGCTCGCCGACCCGGACGGCGCGGTGCTCTGCGCCTTCGGGCCGCACCCGGAGCACCCGGACGCCCCTCCCGGCGCGTTCGAGCTGGTCGTCGACGCCGCGGACCCGCTGGCGATCGCGACATGGTGGGCCGACCGCACGGGGGCGACCGTGCACCAGCAGCCGGGCCGGCCCTGGGTGTGGCTCGAGGGCGCGGCCGGCTTCCCCTACCTGTTCTGGGTCTTCAACCCGGTGCCCGAGCCCAAGACGGTGAAGAGCCGGGTGCACTGGGACGTCACGCTGCTCGACGCGGGCCTCGACGACCTGCTGGCCGTCGGGGCCACCCTGCTGCGGGCGCAGGACGACGACATCCGCTGGTCGGTGCTCGCCGACCCCGAGGGCAACGAGTTCTGCGCCTTCAGCGCGTAGCGCGGAAGTGCGGGTTGCGGATGAAGCCGACGACGTGCCCCAACGGGTCGCGGACGGTGGCGGTGACGATCCCGTCGCCGACCTCGGCAGCCGCCACGTGCACCGTCGCGCCCCGCGCCAGCGCCGCGTCCACCGCGGCCTGCACGTCGTCGACGCCCCAGTAGGTGAGCGCCCCGTCGGACGGGTCGGCATCCGGCAGGAGCCCCAGCTCGTAGCCCCCGACCTCGAAGCCGACGTAGAACGGCTGGTCGAAGTACGGGCCGATCCCGAGCAGGCCGGACCACCACTCGCGCGCCGCCACGAGGTCGGCCACCGGGTAGATCACGGTGCGCAGGCCGTGCAGCTCGAGGGTCATGCCCGCATCCTCCCGTACCGTTGTCGCCCATGACCACCTACTGCGCGCCGTGCCTCGCCGATCTCGCCCTCGTCCGCGAGGCCGTCACGGCTGTCTCCGGTACGGCGTCCTGCATGGCGCACGCCGTCCTCCTCACCCACCCCGGCGACAACCCGCAGCGCAGGCTGACCCGACTCGGGGAGCTGCGCGCCCTCGCGGAGGGCAAGCTCACGACGGCCTCCGCCGAGGACGTTCCCGCCATCGAGCTGCTCATCCAGGAGTACGCGCTCGCGGGGGCCATGGACATGACCGTCCCGCTGCGTGACCTGGCGGGGGACCGCACGCCCCGGCCGCCCAAGAGCCGCCGCAACCGCCCTGGTCGCGGCGAGCGGCCGGACCGCGG
>JBAVRG010000065.1:0-7242 GCA_049694795.1 Mycobacteriales bacterium
ACCACCACAGTCCGGCCCCCGTCGTCTAGCGGCCTAGGACGCCGCCCTCTCACGGCGGTAGCGACGGTTCGAATCCGTTCGGGGGTACGTCGAAGAGCTGCCCGGCTACGTCTCGTAGCCGGGCAGCCCTGCTTCTCGAGCAGTCGGGTGCCCTACCCGTCTCCGACGGCGCGCACCTGCGTGCGTCGCAGCAGGTGGACGAAGCCGTCCACGCAGGTGACGCAGGAGCACTTGCCCCGGGCCGCCAGCAGCAGCGCGGCGGGCACGAACGCCACCTCGCCGTCTCCCGGCCAGTCCAGCCCCCCGGAACGGGGGAGAGGGACGGTCACGGGGGCGTCGTTGGCGATGGGGCCGAGGTCGTGTGCCACAGCGGACTCCGGGGGGTCGAGTGCGTTGTCCTGCACAGTCCGACATGTCCGACTCCGCCGACACCACCCAGGAGGACCGTTCCGGCACCACCCGGAGGGACTAGTCCGTCATGGGCCCGGCCGCTCTGGGGTGTGGGTCTGCAGGCACCCGCACGTCACGCGGAGAGCTCGCGGGCCGCGGCGACGACGGCAGCGGAGTGCAGCCGCCCCGGCTGGCGGGTGAGCCGCTCCAGGGGTCCGGACACGCTCACCGCGGCGACGACCTCGCCGTCCCGGCCGAGCACGGGGGCGGACACGGAGGCGACGCCGGGCTCGCGCTCGGCGACCGAGTGCGCCCATCCCCTGCGCCGGACGTCTGCCAGGGCTCGCTCGGTGAAAGCCGCCCCGGCTGGGGGCTCCTCGGCACCGAACGCGAGGAGCACCTGCGCGGCGGACCCGGCGGTCATCGGCAGCGCCGCACCGACGGGCACGGTGTCGCGGAGCCCGCTGCCGAGGTCGGCGGCGGCGACGCAGATCCGCTGGGCCCCCTGTCGGCGGTACAGCTGTGCGCTCTCGCCCGTCACGTCGCGGAGCCGGGCGAGGACGCCGGCGGCCCGCTCGACCAGCGTGTCGGCACCGCCGTGGGTGACCCGCGAGCCCAGGCGCCACCGCCCGTCGCCCTCGCGGGCCAGGAAGCCGTGGACCTCAAGGGCGACCGCCAGCCGGTGCGCTGTCGCGCGGGACAGCCCGGTGCGCTCCGTGAGGGCCGCCAACGAGTGCGCGCCGGCCTGGACGGCGTCGAGCACGAGCACCGCTTTGTCGAGGACGCCAACTCCGCTAGTCTGTTCCACATAGCGATACAAGCATCTCAACATATGAGAACGCAAGGAGAACCGCGATGGGTCGCACGCTCGCCGAGAAGGTCTGGGACCAGCACGTCGTCCGACGCGCCGAGGGCGAGCCGGACCTGCTCTACATCGACCTCCACCTCGTGCACGAGGTCACCAGCCCGCAGGCGTTCGACGGACTGCGCATGGCCGGCCGACCGGTCCGACGCCCGGACCTGACGCTGGCCACCGAGGACCACAACGTGCCGACCGACCTGCTGACCGGTCCCATCAAGGACCCGGTCAGCAGGGTCCAGGTCGAGACGCTGCGCAAGAACTGCGCGGAGTTCGGGATCCGCCTGCACCCCATGGGTGACAGCGGGCAGGGCATCGTGCACGTCATCGGCCCTCAGCTCGGCATCACCCAGCCCGGCATGACGATCGTCTGCGGGGACAGCCACACCAGCACGCACGGCGCTTTCGGGGCCCTGGCGTTCGGCATCGGCACCAGCGAGGTGGAGCACGTCCTCGCGACGCAGACCCTTCCGCTGCCCCGCCCGAAGACGATGGCGGTCACCGTGGAGGGTCAGCTGCCCGCAGGCACGACGGCGAAGGACCTCGTGCTCGCGCTCATCGCCCAGGTCGGCACCGGCGGTGGTCAGGGGTATGTCGTGGAGTACCGCGGTGAGGCCATCCGGGGGCTCTCGATGGAGGGCCGCATGACGGTCTGCAACATGAGCATCGAGTGGGGTGCCCGGGCCGGCATGATCGCGCCCGACCGGACCACCTACGACTACCTCAGGGGCCGCCCGCACGCCCCTGCCGACTGGGACGCGGCGGTGCAGGCGTGGGAGGCCTTGAGGACCGACGAGGACGCGGTGTTCGACAAGGAGGTCGTTCTCGACGCGAGCACCATCACGCCGTTCGTCACCTGGGGCACCAACCCCGCCCAGGGTGTCGCCCTGAGCGAGAGCGTCCCCGACCCCCAGTCGCTGCCGGCCGGGAACGTCCGGGACGCAGCCGAGCGCGCCCTCACCTACATGGGGCTCGCCCCGGGCACGCCGATGCGCGACATCGCCGTCGACACCGTGTTCCTCGGGTCCTGCACGAACGGCCGCATGGAGGACCTGCGTGCGGCCGCCGCGATCCTCGAGGGGCGCCGGGTCGCCGACGGCGTGCGCATGCTCGTCGTACCCGGCTCGATGCTCGTCAAGGAGCAGGCGGAGGGGGAGGGCCTCGACAAGGTCTTCACCGCGGCGGGTGCCGAGTGGCGCAACGCAGGCTGCTCGATGTGCCTGGGGATGAACCCCGACACGCTGGCCCCGGGGGAGCGCAGCGCCTCCACCAGCAACCGCAACTTCGAGGGACGGCAGGGCCGCGGAGGCCGCACGCACCTCGTCTCCCCGCAGGTCGCCGCCGCGACCGCCATCGTCGGCCGCCTCGCGGCCCCTGCTGACCTGGAGAGCTGATGGAACCCTTCGTCACCCACACCGGGACCGCCGTCCCGCTGCGCCGCAGCGACGTCGACACCGACCAGATCATCCCGAGCGACTGGCTCAAGCGGGTCGAGCGCACCGGGTTCGGCGCCGGTCTGTTCAGCGAGTGGCGCGAGGACCCGTCCTTCGTGCTCAACCTGCCCGAGCGCCAGGGGGCGACGGTCCTGCTGGCCGGTGAGAACTTCGGCACCGGCAGCTCGCGCGAGCACGCCGTCTGGGCCCTCACCGACTTCGGCTTCCGCGCCGTCATCAGCGCGCGCTTCGCCGACATCTTCCGTGGCAACAGCCTCAAGGGCGGCCTGCTGCCCGTCCAGCTGCCGGCCGACGTCGTCGGGTCCCTGATGGCTCTCGTCGAGTCCGACCCGACCGCCCAGGTGACTGTCGACCTCGACCGGCGAGAGGTCCGGGCTGCGGGCATCACGGCCTCCTTCGAGCTCGACGACTTCACCCGCTGGCGTCTCATGGAGGGCCTGGACGACATCGGCCTGACCCTGCGACACGAGCAGGACATCGCCGCTTTCGAGCAATCTCGGCCGAGCTGGAAGCCCGCTGCGACCACGGCCTGACGCCGGCGAGGATGGATCGATGAGCGATGACGAGCTGCTCGCCGACCTGTCCGCGCGGCTGCGTGATGCCCATCGCCGCGTTGCCGCTCTCGCTGTCAACGATGACGAAAAGGCCCGAGTTATAAGGCGTTTGCTTGCCATCAGCGACGCCGCCAAGCACGACCTCGGACGGGCCTCGGATCGTCTGAATGCCTTCCTGAACGACCTCGACGGGGCCGGCTGACCCGCCCCACGCGACCTCGACGAGCCGCAGGACGTCCCGACAAGTCCTGCGACACAAGGAAAGTCGACGGTCGCGGTGTTCGACGCGAGCGCGTTTTGCCCCCTACCTTTCGCACCAAGGGGCAGAGTGCCTCGTCAGTTCTTGGAGGTATGTGCTGTGAACAAGGCCGAGCTGATCGAGGCCATCACCGACCGCATCGGTGACAAGCGGACCGCCGCTGCTGCCGTCGAGGCCGTCGTCGACGCGGTCACGACCGCCGTCGCCAAGGGCGAGAAGGTCGCCATCGCCGGCTTCGGCGTCTTCGAGAAGGTCGACCGCAAGGCGCGCGTCGCGCGCAACCCCGCCACCGGCGCCACGGTCAAGCTCAAGGCGACGTCGGTGCCGAAGTTCCGTCCCGGACAGGGCTTCAAGGATGTCGTCTCCGGTGCCAAGAAGGTCGCGCCCGCTGCCAAGGCCACCGTGGCCAAGACCGTCGGAAAGGCTGTCGCTGTGAAGAAGGCTGCTCCTGCCAAGAAGGCCGCGCCGGCGAAGAAGGCCGCCGCGGCGAAGGCTCCTGCCAAGAAGGCGGCCGTGAAGGCGCCTGCCAAGAAGGCCGCGCCCGTGAAGAAGGCCGCTGCGAAGGCGCCTGCCAAGAAGGCCGCGCCCGCGAAGAAGGCTCCTGCCAAGGCCGCGGTGAAGAAGGCCGCGCCTGCGAAGAAGGCTGCTGCGAAGAAGGCCCCGGCCAAGAAGTCCGCTGCCAAGCGCTGACACCAGCACGACCACACAACGCGAGGGCCCCGGCAGCTGCCGGGGCCCTCGTCGTCGTGATGGGCGGCTGCTGACGGAGACCGCCGCGAGCTCACGTGGGCAGGTCGACCCGCACCACGACGCCCTCGTCGAGGACGAGGCGCACCCGCTGACCCAGGCGCAGGAACCGGAACCTGCTGCCCTGCAGGCACTCCGGTGGCAGCACCACGACGGTCCCGTCGTCGAGGAAGGCGGAACCACCGCGAGCCGGGTCCCACTCGCGGACCGTCGCCTGCGGCCCGCTCATGGCAGCGCCGCCACGGCCGCGGCGGTGTGCGGCCCGGTCCCGAGGGCAACAGCCGCTTCCAGGTCGGCCGGGGTGTCCACGTCGTGGCGCAGCCCCGGCGCGCCCATGAGCTCGACCGCGCCGGAGGCCAGGTGCTGGGCTCGTGAACCTGGCCCGTAGCAGGGCCGCAGCGGCGCGCCCCCGGCAGCTGCCAGCAGCGTCGTCCCGGTGCCGGTGTGGTCGGCGACGAAGCCACTCGACCCGGGGGTGACCAGCTCCAGGACGGCAGCCAGCTCGGACGGTCTGAGGCACGGCAGGTCGGCGGACAGCGTGGCCACCCCGAGGTCGGGCAGCCGGCGTCGCAGCATCTCGGCGCCGTGCTCGAGAGCCGGGTTCAGCCCGGCGTCGGGGTCGTCCGCGACGACCTGTGCGCCCAGGCGCACCAGGACCTCGGAGGCGGCAGCGTCGTCGGTGACGACGAGCACCGAGCTCACGCCGGCGGCCTGTACCGCCGCCGCGACCACGTCGGCGGCGAAGGCGAGAGCCAGCGACCGGCGGGCGGTGTCGCCGTACGAGGACAGGCGGGACTTGGCGAGCGCCAGGCGCTTCACCGGCACCACGACTCCCCAGGACGACGCCACGGCGTGGAGTCTGGCAGGCTCCTCGACACCGGTCCCGACGACGGCGAGACTCGGGCGGTCGGCAAGCGGCCGACAAGGAGAGGAGCGGGCGTGCGTCTGGGTCGGATCGGGTTCTGGTACCGCCTGGCCGTGGTGATCCTCAAGCCGGTGCTGCTGCTGCTCACCCGTCGGCGGTGGAGCGGGTTCGAGAACGTCCCGAGGACGGGCGGTGTCATCGTGGCCGCCAACCACATCTCGCACGTGGACCCGATCGTGCTGGCCGAGGCGATCCTCTACAGCACGCGCCGACCGCCGCGGTACCTCGCCAAGGCGAGCCTGTTCAAGGGCCGGGGCCTGGTCGGCAGCGTGATGCGCGGGGCGAAGCAGATCCCGGTGCACCGCAAGACCGCCGACGCCTCGCTCGCCCTCAAGGACGCCGTCGAGGCCCTGCAGCGGGGCGAGCTCATCACGATCTACCCCGAGGGCACCGTCACGCGCGACCCGCAGAAGTGGCCCATGGTGGCCAAGACCGGCGTCGCGCGGCTCGCGCTGCTGTCGGGTGCACCCGTCGTGCCGGTCGCCCAGTGGGGCGCGCAGGAGATCCTCGACAGCTACCGCACGCCAGGACTGCACCTGCTGCCGCGCCACACCATGACGGTGGTGGCCGGCCCACCCGTCGACCTCTCGCCCTGGCAGGGCCGGGAGCTGACCTCCGAGGTCCTGCACGGGGCCACTGCGGCCGTCATGACGGCCATCACCGAGCTCGTCGAGCAGATCCGGGGTGAGAACGCCCCGGAGGCGGTGCACGACCCGGACGCGGCCACGAGGAGGTCTGCATGACCCGTGCTGCGGTGCTCGGCGCGGGCTCGTGGGGGACCGCGTTCGGCAAGGTGCTCGCCGACGCAGGCGCGGACGTCGTGCTGTGGGCGCGCCGGCAGGAGCTGGCCGACGTCATCAACAGCAGCCACGAGAACCCTGACTACCTGCCGGGGATCGCGCTCCCTCAGACCCTCACCGCCACCTCCGACGCCCGGGCGGCCGTCGCCGGTGCCGACTTCGTCGTGCTCGCCGTGCCGTCCCAGTCGCTGCGCGCCAACCTCGCCGCGGTCGCGGACGCGCTGGCTCCGGAGAGCCTGCTCATCAGCCTCATGAAGGGCGTCGAGCTGGGCACCACGAAGCGGATGAGCGAGGTCATCTGCGAGGTGGCGGACGTGACCGCCGACCGGGTCGTGGTCATCACCGGGCCCAACCTCGCCAAGGAGATCGCCGGCGGCCAGCCGGCGGCGACGGTCGTCGCGTGCACCGACCTGGCGAACGCCGAGCGCGTCCAGGCCGCCACCCTGACGCCGTACTTCCGGCCCTACACCAACACCGACGTCGTGGGTTGCGAGCTCGGCGGGGCGGTGAAGAACGTGATCGCGCTCGCCGTCGGGATGGCCGAGGGGATGGGCTTCGGCGACAACACCAAGGCCTCCCTCATCACCCGCGGCCTTGCCGAGACGGCGCGGCTCGGTGCCGCTCTCGGGGCGGACCCGATGACCTTCAGCGGCCTGGCCGGCCTCGGTGACCTGGTCGCCACCTGCACCAGCCCGCTCAGCCGCAACCGGACCTTCGGCGAGAAGCTGGGACGCGGGCAGACGATCGAGGAGATCCTGGCCCAGAAGCAGCAGACGGCTGAGGGGGTGAAGAGCTGTGAGTCGATCCTGGCCCTGGGTCGCAAGCACGACGTCGACATGCCCATCACCGCGCACGTGGTCGCGGTGTGCCACGAGGGCATGACCCCGGTGGAGATGGTGAAGGGCCTCATGGCTCGCGACACCAAGAGCGAGTGACCGGCCAGGCCACCCGCGCCGTCCACGGGCCCGAGCGGCGCGAGGTCGCGCAGGTCCCGCTGGTCGCCCCGGTGCACCGGACCTCGACGTTCGTCTTCGACAGCGCCGAGCAGATGGCGGCGGTGTTCGCAGGGAGGGCGCAGGGCTGGTCCTACAGCCGCACCGACAACCCCACGGCGCAGGCGTTCGCCGACGCGGTGGCCGCCCTCGAGCACCCGGACGCGGTGGGGCAGGCCTTCGCCAGCGGCATGGCGGCCACCGCCGGCGTCGTCATGGCCCTGTGCAGCAGCGGTTCTCACGTCGTGGCACCGCAAGAGGT
>JBAVRG010000066.1:0-21529 GCA_049694795.1 Mycobacteriales bacterium
TCGCTGCACCCCCTGCTGGCGCCACGCAGCATCGCGGTCGTCGGCAGCAGCCGGCCCGGCACCGTGGCGCAGCGGGTCGCGGACGCCCTGACCGCCGGCGGGTTCCCGGGTGCGCTGCACCAGGTGACAGGCGGCCACAAGGTCTCCGAGCTGCCCGTCGCGCCCGACCTCGTGGTGCTCGCAGTCCCGGCGGACCAGGTGCTGGACGTGGCCCGTGACTGCGGCGAGGCAGGGGTGCGGGCGCTCGTGGTGCTCAGTGCCGGGTTCGCCGAGACGGGTGAGGAGGGCCGGGTGCAGCAGGCGGCGCTGGTCTCGCTGTGCCGCGAGCACGACATGCGCGTGGTCGGCCCCAACTGCCTCGGCGTCGTGAACACCGACCCGGAGGTCCGGCTCAACGCGACGTTCTGCGACGCGCGCGCGACCCCCGGAGGTGTCGCCCTCGTGTCGCAGTCCGGTGCCGTCGGCCTGGCGGCGCTGCGGCACGCCGAGTGGTCGGGAACCGGGCTGTCGTACTTCGTCTCGACCGGCAACAAGGCGGACGTCAGCGGCAACGACCTGCTGCTCGCCCTCGAGGAGGACCCGCGCACCCGCGTCATCGCGCTGTACCTCGAGTCCTTCGGCAACGCCCCCAAGTTCGCGCGCGTGGCGTCGTACGTCAGCCGCCGGAAGCCGGTCGTGGTCCTCAAGTCCGGTCGCACCAGCGCCGGCGCGAAGGCCGGTGCCTCGCACACCGCGGCCGCCGCCACCCCGGACGCCGCCGTCGACGCGCTGCTGCGCAAGGCGCACGTGCTGCGCGTCGACTCGGTGCCCGAGATGTTCGACCTGCTCACGCTGCTCGACACCGCGCCGCTCCCCCGCGGCAGCCGCGTCGCGGTGGTCGGGAACTCAGGGGGCCCAGGCGTTCTCGCAGCCGACGCCCTGTCCGCGGCGGGGCTCGAGGTGCCACCGCTGTCGGACGCGACGGTCGCCGCGCTCACCGAGCTGCTGCCGCGCACGGCCTCGACCCGCAACCCGGTCGACCTGCTCGCCACCACCACGCCCGAGCAGTTCGCCACCGCGGTCGGCCTGGCGCTGCACGACCCCGAGGTCGACGCCGTCCTCGCGATCTACACCCCGCTGGCCCGCGAGGACACCGAGCCCTTCGCGGCCGTGCTCGCCGAGGCCGCTCGGACCGCGGAGCGGCCGCTGCTGACGTGCTTCCCCGGGATCAGCAGCCCGCCGGCCGGGGTGCGCGACGAGAGCGGCCGGGCCGTGCTGCCCTGCTACGCCTACCCGGAGCAGGCGGCGCAGGCTCTCGCCAAGGTCGTGCACTGGACCCGCGAACCGCGCTCCGCCGAGGAGCCGGTGGTGCGCGTCCTTCCCGCGACCGAGCTGGCCGCCGGCTGGGCCAGTCCCGGCCAGGTGCAGCAGGTCCTCCGGTTGGCCGGCCTGCCCGCCGTACCGGGTGAGGTCGTCACGACCGAGGACGAGGCCCGCGCCGCCGCAGACGGCGAGGTGGCGGTGAAGGCGTGGGGGCCGACCCTGCTGCACAAGAGCGATGCCGGCGCACTGCGCCTCGGGCTCGCCGGGCCCGAGGAGGCCGCGACGGCGTTCCGCGGGCTCAAGGCCACCCTGGGCGACCGCATGGTCGAGGCGCTGGTGCAGCCGATGGTCCGCACGGCCGGCGGCCACGAGCTGGTCGTGGGTCTGGTCCGGGAGGCAACCGTCGGTCCGCTCGTGCACGTCGGCGCCGGCGGCGTGCTCACCGACGTGCTGGACGACCACGCGTTCCTCGTGCCGCCGGTCACCCGTGAGGAGGCCACCCGCGCGATCCTCGGGCTGCGGTGCGCGCCCTACCTGCGTGGCGGTCGCGGGCGCGCGGCGCTCGACGTCGACGCGGTCGCGGACGTGCTCGTCCGGCTGTCGGACGTCGCCCAGTCGCTGGCGGACGTGGCCGAGCTCGAGATCAACCCGCTGCTGGTCCTCGCGGACGGGGTGCTGGCGCTCGACGCGCGGATGCGGGTCGAGCCGGCGGCTCCCGCCGTGCCGCTGCCGAGCCGGGCGATGCGCGGGAGCTAGTGCTCGAGGTGGGACAGGTGGTGGGTGTCGTTCAGCGAACGCACCACGGCCGGGCCGTCCGCGAACCACTGCACCTCGGACAGGCACGCCAGGTCGAGGTGCATCCGGTACAGGGCGTTCGGCGGCGCGTCCAGCGCGAGCCGCAGCAGCGTCTTGATCGGTGACACGTGACTGACCAGCACCACGGTCCTGCCGCCGTGCCGCGACAGCACCCGGTCGCGCGCCTGCCGCACCCGCGTCGTCGTCGCGTCGAAGCTCTCGCCGTACGGCGGAGCCACCGCCGTCGACCCGAGCCAGGCGTCCATCTCGCGCGGCCACTTGGCGCGCACCTCGCTGAAGGTGTAGCCCTCCCAGTCGCCGAAGTCAGTCTCGCGCAGGCCTTCCTCGACCTCCACCTCGAGGCCGAGGACGTCGGCGACCGCCTGCGCGGTCTGCCGGGCGCGGGTCAGCGGCGAGCTGATGACCGCCGTCGCCGCCGAGTGCCGCAGCCGCTCGGCCGCGGCCGCCGCCTGCTGCCGTCCGAGCTCGGTCAGCTCGGGGTCGCCGACGCCGGAGAAGCGCTTGTCCACCGACAGGGGGGTCTGGCCGTGCCGCAGCAGCAGGGTGGTGGTGGGCGCGGCGGGCGCCTCCTGCCAGCCCGACAGCCGGTTGGGCGGCGCGGGCTGCACGGCCTGCGCCGCCAGCCAGGTGTCGGCGGCGTCGGCCGGGCCGGTGTCGCCGCCGGCCCGCCACACCAGGCCCTTCGCGGCAGCGTCCATCGCCTCGTTGGCGAGCCGGTCGGCGTGCTTGTTCTTCTCCCGCGGGATCCAGGAGAACCGCACCCGGCCGAAGCGCGCGACCAGGTCAGCGGCCTCACGGGCCAGCGGCTTCATGGCTGGGTGCTTGACCTGCCAACGCCCCGACATCTGCTCGACGACGAGCTTGGAGTCCATGCGGACCTCCACCTCGTCGGCCCCGAGCTCGAGCGCCGCGGACAGCCCGGCGATCAGGCCCTGGTACTCCGCGACGTTGTTGGTGGCGTGCCCGATGCCGGCGGCCCGCTCGGCGAGCACCTCACCGGTCGCCGCGTCGAGGACGACCGCGCCGTAGCCGGCGGGCCCGGGGTTGCCGCGCGACCCGCCGTCTGCCTCGACGAGGACCCGGGTCACAGCCCCGACTCGGCTGTGCGCACCAGGATCCGGCCGCAGCCCTCGTGTCGGAGCACCTCGTCGACGGGAGCGGCCCGGAAGTCGGCCTTCTCGTTGTTCATGAGGTCGAGGCGGCAGCCGCCGCACCGGCCGCGCTCGATCGGTCCGGCACCGACGCCGCCCTCCGCGGCCCGGATCTTCTCGTAGAGCGCGAGCAGGTCGGCCGGGATCTCGGCCGCCACCGTCGTGCGCTCCGCGGAGGCGCGCTCCACGTCGGCGTCGATCTCCGCCCACGCGGCGTCGCGGGCCTGCACCGCGCCGCTGCGGTCGCTGTCGTGCGCCGCCCGCTCGGCCACCAGCGCGTCGAGCGCAGCCTGGGCCTGCTCCATGCGCTCCATCACCTCGAGCTCGGCGTCCTCGAGGTCGGACTGCCGTCGGGCGAGGGTCGCGATCTCGTGCTGGAGCTCCTCGAGCTGCTTGGGCGCGGTGATGGCGCCCGAGCCCAGCCGGTCCTCGTCGCGGGCCTTGCGGACGCGCACCTGCTCGATGTCGGCCTCGGCCTTGTCGAGCTCGCGCTGCAGGTCGCTCACGGCCGTCTCGGCCAGCGCGACGTCCCCGCTGCGGGCCTCGAGCAGCCCGTCGAGTCGCGCGATCTCGGCGATCTCCCGCAGCGTCCGGCGCTTGTGCGCCAGGCGGTCCAGGGCGCTGTCGAGCGCCTGCAGGTCGAGCAGCCGGAGCTGGACGAACGGGTCGGCCTTCACGCGCGGGTGCTCCTCGCAGCAGTGGTCCAGGGGTCGGTGCAGGTGGTCGAGACTGCCGTCTCGACACCCACGACCCTAGTCAGCGCCTGCGCGGCGGAGGCCAGCCACGGCCACTCGGTCGCCCAGTGCGCGGCGTCGACGAGCGCAAGCCCCTCCGGCGCCTCCGACGCCGGGTGGTGCCGCAGGTCCGCGGTGAGGAAGACGTCGGCACCGGAGGCCTTGGCCGACCCCAGGACGGAGTCACCGGCACCGCCGCAGACCGCCATCCGTCGTACCAGCCGCTCGGGGTCGCCGCCGCCGCGCACGCCCCAGGCTGTCGGCGGCAGCACGGCGGCCGCCGTCTCGACGAGCTCGGCCAGGGTGAGGGCAGCCGGCAGCTCGCCCACCCGGCCGAGGCCGAGCCCGGACGGCAGGTCGGCGAGCGGCACGACGTCGTACGCCGGCGTCTCGTAGGGGTGCGCTGCCAGCAGCGCTGCCACGACAGCACGGCGCAGCCGGCGCGGCACGACCGTCTCCAGGCGCACCTCGGGGACGTGCTCGAACGACCCGACGGTGCCGAGCGCGGGCTGCGCCCCGGGCAGCGGCCGGAACGTCCCGGTGCCGGCGGTGGCCCAGGTGCAGGAGTCGTAGTCGCCCAGCCTGCCGGCGCCGGCCGCGAGGACCGCGTCCCGGACCCGGTCGGCGTCGGGCACCGGGACGAAGACGACGAGCTTGTCGAGCTGCTCGGGCACCGGCTCGAGCGGCTCGGTGCCCTGCAGTCCGAAGAGGTCGGCGAGCGCGTCGCTCACGCCAGGACGGGCGCGGTCGGCGTTGGTGTGCGCGACGAACAGGCCGCAGCCGCCGCGCACGAGGGCATGCACCGCGCGGCCCTTCGGGTCGTCGGCGGCGACCGAGGTGGTGCCGCGCAGATACAGCGGGTGATGGGTGACCAGCAGGTCGTAGCCCCCGGCGAGCGCCTCGGCCACGACCGGCTGCACCGGGTCGACGGCGAACAGCACCTTGCCCACGGGGGCGTCCGGGTCGCCGCACACCAGCCCGACGGCGTCCCAGGACTCGGCCAGCGCAGGCGGGTACAGCGCGTCGAGCGCAGCGGTGACGTCGCGCAGACGACCGGGCGGGGCGGCGGGCACAGGGCGAGACTAGAGCGAGGCCTCGCTGTCGAGGCGGGCGACGCCGGCGGCGACCTTGTCGAGCATCTCGTCGGGGGTGAGGTCGAAGGCGCCGGCAGCGACGTCGAGCAGCACCGCACCGAGCGCCACGATCGACGTCGTCAGCCCCTCCGGGTCCTCCCGCGCCGCGCTCATGAGAGCCGCGTGCGAGCCGGCCTCGCTGCGCACGTAGGCCTGCACGAGCGCCAGGTGCCTGAAGAAGGTGTCGGGGTCAGGTGCGAACTCGGTGAGCAGGCGATCCACGCGGCGAAGCGTATGGGGAAAGATCACGGACCCGATGCAGGCGCGCCGCGGGGCCAGTCGAGAGTTCCCCTGCCGACAGTCCGCCGGAAGGAGCACACTGCCGATGTGGGGGGTGTGCGTACCAGGTCTGCTGCTGTGCTCGCCGCCGTCCTGGCGGCCCTCGTCGTCCTGACCGGGGCCGGCAGCGCCGGCGGTCCACGGCACGACGGCGTCCGCGCGCTGTTCTTCGGCGACAGCCTGTTCGCCGGAGTGGGGGCCGAACCACGGCGCCCGGTGCAGGTGCAGACCGTCACGGACCGGCTGGGCTGGCAGGGCGTCGTGGACGCTCGCGGCGGCACCGGCTACACCACCGGCGGCAGCCACGGCCGGCCCTACCTGGACCGGCTGCGTCGCGACGGCTACCTCAGCCAGCGCTACGACGTCATCGTCCTCGAGGGCGGCACCAACGACGCCCATCACGGCTCGCTCACCCGGCTGCGGGCCGCCGCCCTGCGCACCGTCGACTACGTGCACCACCGCCAGCCGGGGGCCCGACTGGTGCTGGTGGGCGCGTACGCACCGGCCGGGGCGCCGCTGAGCCGCTACCAGCAGGCGGACGCGGTGCTCGCCGGGGTCGCGCGCGACCGCGGGCTGCTCTACGTCAGCCAGCTGCCCTTCAGCGAGGTGACCGACCGCGGGTTCCTGTCGAAGGACCACTACCACCCCAGCGACGCGGGCTACGGCGTCATGGGACGGGCGCTGGCGGCGGCCCTGAGGGGATGACCAGACCGCCCACCGGCACCTGCGCGACCGGGTCGCCGGCGGCGTCCTCCACCGCGTAGGGCGCGCAGGTCGGCGGGGACGTCACGTGGAGCCCGAGGGTCCCCACGAGCGCGATGTCGGCGCACGCGACGTGGTCCCCGATCGTCGGGGACACGTTGAAGATGATGTTGTCGTTGACCGGCACCTCGGCCGCGATGACCGGCACGTAGCTGGCCGGCGAGATGAGGTAGCCGAGCTGGTCGCCCGCCAGTCCGAGCGAGATGACCTCCTGCGCCCCGGACCCGACCGCGTCGGCGACGTCCTGCCGGATCCTCGGGAACGCCTCCCCCGGCGTCGCGACGAGCACGACGTCACCGATGCGCAGCGCCCCGACGACGGTGCGGATGGTCTGCGCGTTGACCCACGGCGGCTCGTGGCTGCGCAGCAGCTCGGCGCCGGCGTAGCGCCCGGCCGTGAACAGCGCCGTCACCGCGGGGCCCACGATGGGCTCCCGGATGAAGCCCTTCGCGGCGCGCACCGGGCCGGTGACGCGCCGCGCGGACCGGAGCGCATCGGCGACGTGGGCGGAGTAGTTGAGCACCAGCGCGGTCTTGCGGTCCTTGACGTCGTAGCCGGGGTTCGTCGGCTTCGTGAACGCGCAGCTCGGCCGGCAGGGCTGCGTCCCACCCAGGGCGCCGACCATCGCGAGCCCGACCCCGCCGTACTGCGCGGAGAGCGCGTCGGACAGGAACTGCGGCCAGTCGCCGTGCAGGCCGTCGCCACCCCCGGCGGTCGCGTGCGCCGCGAAGACCATGTAGGTCAGCGGGTGGCTGCCGCTCGGGCTGGTCGCCTGCAGCACCCGCACCATGCCGTCCTTGCCGGGGGTCGCGCACACGTCCGGGCCCGGGTAGTCGGGCGTCTTCGACTGGTTGAGCGCCTCGGTGCAGGACTGGTTGTAGATCAGGTCGGACGCGTCGGAGTGGCCCGCCCGCAGGTCGGCGTAGACCCGGTCGTCGTAGGCCTCGCGCACCGCGCGGACGACCTGCGACTTCACCAGGTCGAGGTAGCCGAGGCTGGGGCCGCCCCACACGCCGAGGGTGTCGGGCGCGCTGTGGCTGTGGTCGCTGGCGATGACGACGTGGTCAGCCGGCAGCCGCGGCACCTGCCGGGCGATCTCCGCCGCCATGTCCGACAGCCCCTGCTTGCCGTACTCGTAGGCGGCGAACCAGCCCTGCACCTCGATGTCGGCGACCGCGACCGCCGTGCGGCCGTCGTCGACGACCATGGCGCGCACCTTGATCCGCTCGCTCCTGGCCGCCCCCCGACCACCACGGCCGACCACCGCGTCGGGGATGAGGCTGCCGTCGCCGAGGCCGTAGCCGCCGAGGTTGACCTCCCCCTGCGGGGTGATGTCCTCCGTCGCAGCCCCCACCAGGTAGTCGGGCATCTGCACGCTCACGCCGGTGCCCCGGTCCGTCCCGGGCCCGCGCTCGGCCACCAGGTAGGAGTGCACCGCCTGCGGCGTGGCGGTCGTGTCGTCGTACGTCGAGAGCCGACCGCTCAGGTCGGCGATCTGCCGGCCGTCACGCAGCACCACGACGTCCCTGCCGGCGCTGCGCCAGGACAGGTGGACGGCGGTGTCGGTGACGGTCGCGGCCAGGTCGGCCACGACCCGCAGCGGCGCCTGCTCCGGCGCGGCGGCCAGGGCGTGCGCGGCGAACGGCAGGCTGACGGCCAGGACTGCGGCGGACGCGACGACGCGTCGGTTCACGGGTGCTCCCGGGGCTCGGCTGGGTTGCGCACCGGTTTCGACGCAGAGGCAGCGGTTCCTGCCGAAAGGTGGGCGCGGAGGGGATCGAACCCCCGACCACTCGCTTGTAAGGCGAGCGCTCTACCGCTGAGCTACACGCCCGGCGCCGACGAGGTTAGTCCGCGTCGGCGCCAAGCGTGCCGGGGCTACTTGGTGACGGCGGTGCTGGGCGTGCAGTGCGGCACCTGCGTGCTGAAGGTGACGCAGACCGACCCGTCGGGGGCCTGGTAGACGTGCACCGGGTTGGGCGGCAGCGGGTTGGCCAGGGCAGGGCTGGCCAGGCCGGCGACGACGGCGACAGCCGCGAGGGTGAGAGGACGGCGCACAGGGACCTCCAGAGGGTGGTTGGTCGCGCCCCCTTCGACGCCGGCCCCGGAGGTTCCTGCTCAGGCGAGGGAGGCGAGGACCTTCTTGTACTCGTCCTGGTCGCGGGCGTCGGGGATCGCGTTGACGACCTTGTAGGCCACCCGGCCCTGCTTGTCGACGATGAAGGTGCCTCGCACCGCGAGCCCGAGGTCCTCGTTGAAGACGCCGTAGTCACGGGCCACCGCGCCGTGCGGCCAGAAGTCCGCGAGCAGCGGGAAGGTGTAGCCCTGCTCCTGCGCCCACTTGGCGTGCACCGGACCGGAGTCGACCGAGATCGCAAGGGTCTGCACTTCGTCGTTCGAGAAGTCGGCGATCTCGTCGCGGATCGCGCACAGCTCGCCCTGGCACACGCCGGTGAAGGCCAGCGGGTAGAAGACGATCACGACGTTCTTGCGACCCCGGAACGACGACAGCTGGACCGGGTTGCGGTCCTGGTCCCTGAGCTCGAAGTCCGGGGCGAGGTCGCCGACGTCCACCATGCGGGTGCTCCTTGCGCGGGTAGGGGCAGGATGCTCGGCATGCTAGGTCCTGACCCCTTCCCCCGCCCGTGCGGGCTGGCCGAGACCGATCCGCTGACCCTGGGGGACGCGGTGGTCGGGGCGTGGGACGACTTCCTGACCCTCGTGCAGTCCGCCGACCTGTCACGACCGTCCCGGCTCGCGGGCTGGACCGGACGCGACACGTGCATCCACCTGGGCTCGTGGGACGACCACCGCGTGCTGCTGCGACTGGTCGAGGCCGCCCGCTCCGGTGGTGGCTCGGCGCCCCCCGACGTCGACGGCGACAACGCGCGGCTGGTGGCAGCTCACCGGGACGCGACCGACGCCGACGTCGTCGCGGCGCTCGAGCGCTCGCGCGACGTCGTCGCGGAGTGGTTCGAGAGCGACGAGCCCGCCGAGCTCGCCACCGCGCGGGTGCGCTCCGCCGTGGGTGAGCTGCCGCTGCTGTCTCTGGTGCACGCCGGCTGCTACGAGCTGGCCGTGCACGCGCTCGACCTGGGCCCGTGTGACGCACCGGCACCGTCGTCGTTCCTGCTGGACCGCGGCCTCGGCGCGATCTGCGACGTCACGGGCGCGCTGTCGACCCGGACCGGCATCGACATCACCGTCACGGCCCAGACCCCCGACGGCGGCTGGACCTTCACCAGTACGGCGGACGGCTGGACCACCTCACCCGTGCCACCGGGCCCGTACTCCGGCATCGGGGCACGCGGCACGGCCGCCGACCTGCTCGACGTCGCCGCAGGGCGGGCCGCGATCCCCGCGCTGTTCGTGTCCCGGCGGCTCGTCGTGCAGCAGCTGCCGTCGTTCATGCGGCTCGCGCCCCTGCTCACCGAGGTGCCCGGCATCCCGGGCGGCCCGGCACTGCGGGCAGGGGTCGCCGGTCTGGCCCGGGTGACCGGCACCCTGGGACGGGTCGTCGACCGCCTCCGCCGCTGACCCTGCCCTGCCCAGGGGTCAGAGGGGGCGGACGAGCAGGGCGACCTGATGGCCGGCCTGACGGGTCAGCACCACGGTCGCCGCCGTGCTGCCCGACAGCCGCAGCTGCTTGCGCAGGACCTCCGGCTCGACCGCGGTGCCGCGCTTCTTGACCACCAGGGTCCCGACGTCGAGCGCCCGCAGCCGGGTCCGCAGCGCCTTCAGCGAGAAGGGCATCGTGTCGAGCACCTCGTACCACGCCCCGTACGGCGTCGGTACCGCCAGATCGGCTGACACGTAGGCGATCGAGGCGTCGAGCAGCCACCCGTCGACCTGCTGCGCCACCTCCGCGACGAGGTGCGCCCGGATCACCGCGCCGTCCGGCTCCAGCAGGTAGCGCCCAGGCGGCCGGACGGCAGGCGCCGGCGCGCCTGCGTCGACGAGGTGGTCGCCGGACGGGAGCAGCGTGGCCGTGCGGGCGTGACCCCGGCGCGCACCCCCTCCCCAGAGGACCGCCTCCTTCACGTCGCCGCGGAGAGAGACGACCTCCACCTCCAGACCTGGGGGCAGGGCGTCGTAGTCGATGCCGGGCGCGACCTTGACGCCGAGCGCCCGGGCCGGCCACGCCAGCACCACCGACAGCGGCGGCGACCAGGTCGCCGGGTCGTAGCCACGGCGGCCCGACCTGCGGCGGGCCGGGTCGGCGAACACGCTCCCCCGCGGGTTCAGGGTCGTGACGTCGGCGACGGCGACAGGAGCCCCCGTGTTGGCCCGCGCCAGCAGCGCGCGCGCCTCGTCGAGGTCCACCCCGACGGCGGGCGCGACCTGGAGCAGCGCCAGCAGGTCACCCCCGACCGAGCAGCCGAGGTCGGACACCGGCTCCGTCCCGGCGAAGCGCTGCGCGTGGTGCACGGCCACCTCGCGTGGCGTGGACTGCTCCAGCGCCTCGGCGGTCCACCACAGCCGGTCGCCGTCCGGGTGCTTCGCGAGGGCCTTGCGGCGCAGCAGGGCCTGGTCGAGCGCCAGCCGTCCCAGCTCGCCGAGGGAGCGCACCTCCTCCGCGGCGCGCAACCGGTCGGTGAGGTCGAGCGCGCTCGCGGTCTCGACGGCGGCGCGGCCCTGTTCGGAGAGCAGCAGCCGCGCCTGGTCAGGGGTCAGCGGCGCTGCTTGGCCCGGGCGGCCTTGGGCGCGACCAGGCGGGTACCGGACCATTCGGGCGCGGCGCTCGTGCTGCGGGTGCTCGACAGCCCGGCGGTCGGCGCGGCCTCGTCGATGTCGGACGGCTCGACGTGCCCGTCGCGGCCCGCCTTGGGCGTGAGCAGCCACACGACGCCGTTGTCGCCGAGGTTCGTGAGGGAGTCGACCAGGGCGTCGACCAGGTCGCCGTCGCCCTCGCGCCACCACAGCAGGACGACGTCGACGACGTCGTCGGAGTCGTCGCCGTAGATGAGCTCGGTGCCGGTACGGGCCGCGACGTCGTCCAGCAGGTCGCCGTCGACGTCCTCGAGGTCCTCCGCCCCGACGACCTGCACGACCTGTCCCGACTCGATGCCCAGACGCTCGGCCAGGCCACGCGCCCCGGCGTGGTCCGCGGACGTGCTCACCGTCGTCGACCCCTTTCCTCGGCACGCGGGTGCGTGCGTGCGCGTAGTCCACCGGAGAGGATGCCCCGACGCAAGTGCCACACGCAGTGCGACCGCGCACACTGACGATCATGGTGACGCCCCGCGACCCCGGCGCGCACGTCCACAGCACCCCTCACGAGCGGTTCGCGGGTCGCCTCAACCTCCCCCGCTGAGGAAGGACAGCCGGACCTCTCGCACCGGGTTGTCCACGTTGAGGTCGACGAGCGCGACCGACTGCCAGGTCCCCAGGGCCAGCCGCCCGTCCAGGACGGGCACGGTCGCGTACGGCGCCACCAGCGCCGGGAGGACGTGCGCGCGCCCGTGACCCACGGAGCCGTGCCGGTGCCGCCACCGGTCGTCGGGGGGAAGCAGCTCCCGCAACGCGGCGAGCAGGTCGTCGTCGCTGCCCGAGCCCAGCTCCAGCACCGCCACCCCTGCGGTGGCGTGCGGCACGAAGACGTGCAGCAGCCCGTCGCCCCGGCCCTGGACGAAGCGTGCGCAGTCGGGCGTGAGGTCGTGCACGCCCTCGCGGTCACCCGTCCGCACCGTCAGCACCGTGGTCTCCATCCGCCCCACCCTGCCAGCGGACGTGCAGACCACCTTGCGAGCTCCGGCGTGTCGTGCAGACCGTCTTGCGAGCCCGGCGCGCACCTGCCCGGTCGCACGAGGGAGTGCACGCGCGTCACGGATGCATCGCGGCGTAGGACGCTACTGACGGGTAAGGGGTTGGATGGGAGCGCAGCAGTCCAGCAGTGGAGGGCACGTCGTGGCAGAGCAGGGAAGCACGCCGCCGACCGAGCGGTTCAGCATCATCAGCGACGGGCTGCCGAGCCAGCTCCCGGACGTCGACCCGGCGGAGACCCAGGAGTGGCTCGACAGCTTCGACAGCCTGGTCGACAGCAGCGGCCGCCCCCGCGCGCGCTTCCTGATGCTGAAGCTGCTCGAACGCGCCAGGCAGAAGTCGGTCGGCGTCCCTGCTTTGCGCAGCACCGACTTCATCAACACCATCCCGCCGGAGCGCGAGCCCTGGTTCCCGGGTGACGAGCACGTCGAGCGCCGCATCCGCGCGTACATCCGCTGGAACGCCGCGATGACCGTCAGCCGTGCGAACCGCCCGGAGATCGGCGTGGGCGGCCACATCGCCACCTACGCGAGCGCCGCGAGCCTGTACGAAGTCGGCTTCAACCACTTCTTCCGCGGCAAGGACCACCCCGGCGGCGGGGACCAGGTCTACTTCCAGGGGCACGCCTCCCCCGGCATCTACGCCCGCGCCTTCCTCGAGGGCCGGCTCACCGAGGAGCACCTCGACGGCTTCCGCCAGGAGAGCCGCGGCCTGTCCCTCCCGTCCTACCCGCACCCGCGCCTGATGCCGGACTTCTGGGAGTTCCCCACGGTGAGCATGGGCCTCGGCCCCATCAGCGCGATCTACCAGGCGCGCTTCAACCGCTACCTGCAGCACCGCGGCATCAAGGACACCTCCGAGCAGCGGGTGTGGTGCTTCCTCGGCGACGGCGAGATGGACGAGCCGGAGTCGCTCGGCGCGATCGGCGTCGCGGCCCGCGAGGAGCTCGACAACCTGGTGTTCGTCGTCAACTGCAACCTGCAGCGGCTCGACGGGCCGGTGCGCGGCAACGGCAAGATCATCCAGGAGCTGGAGTCGTACTTCCGCGGCGCCGGCTGGAACGTCATCAAGGTCGTCTGGGGCCGGGAGTGGGACGACCTGCTCGCCCGCGACGTCGACGGCGTGCTCGTCAACCAGATGAACACCACCCCCGACGGCCAGTTCCAGACCTACAGCGTCGAGCCGGGTGCCTACACCCGGGAGAAGTTCTTCGGCGGCGACCCGCGGCTGCGCAAGATGGTCGAGCACCTCACGGACGAGCAGATCCGCAACCTGCCCCGCGGCGGGCACGACTACCGCAAGGTCTACGCCGCCTTCGACGCGGCCACCAAGACCGTGGGGCAGCCGACCGTGATCCTGGCCCACACCATCAAGGGCTGGACGCTCGGCAAGGACTTCGAGGGCCGCAACGCCACCCACCAGATGAAGAAGCTCACGGTCGACGAGCTGAAGGAGCTGCGCGACCGGCTCTACATCGACATCAGCGACAAGGCGCTCGAGAGCGGCCTGCCGCCCTACTACCACCCGGGTCCGCACAGCGCCGAGATCGAGTACATGAAGGAGCGCCGGGCGGCGCTCGGCGGCTCGATGCCCAAGCGCGTCGTGCGCAGGGAGTCGCTGCCGCTGCCCCCGGTGTCGGTGTACGACGAGCTGAAGGCCGGGTCCGGCAAGCAGCCCGTCGCCACCACGATGGCCTTCGTCCGGCTGCTCAAGGACCTGATGCGCGACAAGGAGCTCGGCCCGCGCTTCGTGCCCGTGATCCCCGACGAGGCCCGCACCTTCGGCATGGACTCGCTGTTCCCGACCGCGAAGATCTACTCGCCGTTCGGCCAGCGTTACGAAGCCGTCGACCGTGAGCTGCTGCTGTCCTACAAGGAGGCCGAGGGCGGCCAGCTGCTGCACGAGGGCATCACCGAGGCGGGCTCGATGGCCTCGATGATCGCGGCCGGGACGTCGTACGCCACGCACGGCGAACCGATGATCCCCGTCTACATCTTCTACTCGATGTTCGGCTTCCAGCGCACCGGCGACCAGATGTGGCAGCTGGCCGACCAGCTCGGCCGCGGCTTCCTGCTGGGCGCCACCGCAGGCCGCACCACCCTCAACGGCGAGGGCCTGCAGCACCAGGACGGTCACTCGATGCTGCTCGCCAGCACCAACCCGGCGGTCGTGGCCTACGACCCGGCCTACGGCTACGAGATCGCGTTCATCGTCGAGGACGCCCTGCAGCGCATGTACGGCGCCGCACCCGAGAACGTCGTCTACTACCTGAGCGTCTACAACGAGCCCTACCCGCAGCCCGCGATGCCCGACGTCCCGGGCCTGCGCGAGGGCGTGCTGCGGGGCCTGTACCGGCTGAGCCGCTCCGACGGCGTTCCGGCCCAGGCCCAGGTCCTGGCGAGCGGCGTGACCGTGCGCGCCGCCCTCGAGGCCCAGCAGCTGCTGCGTGCCGACTGGGGCATCGGTGCCGACGTGTGGTCGGTGACGAGCTGGAACGAGCTCCGTCGCGACGCGCTGGCCTGCGACGAGCACGCGCTGCTGCACCCCGACGAGGCGCCGAGGACGCCGTACGTCACGAAAGCGCTCATGGACGCCGTGGGCCCGGTCGTGGCGGCCAGCGACTGGATGCGGGCGGTGCCCGACCAGATCTCCCGCTGGGTGCCGGCCGAGTGGGCCAGCCTGGGCACCGACGGCTTCGGCCGCAGCGACACCCGGGCCGCGCTGCGCCGCCACTTCCACGTCGACGCCGAGTCGATCGCGGTGGCGGTGCTCACCGAGCTGGCCCGGCGCGGCGACGTCGAGGCGGACGTGCCCGCCAAGGCGGTCGACCGCTACCGGCTGCGCGACGAGCAGGTCGAGCCCGGCAACCAGGGCACCGAGGCGGGCAGCAGAGAGGTCAGCGGCTGAGTCAGCGGGTGGGAGTGACCGTCATCGTGATCGGGGGTCCGCCGTCGTGCTCGCGGTCGCTGGCGGGGCTCGCCGAGCCCGCTGTCACCAGGAGCGCGCCGAGCAGCAGCGCGGGCAACAAGGTCGAGGCGTTCACGCCCCACCCCTTCCCCGCGTCGCGGCACTCACTCCTGGCGACCGTGTCACCTAGAGCGAGTGCTGCATCTCCCACACCAGCACCTCGGCGGCGCTCGTCGCCGTGAGCGCCGGTCCCCCCGCGGCCGTCATCCGTACGGCGTCCCCCTGCGCGAGGGCGCCTGCGCCCTCCAGCACCACCTCGCCGCGCGCGACGAACAGGTGCACGTAGGGCGCGTCCGGGAGCTGCACGGACTCACCCCGCTGCAGCCGGGCCGCCCACAGCACCGCACCGGCCTGCCGGATCGAGATGGCGGCGTCGTGGCCCTGTCGGTCCCGCCGGCCGCTCGCGACCGGCACCAGGCCGCCGCGGTCGAGCTCGGCCGTGATGTCGAGCTGGTCGTAGGACGGGGTCACCGACTCGGTGTCGGGCAGCACCCACATCTGCACGAAGCGCACGGGCGCGTCGCCGGCGGCGTTGATCTCCGAGTGCAGCATGCCCGTGCCTGCGCTCATGCGCTGCGCCAGCCCAGGCGTGATCAGGCCGCTGTGCCCGTGGCTGTCCTGGTGGGCCAGCTCGCCGTCGAGGACCCAGGTGACGATCTCCATGTCGCGGTGCGGGTGCGTCGAGAAGCCGCTGCCGGGTGCCACGACGTCGTCGTTGCTGACGAGCAGCAGCCCGAAGTGGGTGTTGGCCGGGTCGTAGTGCTGCCCGAACGAGAACGAGTGCCTGCTGTCCAGCCAGTCGATGCGGGTGGCCAGCCGGTCCCGGGCCCGGCGCACGTCGAGAGTCATGCCGGCAACAGCGCCACACGCCTTTCGGGCATTCCGTGTGACCTACCAGACAGGGAAACCCCCCTTGCGCGCGGCCGGAGCAGGCGTACCTTCCACGCCGTCGGTCCAGGCAGGTGGCCTGTCCTGACGGGAAGAGGGAGCACCAGCGTGGTCGGCAAGGTCGGCCGGGTCACCGGGACGGTGGCTCCCGGGCAGGTCGGCGAGGTCATGCTCACCACCAGCGGTGGCAGCGAGGCCTTCCACGCCTACGCCAGCCGCAGCGACGAGACGGTGCCGGTCGGCACCCGCGTGATGGTGCTCGAGTACTTCCCGCCCCGCACCGTCGTGGTGGAGCCGGTGTAGGGCGGAGGGTCGCAGCGGCCCGTCGTGAGACGTCCCGCCCTCGCACCTGACCGGCTCCGAGCAGAGAACTTGGCAGTCGCACGGTGCGGCTGCCCTCCCGAGAAGGAACGACATGGAGTACGTGCTTGCCGCCGTCGCCGGCGGCCTGATCGTCCTCGCCCTGCTCTTCAAGGCGATGTGGCGGGTGGCCGAGCCCAACGAGGCCCTGGTCATCTCCGGCCTGCGGGCCAGCAGCGACGGGGCCCTGGAGGGCTTGGGCTTCAAGGTGGTCACCGGGAAGGGCACCCTGGTGCTGCCAGGGGTGCAGGCGGTCCGCCGCCTCTCGCTCGACCTCCGCGAGGCCGAGCTCGCCATCGACTGCGTGACGACGCAGGGCATCCCGGTCGCGGTGCGCGGCGTGGTCATCTTCAAGGTGGGCGACGACATCGTGTCGATCGCCAACGCCGCGCGACGCTTCCTCGACCAGCAGGACCAGATGGACGCCCGCGTGCACAACGTCTTCGCCGGTCACCTGCGCGCGATCGTCGGCCAGCTGACGGTCGAGGAGATGATCCGCGACCGCGAGAAGCTCACCGGGCTCACCCGGCAGAGCTCGGGTGTCGAGATGGAGAAGCTCGGCCTGATCGTCGACTCCCTGCAGATCCAGGAGATCGACGACCCGACGGGCTACATCCAGAACCTGGGTCGGCCGCACGCCGCGGCGGTCGCGGCGCAGGCCCGCATCGCGCAGGCCGACGCCGACCGCGAGGCCACCGAGCGCGAGCAGCAGGCCGCTGCCCTGAAGGCCGAGGCGGTCCGCAACAGCTCCATCAAGCAGGCCGGCTTCCAGGCCGAGGTCGACGAGGCCGCGTCCCGCAGCAAGCAGGCCGGCCCGCTCGCCGAGGCCAGCGCCCGCCAGGAGGTCGTCGTCCAGGAGACCCGCGTCGCCGAGCTCGAGGCGCAGCGTGAGGAGCAGCGCCTGCAGGCCACCGTCCGCAAGCCGGCGGACGCCCAGGCCTACCAGGAGACAACGCTCGCCAAGGCTGCCCGCGACGCGCGCATCAGCGCCGCCGAGGCGCAGGCCAAGGAGGTGGAGCTCGCCGCCGCCGCGGGGGCGCAGCGCACCCGCATCGAGGCCGAGGCCACCGCGGCCAAGGTCAAGGCGGAGGCCGCCGCCCAGGCGGACGCGACCCGCGCCCTCGGTGACGCCGACGCGCACTCCGCGAAGGTCAAGGGCGAGGCCGCAGCGGCGGCCCGTCGGGCCCAGGGCCTGGCCGAGGCCGAGGCGATCAAGGCCCGGGGTGAGGCGCTCGCCGAGAACCAGGAGGCCGTGATCGGCCAGACGCTGGCCGAGAGCTGGCCGGCCGTCGTGCAGGCCGCCGCGGCGCCCTTCGGCGACGTCGAGCACATGGTGCTGCTCAACGGCGCCCAGGGGATCTCCGAGGTCCTCGCGCAGGCGATGACGCAGGGCGCCGCGGGTCTGGGCCTGGTGCGCAGCCTGCTCGGCACGGCCGGCCGGACCGCCGTACCGCCGCAGACGGCAGCCGACACGCGGGCCGAGCACAACGGACAGGTCACGGCGTAGTGGCGAGGGCCCTGGCGGCCACGGCCGCCAGGGCCCTGGTCCGAAGTGACTAAGTACGGGCATTTCGCTCCAGAAGGCCCGGTCACGTGCCGCACTATGTGTCAGGACGAGGGAGCGGGGACGATGGCGCGGCGCAGCACGGTGGAACGGCTCGAGGACCACCCGAACCTCGACGAGGTCGTCGGGGTGCTCGCCCAGCTCGCGCACGTCGCCGACAGCGACCTCGAGCCGCTCGCGGCGGCCTGGGCCAACAACCCCACCGTGGCGTGCGCGCGTGACAAGGCGCTGTCGCCGGACAGCCCGCTGGTGCTCGAGGTGCTGGCCGCCTTCGAGGCGGTCGCAGCGCTGTTCGAGGACGACCTGGCCGGCGAGGCCGACTGGGTCACCGTCGACCCGGCTGTCACGACCACCGCGCTCAAGGCGGTGCGGGACGCGATCGCCGCGTCCTACGCCAAGCCGGTGCTCACCCGCGGCGAGCACGCCGCGCTCATGCGCCCGTGGCGCACCGTCTACCCGCACGCGACGGTCGACGAGCCAGATCTCGGCCCGCGCGGCGAGTCCGTGAAGGCGCTGCTGTCGGTGCTCCCCCGGCTCGCCGCGCGCTGCCACGACGCCGACGGCCGGAGGGTCTACGACGCGCTGCTCGACCAGTCCTTCCTCGACGAGTCCGACCGTCGGGGGGCTCGTGAGGCGGCGTTCCAGGCCGCGGTGCTCACCAGCCGCCGCCGGGTCTGGGCGCTGGTCCGGCGGTCGGGGGCCGAGGGCCTGTCCCGGCCCTGCCACAGCTGCGCCGCCCCGGTCGACACCCGTGAGGCCGGGCGGGTGCTCGCGCTGTGCGTCGACGCCGCCTGCGCGCTGCTGGTCGCCGATGCCGTGCCCGACGACCTCGTCGAGCTGCTCACCGCGCCGGTCCGTCCGCTGATCCCGCTGCAGCGCAGCACCTGACAGCCGGTACGGCGGTCAGCGGGGCCGTCCGGTCCAGGCCAGCAGCTCGTCGGCCGACCAGGCGTTGACGACGCGGTCGGCCGTGACGCCGGTGAGGTGGGCGCGCTCGCAGCCCAGGTGCTGCCAGGCCAGCTGACCCGGCGCGTGCGCATCGGTGTCGATCGCCACCCGGCAGCCGGCCTCCAGCGCCAGCCGCAGCAGCCGCTTCGGCGGGTCGAGGCGCTCGGGTCGGCTGTTGACCTCGACCGCCACGTCGAACCGCGCGCACGCCGCGAAGACGATCTCGGCGTCGAACTCCGACTCCGGCCGGGCCTTGCCCTTCACCATGCGACCGGTGCAGTGACCGAGCACGTCGGTGTGCGGGTTGCTGACCGCCGCGACCATCCGGGGAGTCATGTCCGCAGCGGGCATCCGGAGCTTGGAGTGCACCGACGCGACCACGAGGTCGAGCTCGGCCAGCAGCTCGGGGTCCTGGTCGAGCGAGCCGTCCTCGTTGATGTCGCACTCGATCCCGGTGAGGACCCGGAACGGCGGCGCACCTGCGACAGCCTCGTCCGCGAGCTGGTCGTTCAGGGCGGACACCACGTCGAGCTGCTCGCGCAGGCGCTCGGCGGTCAGCCCGCGTGCGACGGTGAGGCGCGGCGAGTGGTCGGTGAGCACCATGTACTCGTGGCCGAGATCCCTTGCGGCACGGGCCATCTCGTCGATGGGCGACCCGCCGTCGCTCCAGTCGGAGTGCGTGTGGCAGTCACCACGCAGTGCCGCCCTCAGGGCTGCGGCACCCTCGGAGACCGGCGTCTGGCCCAGCGTGGCGACCCGCCGCAGGTAGTTGGGCTCCTGCCCTGCCAGCGACTCCGAGATGACCAGTGCGGTGACCTTCCCGATGCCCGGCAGCTCCTCGAGCGTCCCCGCGCCCGCGCGGGTCTCCAGCTCGGTCCGGGGCAGCGAGTCGACCAGCGCCGCCGCGGTGCGGAAGGCCTTCACCCGGTAGGACGGCTCCAGGGCGCGCTCGAGGCAGAACGCGATCTCGCGCAGGTCCGCCGCGGGCTCCCTCACGCCACCCCTTCCTCCAGCGCCACGTCCCGGCCGGTCTCGGCCTCGCGCACGGTCACGAACAACGCGGTGCAGCCTGCCGCCCAGCAGCCTCCCAGCACCAGCCCCGCGACGACGTCGGACGGGTAGTGCACGCCGAGCAGCACCCGGGTGAGAGCCACCACCGGCGGGATCACCAGCAGCCCCCAGACCCGCCTGCCGAAGCGCGGCAGCAGCAGCACCACCGCCATCGTCCAGAAGGCCGCGGCCCCGACCGAGTGGCCCGACGGGAACGACGACGACGGCGGGCAGCCCAGGACCTCCGGGCTGCACGGACGGACTCTCGCCACGACGTGCTTGAGGATCGTCGACAGCAACGACGCGCCGATCACCGCGACCGCGACGTAGGCGGCGAGCCGCGGGTTGCTCCTGCGCACCAGGACGACGACGAGGACGGCCACCGTGAGCTCGAGCAGCCACGGCGCCCCCAGCTGGGTGAGCGCGAGCGCGACGTCGCGCGCCGGGCCGTGCCCCAGCGCGAGGTGGCGCACCGCCTGCGCGTCCCAGCGCCGCAGCGGCCCCCACCCGTCGCGCACGAGCACACCGAGCGGGGTGATGACGGCGAACGCGACGAGAGCGGCGCTCAGCAGCAGACCTCGCCTCATGGCCGGTACACGACCAGCGGCTGGGCCGCGGCGCGCAGCAGCAGGTGCCCGGGGCCGTCCGACACCTCGCCGTCGCGTGCGATCCGCAGCCCTCCCTGCCGCGAGCGCACCGGCAGCCTGCCGACCACCCGCTCCTCGTACACGCGGCTGCGGCCCAGCCGGCCGGTGAGGACCGCGAGCGCCAGCCGGGTCCGGGAGAACGGCCGGTCCGCGTCGACGAGCCGCACGTCGACGCACCCGTCGTCCATGCGCTCGCGCCAGCTCGGCGCGAAGCCCGCCGGGTGGTAGTGGCCGTTGCCCGCGAACAGCGTCCAGAGGTTGCGCTGCTCACCGTCGACCTGCACCGCGACGCACTCCGCGGAGCGGAGCACCCGCACGAGCGCGAGCGCCATCGCGGGCCACTTGCCCAGCCGCTGCTCGTGCTTCTCGCGCTCGCGCACCAGCTCGGGGTAGACGCCCAGCGCGAAGGTGTTGAGGAAGTACAGCCCCTCGCCGTCGGCCCGGGCGGACCCCACCGAGACCCGTACGGCGGACCCGCCGCGCACGGCCTCGGCGAGCTCGTCGACGCCTCCGATGCCCAGCTCACCGGCGAAGTGGTCGAGGGTGCCGCCGGGCACGACCGCGAGCGGCAGGCCGGCCTCCAGCGCGATCCCCGCGGCGCAGTTGACGGTGCCGTCGCCCCCCATGGCGCCCAGGACGGTGGCCCGCGACGCCGCCGCCCGCAGGGCGTCCTCGAGGTCGTCCTCGGCGCGCACCACCTCGGCGCGTGGCAGCAGCTCGGCGAGCCGCTCCTGCACCGCGTCCGCCTGGTCGGCCGAGCCGCCTGCGGTGTTGATGACCAGGACCAGCCCCTCGCCGTCGGGCAGGGCGGGCGCGTCCACCGCCACCTGCCCGACCGCGGGCCGGTCCGGCCGCGACGGCCAGACCCGCTTCACCACGAGAGCCGCGGCCGTTCCGAGTGCCACCCCGGCGACGACGTCACCGGGGTAGTGGACGCCGGTGTGCACCCGGCCGTAGGCGACCCCCGCCGCCAGCACCCCGACCGGTGCCGCGAGCAGGGGGGCCTCGAGGGCGACCCCGGCCGTGAAGGCGGCGGCGCTCGCGCTGTGCCCGCTCGGGAACGAGCTCGTGGACGGCTGCCGCAGCAGCTGGCGCGGCAGCGGCACGTGGTGCAGCTGCGGCCGGCTACGGCGGGTGGCGAGCTTCGCCGGCACGTTGGCGACCG
>JBAVRG010000067.1:0-21663 GCA_049694795.1 Mycobacteriales bacterium
GCACTCAAGCGCGGCGGGGGCGTCGTACGCCGAGGACAGCGCCGCCCACCTGCGGCCGCGCGCCGCCACCAGGGCGCCCGAGACGACGAGCACCGCTCCCCCGAGGACCGCCAGCCAGGCCCAGCCGGAGGTCACGGACACCAGGTGCGCACGGCCCCCCACCACCGTCGCGGCCTCGCGGCCGACCCCGCGGCGCAGCACCCTCCCGACGGCGACGACGACACCGGCACCGGCCAGGGCCACCAGGACGCCCACGACGACCCGGCCCCACCGGCGGGTGGCCGCGAGCGCGACCACCCCCGCGAGCCCGACGTAGCCGAGCGCCGCGGCTCCCTCGCTGAGCCGGCGGCCGGTGACCGCCGTGGTCGGGGCGGAGATGGTGAGCCGCTGCGCCTCGGTGAAGGTCGCCCAGGTGCGCGACAGGGCCAGCAGCACCAGGCCGGCGCCGACAAGGCACAGCAGCACGGCCAGCCGGAGCTCGCGCCGCGCGGTCATGCCCCGCGCAAGGTCGCGGCGATCGCGATCGCGCGCAGCACGGCGGCGGCCTTGTTCTCGCACTCGCGCTGCTCGGCCGCCGCGTCGCTGTCGGCCACCAGCCCGGCACCGGCCTGCACGTAGGCCTTGCCCTGGTGCAGCACCGCCGTGCGGATCGCGATGGCCATGTCCATGTCCCCCGCGGCGTCGACGTAGCCGACCGTCCCGGCGTAGAGGTTGCGACGGGTGGGCTCGAGCTCCTCGATGATCTCCATCGCGCGCGGCTTGGGCGCACCCGACACCGTGCCCGCCGGGAACGTCGCGTCGAACACGTCGAGCGCGTCCCGGCCCGGCTGCACCTCGCCGAACACCGTCGAGACCAGGTGCATCACGTGGCTGTAGCGCTCCACCCGCATGAAGTCGACGACATCGACGGTGCCGGGGTTGCAGACCCGGCCCAGGTCGTTGCGGGCCAGGTCGACGAGCATCACGTGCTCGGCCCGCTCCTTCGGGTCGGCACGCAGCTCGGCCGCCAGCCGCGCGTCCTCCTCCGGGGTGGCGCCGCGTGGCCGCGTGCCCGCCGGCGGGTGCACGACGGCCCTGGTCCCGGTCACCGTGACGAGCGCCTCCGGCGAGCTGCCCACCACGTCGTAGGGCGACTCGTGACCGGCGAAGCGCAGCAGGTACATGTACGGCGACGGGTTGGACGCGCGCAGCACCCGGTAGACGTCGAGGGCGTCGACGTCGGTGGTCATCTCGAACCGCTGCGAGAGCACCACCTGGAACGCGTCGCCCGCCCTGATGTGCTCACGCACCTGCTCGACGGCGTCCATGTACTGCTCCGGCGAGGAGCCGCGCACCTCCGGCACCGCGCCGAGGTCGAGCGTGCTGACCGACGACTCCGCCGGCTTGGCGAGCTCGGCCGCCATCGCGTCCAGCCGGGCCACCGCGTCCTCGTAGGACCCGCCCGGCAGCACGTTGGCGATGAGCAGCACGGTGCCGTCGGAGTGGTCGAGGACCACCAGGTCGGTGACGAGCATCATCGCCAGCTCGGGCATGCCGAGGTCGTCCGGCGCCGTCGACGGCAGCCGCTCGAGGCGTCGGACGACGTCGTAGCCGAGGTAGCCGACGAGCCCGCCCGTCAGCGGCGGCAGGTCTGCCGAGCGCGGCGAGCGCAGCCGGCGGGCCAGCACCCGGACCGCCTCCAGCGGGTCCTCCGGCAGCTCGGGGGCGTCCTGTCCCGGCCGCTCCCCCAGCCAGAGGGTGCGGCCGTCCCGCTCGGTCAGCACCCCGGCGCAGCGCACGCCGACGAAGCTCCAGCGCGACCACTGCTTGCCCTGCTCCGCCGACTCGAGCAGGAACGTCCCGGGCCGGTTGCCGGCCAGCTTGCGGTAGACGCCCACCGCGGTCTCGCCGTCCGCGAGCAGCCGTCGCACCACCGGCACCAGCGGCTGGTCGAGCCGGGCGAACTCCTCCGCGCTGGGCGACGTGACGCCGAGCCTCATCGCCCGGCTCCGACGAGCCGCCTCACGGCCGCTCGCCGACCACCGCGGGCAGCGCGACGGCGTCGAAGCACGTCCGGTCCCCCGTGTGGCAGGCGCCCCCGACCTGGTCGACCTTGACCAGGAGGGTGTCGCCGTCGCAGTCGAGCGCGACCGACTTCACCCACTGCTGCGAGCCCGAGGTCTCGCCCTTGACCCAGTACTCCTGTCGTGACCGCGACCAGTAGGTGCAGCGGCCGGTGGTCAGCGTCAGGTGCAGCGCCTGGTCGTCCATCCAGCCGACCATGAGCACCTCGCCGGTGTCGTGCTGCTGGCAGACGGCGACGACCAGGCCGTCCTTGTCGCGCTTGAGCTTCGCGGCGATGGTGGGGTCGAGCTCGGTGGGGCGCACGGCTGTCATGCCGCCATCTTCCCAGAGGGCCGCAGCAGCACTGCGCCCCCGATCGCCAGAGCGCCCCCGACGCCCGCCAGCGACCCCAGCGCCACGGGCAGCGAGAAGGCGGCGGACACCGCACCGACGAGCGGCGGCCCGGCCACGAACCCGACGTACCCGAGGGTGGAGACCAGGCCGAGGTCGGCGCCCTGCCGGCCCGGGGCGGCCCGCGCACCGACCGCGGAGTAGAGCACCGGCGCCAGCACCGAGGTGCCCGCCCCCGCGACGACCAGCCCGACGAGCGCGACCGAGGGGTTCGGCGCGAGCGCCACCACCAGGGCGCCGACGGCCACCAGCAGGCCGGCCCCCGCCAGCAGCCGGTCCTCGCGCACGTGCAGCATCCCGCCGCCGAACCGCCCCGCCGCCATGGCGGCCGCGAACAGCCCTGGCCCCAGCCCGCTCACCGCCGGGGTGGCGCCCAGCCCGCGCTCGAGGTGCAGAGCGCTCCACGACTGGATGGCGTCCTCGCACAGGAACGCGCCGGCGGTCAGCAGCCCGATCCCGACGAGCACCCACGACAGCCCGGCACGCGTGCCCGGGGCGTGCTCGGTGTCGGCTCTGCGGTACGGCGGCTGGCCGGCCGCCACGGCCAGCACGACGACCCCGACGGCGAGCAGGATCGGCGTGGGGCCGGTGCCCGCCTGACGGGCCAGGCCGGCCGAGACGCTCCCCACCAGCACCCCCGACGAGAACGCGCCGTGCACGAACGTCATCAGCCGGCCGGACTCCAGCCGCTCCCACCCGGCGCTCGCGGTGTTGGCGACCACGTCGAGCGCTCCGGTGGCGAAGCCGAGCAGCACGAGCGCCGGGACCAGGCTGCCCACGCCGTGCGCCAGCGACGGGAGCGGCAGCACCAGCCCGAACGCCACCAGCGTGGCCGGGAGGACGCGCCGGGCGCCGTACCGGTCTGCCAGCCGACCTGCCAGCGGCATGACCGGCACGGCCGACACCGCGATCGCTCCCAGCGCCAGCCCCAGCTGCCCGTCGGAGACGTGCGCCTGCGCGCGCACGGCAGGCAGGACCGCGGCCCAGGCCCCCCAGAAGCCGCCGAAGACCAGGAAGGCGAGGATCAGCCCCCGCCGCTCGGCCTCCCTCACCGGGACTGGCTGACCCAGGACGCGTGCAGGTCGGCGTAGACCCCGGGCACCGCCACCAGGTCGCGGTGGGCGCCGCGCTGCACCACGACGCCCTTGTCCACGACGAGGACCTCGTCGGCGGCCTCCGCGGTGGACAGCCGGTGGGCGATGGTGACCGTGGTGCGGCCACGGGTGAGCGAGTCGAGCGCCCGGGCCAGGCGGACCTCTGTCGCCGGGTCGACGGCGCTGGTGGCCTCGTCGAGGACGAGCAGGTCGGGGTCGGCGATGTAGGCGCGGGCGATGGCGACCAGCTGGCGCTCCCCCACGGACAGCGACTCGCCGCGCTCGCCGACCGCGCTGTGCAGGCCGTCGGGCAGCGCGTCGACCCAGTCCGAGAGCCCGAGCTCGGTGAAGGCCAGGGCGATGTCGTCGTCGGTCGCGTCGGGTCGGCCGTAGCGCACGTTGCCGGCCACCGTCGTGTCGAAAAGGAAGCCGTCCTGCGGGACCATCACGACGCGGGTCCGCAGGGACGCGAAGCGGACCCGGTCGAGCGGCACACCGGACAGCAGGACGTGTCCGGCGGTGGGGTCCATGAGCCGGGTGAGGAGCTTGGCGAAGGTCGTCTTGCCGCTGCCCGTCTCCCCCACGATCGCGACCCGGGTCTGCGGGGCGATCTCGAGGTCGACGTCGTGCAGCACGTCCGGGCCGCCCGGGTAGGCGAAGCGCACGTGCGCGAACCGCACCGCGACCGGACCGGGCGGCAGGTCCTCGCCCGGCTCCGGGTCGGCCACGTCGGTGGGGGTGTCGAGCACGCCGAGCACCCGGCGCATGCCGGCGATGGCGTTCTGCGCCTCGTTGAGCACCTCGGTGGCGACCTGCACCGGCTGCACGAACAGCGTGACGAGGAACAGGAAGCCGATGAGCCGTCCCAGCGACAGATGGCCGGAGGTGGCGAGCAGCACCCCCACGACGATCACCGCGCTGTTCGCGAGCGCGGTGGTGACCTCGCCGCTGCAGAAGGTCACGACCGAGATCTTCTGCGCGTGCGTCTGGGCCCGCATGGTGCGCTCGACCGCCTCGTCGATGCGGCGCGCGGTGCGGGCCTGCGCGCCGTAGGCCCGGATGACGGGCGCACCGACCACGGTCTCGGAGATCGCACCCAGCAGCTCGCCGATGCGCTCGCGGACCGCGCGGTAGGCGCCCTGCAGCTTCACCTGGAACACCCGCAGCGACAGCACCAGCGGCAGCATGCAGGCGTAGACGACGAGCGTCAGCGGCCAGGACCACCAGAGCATCACCAGGGTCGCGAGCACCAGCTGGGCCCCCGACACGACGATGAGCAGGCCGCCGAACTGCATGAAGGTGCTGATCGTGTCGACGTCGCCGGTCACCCGGCTCACCAGAGACCCGCGGCGCTCGGCGGCCTGGTGCAGCACCGACAGGTCGTGCACCCGGCGGAACGCCCGGGTCCGCAGCGCCAGCAGCCCGTCCTCGGTGGTGCGGTAGAGCCGCACGTTCATGAGGTAGTTGGCGAGCGCGGTGACCGCGACGGCGAGGGCGGCGAGGGCGCAGGCCGTCCGGACCAGCGGCAGGTCCGGTGTGGACCCCGCCAACCCGTGGTCGATGGTCTGCTGCACCGCCAGCGGTACGACGACCCGCCCGGCAGTGCTCACCACGGCGAGGCCGAGGGTGACCCCGAGGCCGGCCCGGAACTCGGGCGCGAGCCGCAGGCCGTGCGCCAGGGTGGCGAACGACCCGCGCTCGACGACGACGTCCACCGTCGACGAGACGGTCGCGGAGACGGTCGAGGCGGTCATGCCGACTCCAGCTCGTCGCCGGCGTGCTCGGCGGCCCGCTCCACCTCGGCCCGCTCGTAGGCGGTCACCAGGTCTCTGTAGCCGTCGCAGCGCCCCAGCAGCTCCTGGTGCGTGCCGCGGTCCGCGACGACGCCCTGGTCGAGGAACACCACCTCGTCGGCGAGCGCGATCGTGGCCCGCCGGTAGGCGACGACCACCACCGAGCTGGCGGTCGAGGCGTCGCGCAGGCCGGCCAGGATCCGCTGCTCCACGGTCGCGTCGACGCTGGACGTGGCGTCGTCGAGCACGAGCAGCCGAGGCTGCCTGACCACCGCGCGGGCGAGCGCGAGGCGCTGGCGCTGCCCGCCCGACAGCGTGGTGCCCCGCTCGCCCACCACCGTGTCGAGCCCCTTCGGGAGGGCGGCGACGAAGCCCTCGGCCTGCGCGACCCGCAGCGCAGCCCAGACCTGCTCGTCACCGACCTCGGCGCCCAGCGTGACGTTGCCCCGCACGGTGTCGTCGAACAGGAACGTGGTCTGCGGCGCCAGCGACGACACGCTGGCGAGGACCCCGGGCGCGAAGGCCCGGACGTCACGGCCGTCGTAGAGCACCGCTCCGGTGCGGGGGTCGACGAGGCGGACCAGCAGCGAGGTCAGCGTGGACTTGCCCGAGCCGGTCGGCCCGACGACCGCGACGGTCGTCCCGGGGGCGACGTCGAAGGTCACGTCCCTCAGGACCTCGTCGTCGCCGTACCCGAACCCGACGTGCTCGACGCCGAGCGCGGTGGGGCCGTGCCCGGCGGGCACGGCGGTGCCGAACCCCTGCGCGCCCTCGGCGGTGACCACTCGCTGCACCCGCTCGTAGCCGACGACGCTGCGCGGCAGCTCGTTGAGCACCCAGCCGATGGCACGGACCGGGAAGGCGAGCAGCGTGAACAGGTAGGCCACCCGCACCAGGGCGCCGCTGGTGAGGTCGCCGCTGCCGACCCGGCTGGTGCCGACCAGCAGGACCAGCAGCACCCCGATGACGGGGAGCGCCTCCATGAGCGGGTCGAACAGGCCGCGGACCCGGCCGACCTGGACGAGGGTGTCGCGCAGCTCGCGGCTGATGGCGGTGAACCGCTCGGTCTCGCCGGCTTCCCGGCCGAGGGTCTTGACGACCAGCGCGCCGTCGAACGACTCGTGCGCGACCGTGCTGACCTCGCCGCGCAGCTGCTGGGCGCGCGTCATCAGCGGCGACATCCGCCTGCTGTAGACGACGGTGAGCACCGCGATCGCCGGGAAGATGACCGACCCGACGATCGCGAGCACCGGGTCGGTGAAGAACAGCAGGGTGAGCGTGGCGACGAGCATGAAGACCACGCCGACCGCGAAGGGGAAGGGCGCGATCGGGTACCACGCGGCCTCGACGTCGCTGTTGGCGTTGGACAGCAGCTCACCGGTCGGGTGCTGCTGGTGCCACTCGAGGGGCAGCGCGAGGTAGCGCCGGGTCACGCGCCGGCGGTAGGTCGCCTGCAGCCGGTACTGCATGACGCCCGCACCGAGCCGGCGGCCGATGATGCCGACGACCTTCAGGGTGGCCACGCCGAGGACCAGCAGCACCGCCCCGACCAGGGCAGCCGTGCGCACGTCACCGCGCTCGATGCTCGGCTCGATGACCGTGCTCGTGATGTGCCCGAAGACGTAGGCCTGGGCGATCGTCATGGCGCCGAACAGCGCGCTGCCCGCCACGGCGAGGCCGAAGACCCGTGGCTCCTCCTTCACGGCGACCCAGAGGATGCCGAGGCCACGGCGGATCACGCTCGGTGGGTGGGCTGGGGCAGGGCTCACGAGGTGCTCACGAGAGGCGGTTCCGTTTCGGTTGCGAGCAGCAAGTCTCCCCTACTGCACCACCTCCACCACGGTTCCGGTCAAACCGGTTCTGCAAGGCTGGTGCCATGTCGATCGCTGCGCGGGAGCGCGCCGCCCTCCTCGAGCTGATGGCTTCGCTCGGCCCGGACGCACCCACGCTCTGCGACGGGTGGGCCACCTGGGACATGGCGGCGCACCTGGCCGCCCGCGAACGGCAGCCGCTCGCGCTGCCCGGCCTCGTGCTGCCGCCGTTGCACGGCCTGACGGAGTGGGCAGAGCGGCAGGCGCGCCGCGAGCCCTACGAGGACCTGCTGGCCCGGCTCCGCACCGGGCCCCCGCTGTGGTCGCCCGTGCTCCTGCCGCCGGCCAACGTGCACGAGTGGTTCGTGCACCACGAGGACGTACGGCGTCCCCAGGGCCTCGGGCCGCGCAGCCTCGACGACGACGTGCGGGCAGCGCTCTGGCAGCGGCTGCACGTGCTCGGCCCGGCCTTCACCCGCCGCGGGCGCGGGCTCGGCATCACCCTCGTCACGCCGGACGCGCAGCGGCTGCGGATCCGCCGGGGCCGCGACGAGGTGGTGCTGCGTGGCGAGGTCGGCGAGCTGTTCCTGTGGCTGTTCGGGCGCCGTGACGCCGCGGAGGTCACGGTGGAGGGCTCGCCGGACGCCGTCGTCAGGGCCGGCGCGATCGACCTGCGCTGGTGACCCTGGAGCGCCTCATCGGACGTCCAGCTCGGTGACGGCGTAGTGCAGCTCGCGCGCGAGCAGCCGCAGCTCGGCCACCAGGTCGAGGTCGAGCAGCGACCGGTCGTCGAGCAGCCGGAGGGCAGGGCGGGCCCGCTCCCAGAGGGCGACGCAGTCCTCGCCGGTGTGCCAGCCGCCGTACAGGACCCCGTGCGCGCCGGTGGTGGCGTGGAGCTGACGGGCGACGGCCTGGGTGAGCACCCGGTCGCGGGTGCGCAGCGCACCGGCGGGCACCCCGAGCGGGACGGCGGCGAGGTCGCGGGTGTCGGCGAGCAGCAGCGGCGCGGTCAGCTCGAGCAACCCGACCCGGTGGCTGCGTGCGGGCGCGATCAGCCGCAGGTCGCCGAACACCTCCGCCACGGCGCACCGGAACGAGGAGGTGACGTAGCCGACCCCGTGGTGCGGCGCCCGGCGCGGCGGGCCCTCGGGGTGGTGGTCGAACCGCCCCGCCGGCGAGGGGCCGTAGAAGCGCTGGCCGAGCGCGTCGGCGTACCAGTCGTGCAGGTAGACCCGCAGGTAGGTGGTGCCGGCCGGCACCTCCACCAGGACCGGCTCGCCGGGGAAGCTCACGTGCCGCCGACGTAGCCCGCGGCGTCGACGACGCGGGCGACCTCACCGGCCTCGAGCAGCGCGAGCGGAGTCGTGCCGAGGTGCCGCGACTCGAGGGTGAACCAACGGGCCAGCCCCAGCAGGTCGTGCACCTCCAGCGGCAGCGCCTGCCAGGTCGCGGCCACGCCGTCGAGGACCTCACCACCGACGCCGCCCTGACGCAGCTGCCAGGCGGGGTAGCGCCAGTCGCCCTTCACCTGGAACGCCACCAGCCGCCGGGCCTGCCGGCGCTTGGTGACGGCGGCGCTGCTGATGCCCAGCCGCTCGGCCACCTGGGCCGTCGACAGGCTGCTGGCGACCATCTCGTCACGGGTCGCCAGCCAGTCGCGCAGCGTCGTCGCACGCACCTCGGCCACCTGCTCCGGCGTCTGGCTCCTGACGTAGGCCGGGAGGTTCGCCGGCCGGGTCCGCTGGGCGTCGCTCGCGGCCGCCAGCACGGCCGCCTCGATCGCGAGCTCGTCGTCCTCGGAGGCGTACGACAGCCGCCGCGCCAGCGCGGTGACCTGCTCCTCGAGGGTCGTCATGCTCCCAGTCTACGGTTGCGCTGGTTGCGGATCAACCACCGCTACCTCACCGGGTAGCCGGCGGTCCGGAGCGCGTCCTTGGCCTGCCCGATCCGCAGCTGCCCGAAGTGGAAGACGCTCGCGGCGAGCACCGCGTCGGCGCCGGCGGAGACCGCGGGGGCGAAGTCCTCCACCGCGCCCGCTCCCCCGCTCGCGACCACCGGCACGCTGACGGCGGCCCGCACGGCCTTGATCATCTCGAGGTCGTAGCCGCGCCGGGTGCCGTCGGCGTCCATGGAGTTGAGCAGCACCTCGCCCACGCCGAGCTCCTCGCCGCGCGCCGCCCACTCCACCGCGTCGATGCCGGTGCCCTGGCGGCCGCCGTGCGTGGTGACCTCGAACCCGGAGGGCGTGCCCGGTGCGCGCCGGGCGTCGACGGACAGCACGAGGACCTGCGACCCGAAGCGCTCGGCGATCTCCCGGAGCAGCTCCGGGCGCGCGATGGCCGCGGTGTTCACGCCCACCTTGTCGGCGCCGGCGCGCAGCAACCGGTCGACGTCCTCGGTCGAGCGCACGCCCCCGCCGACGGTCAGCGGGATGAAGACCTGCTCCGCAGTCCGCCGTACGACGTCGTAGGTCGTCTCGCGGGAGCCCGAGGAGGCCGTGATGTCGAGGAAGACCAGCTCGTCGGCACCCTCGGCGTCGTAGACGCGGGCCATCTCGACCGGGTCGCCGGCGTCGACGAGGTCGGTGAAGTTGACCCCCTTCACCACCCGGCCGGCATCCACGTCCAGGCAGGGGATGACTCGCACCGCAACGCTCACGCCCGGAACGCTAGCCCCTGGCGAACGGCCCCTTACCCTGGTGGGCGTGCTGTTCGCGCTGCTCCTCGTCTGCCTCGTGCTGTTCGTGGTGCTGCCGTTCCTCGGCGCGACCCTCTGGTCCCTGCTCACGACGCTGCTCGTCGGGCTCGTGCTGGGTGCCGTCGCCCGTCTGGTCGTCCCCGGCAACGGGCCGATGGGCTGCCTCACCACCTCCCTGGTCGGTGTCGCCGGGGGGCTCGTGGGCACGGTCCTGTCGCATGCCCTGCACACCGGCTCGTTCGCCCGTCTGCTGCTTCAGATCGGAGCCGCTGTGCTGCTCGTCGTCGTCCTTCGCCCGTCCCGAGGAGCCCGCGCATGAAGCTCGCCGTCTGCTCGTCCAAGGGCGGGGTCGGCAAGACCTCGACCGCAGCCAACCTGGCCGCGGTGCTCGCGCGCAGCGGCCGGGTGCTCGCTGTCGACGCCGACCCGCAGGACTCCCTCGGCCGGGCCTTCGGGGTCGTCGCCAAGAGCAAGGACGACTCCCTCGCCGGGCTGCTCGAGGCACCCGACGCCGACCCGCGCGCCGTCGTCCGCAGCGACGTCGCCCCGGGCCTCGACCTGCTGCCAGCCCACCCGTCCCTCGAGCAGGTGGGCGTCACCCTCGCTGCGCAGGGTGGCATCGTGACCGGGATCCGGCGGGTGCTTCGTCCGCTGCTGGCGGACTACGACCACGTCGTGCTCGACACCCACGGAGACCTGGGCAACCTCACGCTGTCGGCGGTCTGCGCGGCCGACGCGGTGCTCACCGTGTTCACCAGCGACCCCGGGTCGGCCCTCGGCGCCGCGCGGGTCACGGCCTTCCTCGACCAGCACCGCCGCTTCGAGAACACCGTCGCGCAGCTGATCGGCGTCGCCTGCTCGCTGTGGGACAAGGAGGGCAAGGCCGCCCGCGAGGTCGTCGGCGCCCTCGAGGGCACCGGCCTGCCGCTGCTGCCCACCCGGATCCCGGTCTCGCGCAGGGTCCCGTCCGCGACCCTGGCCAAGCGGCCGGTCGTCCTGTCCGCCCCGACCTCCTCGGTCGCCGTCGCCTACGCTTCGCTGGCCGACGAGGTCCTCGCCGCCTACCGGGAGCTGTCATGAACGACCTGCGCTCAGACCTCAAGGCCGACCTGCTCGCCGACCTCGCGCCGCCGGCGGCACCGGCGCCGGCCGCCGCCGAGCCGGCTCCGCTGCCGCCCGTGGCCACGGACGCCACACCTGCGCTGTCGGTGCAGTGGACCCCGCTGCGCTGGTCCCGGCCGCGGGTCGTGAAGGTCCGCGGCGGCCTGGGCAAGGCCGTCAAGCTCGGCCCCGTCAAGGTCGAGCTCTCCGTCAAGGAGTAGCCAGGGAGCGCGCTGCCGCGAGCAGGCGGTCAGCTCTCCCCCGACTCCTCCCCCGACTCCACGGCGTCGTGCAGGTACTTCGCGAGCGCCGCGGTGCCGAGCGCGGCCGCGCCGATCGCGGCCGCCTCGGCGGACAAGCCGGTGGCGGGGAGCGCCCCACCCCCTGCGACCTCGTCGGCAGACACGGCCTGCGCCCCCGCCGCCCGGGGCGTGCTGCGTGACGCGGCGAGCTTCGCGGACGCGGACTTGATGGCCTCCCGGATGCGGAAGTAGGAGCCGCAGCGGCAGACGTTCTCGATCGCGTCGATGTCGTCGTCGGTCGGGTGGGGCGTGCGCTTCAGCAGGGCGACGGCGGCCATGATCTGGCCGGGCTGGCAGTAGCCGCACTGCGCGACGTCCTGCTCGAGCCAGGCCTCCTGCACCGGGTGGAGCTTGCCGCCCTGGGCGAGCCCCTCGATGGTGGTGACCTCGCGCCCGGCGACGTCGCGCAGGTTGGTGACGCACGGGTTGAAGGCCTCGCCGTCCAGGTGACTCGTGCATGCCTTGCAGACGTTGATCCCGCACCCGTACTTCGGGCCGGTCACCCCGAGCTTGTCGCGCAGCGCCCAGAGGACCGAGAGGTCGCCGGGGGCGTCCACCTGGACCGTCTTGCCGTTGAGCATGAACGAGTACTTCGGCACGGCACTCTCCTAGCGCGGCTGCACGCGGGTGGACCCGGTGTTCTTGGTGAAGGGCGTGAAGTCGACGGGGAAGATCAGCGGGAAGCTGCGCGGCTTGGTGCCCGTCGCGCGGGCGTAGGCGTTCGCGACGGCCCCGACCGCTGCGGGCAGCCCGAGCTCACCGCCACCGCCGGGCTTGCTGCTGGTCGCCGGCATGATGTGGATCTTCACCTCGCGCGGTGCGTCCTTCTGCCTGGCGTAGTGGAACTGCGAGTAGCTGCCCTCGAGGGCCAGGCCCTTGTCGATGTGCAGCCCGGCGCGCAGCGTGGTGGAGATGGCGTCGGTGAGCCCGCCGAGCAGCTGCGACTCGGCACCGCGCGGGTTGATGGGCAGCCCGTAGTCGGCGACGATCGCGGCGCGCGTGACCCGCGGCTTCCCCGGGTCGCGCGCGTCCAGCTCGACCAGGCAGGCCGTGCAGGACTTGTACTCGGCGTGGAAGCCGATGCCCTGCGCGACGCCCTTCGGGAGCTTCGCGCCCCACTCCCCGAGCGAGGCGCACGTGTCGAGCACGGCGACGTAGCGCGGGTCCTTGAGGTAGTCCCGGCGGAACGCGACCGGGTCCTTGCCCAGTGCCTTCGCGATCTCGTCGACGATGATCTCCTCGGCGCCACGGGTGTTGGCCGAGTAGACCGACCGGAAGCTGCCGGTGTGGAACTTCAGGCTCGACTCGTTGAGCAGCTGGTCGGTCGCCCCGAAGTTGTAGGGCGACTTGATCGTCATCGCGAAGACCGACTGCGAGAAGGTCGCGTTGCCGCCCGCCGAGACCGGGATGACGTCCGGGTTGCCGAGCTGGGTGCCGGTCGCGGTGAGCACCTCACCGAGACCGTGCCGGAAGTCGGTCTCCACGCTCGCGACGTGGTGGTCGAACGCCACCACGTCGCCGCCCGCGATCGTGGCCCGCACCAGGTGGTGGCTGGCGGCGCGCGCCCGGCCGTGCCGCATGTCGTCGACGCGGGTCCACATCAGCTTCACCGGCTTGCCGGCCGCCTTGCTGATCCGGGCCGCCTCCAGGGCGCCGTCGAAGAACAGCCGGCGACCGAACGACCCGCCGCCCTGGATGACGTGCGCGGTGACCGAGCCACGCGGCAGCCCGAGGTCGTCCTCGATCGTCTGGGCGGCCACGATCGGGGTCTTCAGACCCGCCCAGACCGTGCCGTGGTCGGCCTTGATGTCGGCGATCGCGGTGTTGGTCTCCATCGGGGCGTGGCTCACGAACGCGAAGTCGAACTCGCCCTCCACGACGGTCCCCACCGCGGGCGTCAGCGGGACGTTGACGCCGCGCAGGGCCTGCCGCACGGACTCGTCGTCCTGGTCGTCCACCGTCCCGGGGTTCCAGGTGACCTCGAGGGCCTCCTTGCCGTCGAGCGCCTGGCCGAAGGTGTCGGCGAGCACCGCCACACCGGTCTCGATGACGTAGAGGCCGCGGATGCCGGGCATCGCGCGGACCGCGGCCTCGTTCAGGACCTTCTTGACGGTCCCGTTGAGGGTCGGTGGGCGGCGGACCATCGCCCGCAGCAGGCCCGTCACGGGCTCGTGGTCGTTGGTGTACTTGAACTGGCCCGTCACCATCGCGCGGGCGTCCTTGCGGTTCTGCGGACGCCCGACCAGCGTGTACGTGGACGGGTCCTTCGGCGTGGCCGTCGGCACCGGCAGGTCCGGTGCGGCGGCGGCCTTCGCGAGCGCGCCGATCGGGATGCTGTGACCGCCACCCACGACCACGCCGCGGCGCACCTGCAGCCGGCCGGCCGGTACGCCGGTGCGCTGCGCCGCCGCGGCCACGAGCCGGGCCTTCGCGGTGGCCGCGGCCTGCCGGGTCGGCTCGAAGACCGAGCGGATCGTGTTGCTGCCACCGGTGAGCTGGTTGAACAGCAGCTCGGGCCGGGCGTCGGCGAGGGTGACCGTGACGTGCTCCAGCGGCACGTCCATCTCCTCTGCGATGATCATGGCCACCGCGGTGGTGATGCCCTGCCCGACCTCCTCGCGCGGGAGCGCGCAGGTGACCAGCCCCTTGGGGCTGACGTCGAGGACGATCAGCTGGCCCTCGGTGGGCTTGCCCGCCTGGATGAGGAAGTCGCCCAGGTCCTCGATCTCGGCGACCTGCGGCGGCGTCGGCACCACGGCGCCGGCCACGCCCTCGAACAGCCCCGCGTCCACGGCGAGCGCGAGGGTCGGCGCGGCCAGCAGGTAGGTGAGGAAGCGGCGGCGGGAGGTGCCCACCGGGTCGCCGGGGTCGGTCGCGACGAGGCTGTCGTCGAGCGGCAGGTCAGGAGCGCTCACACGAGTCCTTCCTTCTTCCGGGCCGCGAGCGGTGCAACGCGCGCACGCGGTGCACGGAAGTGAAACACCTTTCACCACAAATCGGGCTGAGCAGTGCGCACAGGTGCGGCCCCGGACGCAGTGCACGTGCACAGCGAGGACGGGACCGGCGTCCTCAGGCGGGGCGGACGTCCAGGCCCTGCGCCAGCGCCAGCACGACCGCCTGCTCGGCGGTGATCACCGCGCCGCGCAGCGTGGCGGCAGCCGGGTCGAGCGCGGACAGGTCGGAGCCGCGCAGGTCGCAGCCTGACAGGTCCGCCTTGCGCAGGGACGCCCCCGACAGGTCCAGGCCGCGCAGGGTCCCCCCGGCGGCACGCACTCCGCTGAGGTCGGCCTCCCGCATCCGCAGGTCCTCCAGCGCTGCGCGGCGCAGGTCGGCTCCGGCCAGCCCGACGAAGGACCAGTCCCCGCCCTCGGCCCGCAGCAGGTCGAGCGCGCAGCCCTCGAAGACGCTGCCGACGAGCTTGCAGTCGGTGAAGCGGGCGTCGAAGAGGTTGCACCGCGTGAAGGTGCAGCCGAGGAACGCCGTCGCGCGGTGCACCGACGCGTTGAACCGCACGCCGCGGAACGTGCAGCCCTCGAACACCGCACCGTCGGTCACGACCTCCGACAGGTCGACCTCGGTGAAGGCGACCCGGGTGAAGGTCTCCTGCACCAGCGACCGCCCGCCCCAGTCCTCGTGCCGGACCTCGGTCCCGGCGGCCGGCGGCGTGCTGTCAGGCACGGACCGCCGCGAGCGCCTCGGGCAGCGTGAAGGCGCCGGCGTAGAGCGCCTTGCCGACGATGGCGCCCTCGACCCCGGGCACCGAGGCGATGGCGACCAGGTCCGCGAGCGAGGAGACGCCGCCGCTGGCCACGACCGGCTTGGTGGTCGCTGCCGTCACCTGCCGCAGCAGCTCCAGGTTGGGTCCGGTGAGCGTCCCGTCGCGCTTGACGTCGGTGACGACGTAGCGCGCGCAGCCGTCGCGGTCGAGCCGCTCCAGCACCTCGAACAGCTCTCCCCCGTCCTGGGTCCAGCCGCGCGCCGACAGCGTCGTGCCGCGCACGTCCAGACCGACGGCGATCTTGTCCCCGTGCCGCGCGATCGCGGACCGCACCCAGTCCGGCGCCTCGAGCGCCGCCGTACCGAGGTTGACGCGGGCGCAGCCGGTGGCCAGCGCCGCCTCGAGGGAGGCGTCGTCGCGGATGCCGCCGCTCAGCTCGACCTTCACGTCCAGAGCGCCGACGACCCGGGCCAGCAGCTCGCGGTTGGAGCCGCGCCCGAAGGCGGCGTCGAGGTCCACCAGGTGCACCCACTGCGCACCGTCGCGCTGCCACTGCAGCGCGGCCTCGAGCGGGTCGCCGTACGACGTCTCCGAGCCGGCCTCGCCCTGGACGAGGCGGACCGCCTGGCCGTCGGCGACGTCGACGGCGGGCAGCAGTTCCAGGGTCATCGGGCAGGGCTCCTTCGGGGGGCGCGGGTCGTGGGGGTCACAGGCTGCGGACCCAGTTCTCCAGGAGCTGGGCCCCGGCGTCGCCGCTCTTCTCGGGGTGGAACTGGGTCGCGCTCAGCACGCCGCGCTCCACCGCGGCGGCGAAGCGCTCGCCGTGCTCGGCGGTCGTGAGCAGCACGTCCGGCACCTCGCGGGCGGCGTAGGAGTGCACGAAGTAGAACCGCTCGTCCTCGACGCCCTTGAAGAGCGTGGAGCCGGCCGGCACGGCCACCGTGTTCCAGCCCATGTGCGGGACGACCGGCGCGTGCAGCCTGGTCACGTCACCGGCCAGGACGCCGAGTCCGGGCGTCTCCAGGCCGTGCTCCAGCCCGCGCTCGAACAGCACCTGCATGCCGACGCAGATCCCCAGCACCGGCCGCTGCTTGCGCAGCCGGTCCCACACGACGGTGCCGCCCCGGACCGCGTTGATGCCCCGCATGCAGGCCGCGAAGGCCCCCACCCCCGGTACGACGAGACCGTCGCACTCGGAGGCCTGCTCCAGGTCGTCGGTGACCGTGACGTCCGCACCCGCCCGCGCGAGGGCCCGCTCCGCGGACCGGAGGTTGCCCGAGCCGTAGTCGAGGACGACGACGTTCACGGCAGGTACCGGCTCACAGGACGCCCTTGGTCGAAGGGACTCCCGTCACGCGCGGGTCGAGCTCGACAGCGGTGCGCAGGGCGCGGGCGACGGCCTTGAACTGCGCCTCGACCACGTGGTGGGCGTTGCGGCCGGACAGCACCCGCACGTGCAGCGCGATGCCGGAGGTCGCGACGAAGCTCTCCCAGATGTGCTTGGTGAGCGTGGTGTCGTAGGAGCCGATCAGCTCGACGAGCTGCGGCTCGTCGTGCACGAGGTAGGGCCGGCCGGACAGGTCGACCGCAGCCTGCACGAGGCACTCGTCGAGCGGCACCAGCGCGTCACCGAAGCGGCGGATGCCGGCCTTGTCGCCGAGTGCCTCCTTGAGCGCCTGCCCGAGCGCGAGCGAGGTGTCCTCGACGGTGTGGTGCGCGTCGACCTCCAGGTCGCCCTTGGTGACGACGGTGAGGTCGAAGCCGCCGTGCCGCCCCAGCTGGCTCACCATGTGGTCGAAGAACGGCACGCCGGTGTCCGAGGTGCCCTGACCCGTGCCGTCGAGGTCGAGCTCGACGCGGACGTCGCTCTCCTTGGTCGTGCGCTCCACCAGAGCCCTGCGTGCCATGCGGAAAGGCTATCGGCAGCGCCAGGTCGACCGTCGCCCCGCACTGCACCGGAGCCGGCTGTGGCGTCCGACACAGGGACCCGGCGGGCCTTGTCCCAGCGCGCGACTGGGATTTAACCTCCCGGCATGCCTGCGGCCCTCCTTCTCGTCGCGCGACGGTACGTCGACCTCGCGCGCCAGTCCGCCGCGCTCTGTCAGGCCTGACCGCTCTCCCCCGGCCTGCCCTCGCACCACTCCCCGACGGTCCTCACCCACCGTCCTCCCGCTTGGACCTCAGACATGCGCGTGCGCACCGGACCTCCCGCCACCTCAGCAGCAGCCGAGCGGTCCGTCCTCGGCCGGCTGCTCTCCTTCCCGGACCCGGTGAACGAGGTCTCGGCCCGCCTCGTCGCCGCGGGCGTGGTCCTCATGACCGCCGCGACGCTGGCCCTCGACCTGCGCTGGATGACCGGCGTGCTCGCGTACGGGTTCCTGGCCCGGGTGCTCAGCGGTCCGACGCTCAGCCCCCTCGGGCAGCTGGTGACCCGCGTCGTCACCCCGCTCCTGCCGGTGGCGCCCCGCCCGGTGCCGGGACCGCCGAAGCGCTTCGCCCAGGGGGTGGGGCTCGTCTTCACCGGCGCCGCCCTCACCCTGACCGTGACCGGCCACTGGGACGTCGCCCGGGTCGTCCTCGGCGTGCTGATCGTGCCGGCCCTGCTGGAGTCGGCGCTCGGGTTCTGCCTCGGGTGCCAGGCCTTCGCGCTGCTGATGCGCGTCGGCGTCATCCCGACCGAGGTCTGCGAGCGCTGCAACAACATCAACCTCCCCGCACCCGCCGACGCCGCCTGACAGTCCGGGCCGTCCGTCGGTGCGGACGTCTACGCTCCACGCGTGCTCAAGACGGTGACGGCGACGCGCTACGTCACGCCGCTGCGCGAGGGCGGGTCGCTGCCCGGGCTCATGGAGTCCGACGACCTCGGCACCTACGTCGTGAAGTACGTCGGGGCCGGCCAGGGCCGCAAGACGCTCGTCAGCGAGATCGTGTGCGCCGGCCTCGCGCGGGCGTTGCGGCTGCCGGTTCCCGACCTGGTCCTCGTCGACGTGGACCCGCTGCTGGGCCGCTCCGAGCCCGACGAGGAGGTGCAGGACCTGCTGCAGGCCAGCGCCGGGCTCAACCTCGGCATGGACTTCCTGCCGGGCTCGTTCGGCTTCGACCCGCTGGCGCACACCCTCAACCCGCTGCTGGCCTCGACGATCCTGTGGTTCGACGCCTACGTCGGCAACGTCGACCGGTCCTGGCGCAACCCCAACCTGCTCATGTGGCACCGCACGCCCTGGCTGATCGACCACGGCGCGTGCCTGGTCTTCCACCACTCCTGGGGCCGCTCCGCCGGCTGGGCCACCAAGCCGTACGACGCCACCGGCCACGTGCTCTCCGAGCAGGCCACCGCGCGCGACGAGGTGGACGCCTCCGCACTGACCGACGGGGTCCTCCTCGCCGTGCTGGACGACGTACCGGACGTGTGGCTGGCCGACGAGGAGGGGTTCGACGCCCCGGAGGCGGTGCGCAGGGCGTACGTCGCCCAGCTGCGGGCCCGGCTGCAGGCGGAGCAGGTGTGGCGGCCGTGAGCGCGCTGTTCGAGTACGCCGTCCTGCAGGCGGTCCCGCGCGTCGAGCGGGGTGAGTGCGTCAACGTCGGGGTGGTCCTCTACAGCCAGGAGCTGGACTTCCTGGACGCGCGGGTGCACGTCGACGCCGACCGGCTGCGGGCCCTCGACGCCGCGGTCGACGTGGAGGCGGTGCAGGAGGCGCTGGACGCGGTGTGCCGAGCCTGCCAGGGCGAGGGCCCCGCCGGCGCGACCCCGCTGCGGCAGCGGTTCGGCTGGCTCACCGCGCCCCGCAGCACGGTCGTGCGCACCGGCCCGATCCACACCGGCAAGACCGTCGACCCGGCCGCCGAGCTGGCCCGCCTGCACCAGGCGCTCGTGCTCTGACGGCACCGGCGCCCGGGCTGGTCCGTCGGGGTCATGCCCGCTGCGCGGAGGCGGTGCTTCACTGCGCCGGGGGGAGCGGAGAGGAGCCGGCCGATGGTGTTCACCCGGACCTGCTCGGCGCACAGCGCCGCGCCACCGGAGGCGGTGCACGACTTCGTCGGCGACCTGAGCCAGCACCCCGGGTGGGCGTGCAACGCTCTCACGACCGAGCACCTCAGCGGTCCGATGCGCGGACCTGGTGCGCACTACCGGAGCACCGTGACCGACCCCCTGCCCGGCCTGCACAGCACGGTCGTCGCCGAGCTGCGCGTGGTGGAGGAGCGGCCCGGCTCGCTGTTCGTCTTCGAGTCCGAGGACCCCCGCGGGCGCTACCGGTGGACCTTCGTGCTCACCTCCCGGGACGGCGGCACCGACATCAGCCAGACCGTCGAGCGGCTGCACGCAGCCCCGGTGCTGGGCGTCCTGCAGCCCGCCATGTGGAGGCTGTTCGGCCGCAAGCAGGTGCAGCGCGGCCTCGACGCCCTGGCCGCCGAGGCGGCGTCCTCCCCGCTGCCCGCCCGCCGCACCATCGACCTGAGCCCGCAGGACCGGGAACGCTACGAGGCCGACCTCCGCTAGGAGACGACGTCGCCCAGCGCCCTGAGGAAGGCACCCGTCTCGTCCGGCGTGCCGGCGTTGACGCGCAGCCAGCCCATGAGCCCGGGGCCGCCGGAGACGTCCCGCACGAGCACGCCACGGTCGAGCAGCGCCTGCCAGACCTCCCCCGGCGCGTCGAACGGCCCGAAGAGCAGGAAGTTCGCCTCGGTGGGCACGACCCGCAGCCCGAGTGCGGTCACACCGGCGATCATCCGGTCCCGCTCGGCCTTCACCGCGTCGACCGTGCCGAGCAGCTCGGCGGTGTGCGCGAGCGCCGCCCGCGCGGCGGCCTGGGTGAGGGCCGACAGGTGGTACGGCAGCCGCACCAGCCGCAGCGCGTCGACCACCTCGGCCGAGGCTGCGAGGTAGCCGAGCCGCAGTCCGGCGCCGGCGAAGGCCTTGGACATGGTCCGCGACACCAGCAGCCGTGGGTACGCCGACAGCAGGGTCACCGCGGAGGGCGAGGAACCGAACTCGGCGTACGCCTCGTCGACCACGACGACGCCGGCCGATGCCTCGCAGACCGCCGCGACGACGTCGAGCGGGGTGACGGTGCCGGTGGGGTTGTTCGGCGTCGTGACGAAGGTGATGGCCGGGCGGTGCTCCCGCACGGCGGCCACAGCTGTCTCCGCCGACAGCGTGAAGTCCGTGGCGCGCGGCACGGACACCCAGCCGGTCGAGGTACCTGAGGCGAGCAGCGGGTGCATCGAGTACGACGGCTCGAAGCCGAGCGCCACCCGCCCGGGACCGCCGAACGCCTGGCAGACCTGCTGGAGCACCTCGTTGGAGCCGTTGGCGGCCCACACCTGCTCGACGCCGAGCGGCACCCCGGTGGCCCGGGTCAGGTACGCCGCGAGGTCCGTGCGCAGCGCCACCGCCTCGCGGTCGGGGTAGCGGTTGAGGGAGGTGGCGGCCTGCGCCACAGCCGCGGCGATGTCGGCCACCAGCGCCGCCGAGGGCGGGAAGGGGTTCTCGTTGACGTTGAGCTGGATCGCCTCGGGCAGCTGGGGCGCGCCGTACGGCTGCTTGCCGACCAGGTCGGCCCGGACCGGGAGGGTCACGCCTGCCGGACCCGGACCTGGACGGCCTCGACGTGCGCGAGCAGGTCCTCGGCTCCCCCGAGCGCGCTCACCAGGGGCGCGACCGCGGCGAGCGCCTCGGCGGAGTACTCCACCAGGGACATCCGCTTCAGGAAGCTCTGCGCCGACAGGCCGGCCGAGAACCGCGCGGTGCCACCGGTGGGCAGCACGTGGTTGGAGCCCGCGAGGTAGTCGCCCAGCGACACCGGCGTGAACCCGCCGACGAACACCGCCCCGGCGTTGCGCACGCGCCGGGCCCGCTCCGGAGCGTCGGCGGTGATGACCTCGAGGTGCTCGGCCGCCCAGGCGTCCACCACCTCGAGCCCCTGGTCGAGGTCCTCGACGAGCACGCGGGCGGACTGGCCGTGCAGGGCCTGCTCGACGCGCTCGCGGTGCCTGGTCGCGGGCACCTGCTTGCCGAGCTCGACGTCGACCGCGTCGAGCAGCTCCTCGGAGTCGGACACGAGCAGGCAGGCGGCCAGCGGGTCGTGCTCCGCCTGCGCCACCAGGTCGGCGGCGACGGCAGCGGGTACGGCGGTGGCGTCGGCGAGGATGGCGATCTCGGTCGGGCCCGCTTCGGAGTCGATCCCGCACCGTCCCTGCACCAGGCGCTTGGCCGCCGCGACGTAGACGTTGCCCGGACCGGTGATGACGTCGACCGGCGCGACCCCCTCGACGCCGTACGCGAACATCGCGACCGCCTGGGCGCCGCCCACGGCGTAGACCTCGTCCACCCCGAGCAGGGCGCACGCGGCCAGGATCGCCGGGTTGGGCAGGCCGCCGAACTCCTCCTTCGGAGGCGAGGCGACGGCCAGCGAGCCGACGCCCGCGACCAGCGCCGGGACGGCGTTCATGACCACCGACGACGGGTAGGCGACCCGGCCGCCCGGCACGTACAGCCCGACCCGTCCCACCGGCACCCAGCGCTCGGTGACCGTGGCGCCGTCGACGACCCGCACCGTCTCGTCCGGCCGCAGCTGCGCCGTCGACACCGCCCGGTTGCGGCGGATCGCCTCCTCGAGGGCCGCCCGCACCGCCGGGTCGAGCTGCTCGAGCGCCTGCTGCAGCGCCGCGGCGGGCACCCGCAGGTCGGTGAGC
>JBAVRG010000068.1:0-11197 GCA_049694795.1 Mycobacteriales bacterium
TCACCGAGCCGGCGTCGGGGCCGGTCGCCGCGACGTGCTCGGCGAGGAAGGCGACCTCCTCGGCCGAGTGCGGGCGGGCGCGGAAGTCGACGTCGTTGGTGCCGAGCACGACGCGCGCGAACTTGCCGTAGGCGTAGGCGTCCTCGGCCGACACGCGACCGCCGACGAGCACACCGGTCGCGCGGGCCCGGGAGAGGCCCGCGGCAGCGGCCTCGAGCGCCTCGGGCCAGCCGACGACCTTCAGCTCGCCGTCGGCGTCACGCACCATCGGCAGCTGCACGCGGTCGGGCAGCGTGGCGTAGGTGAACGCCCAGCGGCCCTTGTCGCAGTTCCACTCCTCGTTGACCTGCGGGTCGTCGCCGGCCAGGCGGCGGAGGACCTTGCCGCGCCGGTGGTCGGTGCGCAGCGCGCAGCCGGCGGCGCAGTGCTCGCAGACCATGGGCGAGGACACCAGGTCGAAGGGCCGGGCCCGGAAGCGGTAGGCCGCACCGGTCAGCGCGCCGACCGGGCAGATCTGCACGGTGTTGCCCGAGAAGTAGGACTCGAACGGCTGGTCGGTGTAGGTCGCGACCTGCTGCAGCGCACCCCGCTCGAACAGGTCGATGAACGGGTCACCGGCCACCTGCTGGGAGAAGCGGGTGCAGCGGGCGCAGAGCACGCAGCGCTCGCGGTCGAGCAGCACCTGGCTGCTGATCGCGATGGGCTTGGGGAAGGTGCGCTTCACGTCGTGGAAGCGGCTGTCCCCCGGCCCGTTGCTCATCGTCTGGTTCTGCAGCGGGCACTCGCCGCCCTTGTCGCAGACGGGGCAGTCGAGCGGGTGGTTGATGAGCAGCAGCTCGAGGGTGCCGCGCTGCGCCTTCTCGGCCACCGGCGACGTGAGCTGGGTCCTGACGACCATGCCCTCGGTGACGGTCGTGGTGCAGGAGGCCAGCGGCTTGCGCTGCCCCTCGACCTCGACCAGGCACTGCCGGCAGGCACCCACCGGGTCGAGCAGCGGGTGGTCGCAGAAGCGCGGGATCTGCACGCCGATCAGCTCGGCGGCACGGATGACGAGGGTGCCCTTGGGCACCTGCACCTCGAACCCGTCGATGGTGAGGGTCACCAGGTCGGTGCTGACCTGGACCTCAGAGGTGGCCGTCATGCCGTCACTCCGCCGAAGACAGTGCTGGCGACCGGGTCGAAGGGACAGCCGCCGGCGGTGATGTGCTGGATGAACTCGTCGCGGAACAGCTGGACGCCCGAGACGATGGGGCTCGTCGCGCCGTCACCGAGCGCGCAGAACGCCCGGCCGAAGATGTTGTCGCAGGTGTCGAGCAGCGTCGCGATGTCCTCCTCGGTGCCGGTGCCGGCCTCGAGGCGCTGCAGGATCTGGACCAGCCAGTAGGTGCCCTCGCGGCACGGCGTGCACTTGCCGCAGGACTCGTGGGCGTAGAACTCGGTCCACCGCAGGATGGCCCGCACGACGCAGGTGGTGTCGTCGAAGCACTGCAGGGCCTTGGTCCCGAGCATGGAGCCGGCCGCGCCGACGCCCTCGTAGTCGAGCGGGACGTCGAGGTGGTCGGCGGTCAGCAGCGGGGTCGAGGACCCCCCCGGCGTCCAGAACTTCAGCTCGCGACCCTCGCGCATGCCGCCCGAGAGCTCGAGCAGCTGGCGCAGCGTGATGCCCAGGGGCGCTTCGTACTGGCCCGGGCGCTTCACATGACCCGACAGCGAGTAGAGCGTGTAGCCCTTGCTCTTCTCGGTGCCCATGGACGCGAACCACTCGGCACCGCCGAGCACGATCGACGGGACGGAGGCGATCGACTCGACGTTGTTGACGACCGTCGGGCAGGCGTACAGCCCGTGCGTCGCGGGGAACGGCGGGCGCAGCCGGGGCTGGCCGCGGTAGCCCTCCAGCGAGTCGAGCAGCGCCGTCTCCTCGCCGCAGATGTAGGCACCCGCGCCGGCATGCACCACGAGCTCGAGGTCGTAGCCGCTGCCGTGGATGTCCTTGCCCAGGTGGCCCGCGGCGTAGGCCTGCTGCACGGCTTCCTGCAGCCGGCGGACGACGTGCACGACCTCGCCGCGCACGTAGATGAAGGCCTGGTTCGCGCGGATCGCGTAGGAGGCGATGATCACGCCCTCGACCAGCGCGTGCGGGTTGGCCATCATGAACGGCACGTCCTTGCACGTGCCGGGCTCCGACTCGTCGGCGTTCACCACCAGGTAGTGCGGCTTCGCCCCCTGGCCCTCCGGGCCCTGCGGGATGAAGCCCCACTTCATGCCGGTCGGGAAGCCGGCACCGCCGCGGCCGCGCAGCCCGGAGTCCTTGACCAGCTGGATGAGCGCGTCGGGGTCGGTGGCGAGCGCCTTGGTCAGCGCCTCGTAGCCGCGGTGCCGGACGTAGCCGTCGATCGTGAACGCGTCGGCCTCGTCCCAGTGGGCCGACAGGACGGGTGTGAAGACCACGTCAGCTCTCCGTCTTCTCGGAGGAGGGGTACGACGGAGCGCTGTCACCGCGCTGCTTGGCGAGGTCGAGCCCGACCAGGCTGGCGGGCCCCGCGGCGACGCCCTCCTTGCCCAGGCCGTCGTTGAAGCCGGCGAGCACCCGGGAGACCTCCTTGAAGGTGGCCAGCCGCGAGGGGCCGCGCGTCGGCGCGGGCGGGTTGCCGGCACGGAGCGCGTCGACGAGGTCGCGGGCGCTGGAAGGCGTCTGGTTGTCGTAGAACTCCCAGTTGACCATCACGACCGGGGCGTAGTCGCACGCCGCGTTGCACTCGATGTGCTCGAGGCTGACGGTGCCGTCCTCGAGCGTCTCGTTGTGCCCGATGCCCAGGTGGTCCTTGAGCGAGGCCAGGATCGCGTCGCCGCCGAGGACGGCGCACAGCGTGTTCGTGCAGACCCCGACGTGGTAGGTGCCGGCCGGGCGACGGCGGTACATCGTGTAGAAGGTCGCGACGGCACCGACCTCGGCCTTGGTGAGGCCGAGCTCCTCCGCGCACAGCGCGATGCCGGCCGGCGAGACGTAGCCCTGCACCGACTGCACGAGGTGCAGCATCGGCAGCAGCGCCGAGCGGGACCGGGGGTAGCGGGCGATGATCTCGCGCGCCTCCGCCCGCGTCTTCTCCGTCAGCGGCGGGATGCCCTCGGGGACCACGGTGGTCTCCGGCAGGCCCAGGTTCACGGCGTCCACTTAGCGGTCCACTCCACCCATGACCGGGTCGATCGAGGCGACGGCGGCGATGGCGTCGGCGATGAGCGCGCCCTCGCACATGGCCGACGTGGCCTGCAGGTTGACGAAGCTTGGCTCGCGGACGTGGACGCGGAACGGCCGCGTGCCCCCGTCGCTCACCGCGTGCACGCCGAGCTCGCCGCGCGGCGACTCGATGGCGCTGTAGACCTGGCCGGCCGGGACCCGGAAGCCCTCGGTGACCAGCTTGAAGTGGTGGATCAGGGCCTCCATGGAGGTGCCCATGATCTTCTTCACGTGGTCGAGCGAGTTGCCCATGCCGTCGCTGCCGAGGGCGAGCTGGGCCGGCCACCCGATCTTCTTGTCCTCGACCATGACCGGCCCCGGCTCGAGCCGGTCGAGCGCCTGCTCGATGATCTTGAGCGACTCGCGGATCTCCCGCATGCGCACTCGGAAGCGCGCCCAGGCGTCCGCACCGGTCTCGGTCGGCACGTCGAAGTCGTAGGTCTCGTAGCCGCAGTAGGGCTGCGTCTTGCGCAGGTCCCACGCCAGGCCGGCAGAGCGCAGGATCGGACCGGTGACCCCGAGGGCGAGGCAGCCCTGCACGTCGAGGTAGGCCACGTCCTGGGTGCGCTTCTGCCAGATCGGGTTGCCGGTCAGCAGGTCGTCGTAGCCGGGCAGCCGCTCGGGCAGCGTCTTGAGCAGCTCGCGGACCTTCTCCACGGCACCGGCGGGCAGGTCCTGCGCCACGCCGCCGGGGCGGACGTAGGCGTGGTTCATGCGCAGGCCGGTGATGAGCTCGAGCACGTCGAGGACCAGCTCGCGCTCACGGAAGCCGTTCGTCATGGCGGTGAGGGCACCGAGCTCCATGCCGCCGGTGGCCAGCCACACCAGGTGCGAAGCGATCCGGTTGAGCTCCATGCAGAGCACCCTGATCGTGGTAGCGCGCGGCGGCGGCTCGATGCCGAGCAGCTTCTCGACGGCCAGGCAGTACGCCGTCTCGTTGAAGATCGGGGACAGGTAGTCCATGCGCGTCACGAAGGTCACGCCCTGGGTCCAGGTGCGGTACTCCATGTTCTTCTCGATGCCGGTGTGCAGGTAGCCGATCACCGTGCGCGCACTGGTGACCGTCTCCCCCTCCAGCTCGAGGACGAGACGCAGCACGCCGTGGGTCGACGGGTGCTGCGGGCCCATGTTGACGACCATGCGCTGGTCGTCGGCCGCACCCGAGGCGACGGTGTCCCAGTCCCCACCGGTGACGGTGTAGACCGTGCCCTCGGTGGTCTCGCGCGCGCCGGCGGCGTAGGGGTCGGTGTCGAGAGTCGTCATCAGGCGTAGGCCCTTCTCTCGTCCGGGGGCGGGATGCTCGCGCCCTTGTACTCGACCGGGATCCCGCCGAGCGGGTAGTCCTTGCGCTGCGGGTGGCCGTCCCAGTCGTCGGGCATGAGGATCCGGGTCAGCCCGGGGTGGCCGTCGAAGACGATCCCGAACATGTCCCAGGTCTCGCGCTCGTGGAAGTCGGCCGTGGGGTAGACCGGGCAGACCGACGGCAGGTGCGGGTCCTCGACGGTCACGGCGGCCTCGACGCGCAGTCGCCGGCGGTAGGTCATCGAGGTGTAGTGGTAGACCGCGTGCAGCCGCGCCTCCTGTGCGGGGTAGTCGACGCCGGAGACGGAGCTGAGCAGCTCGAAGCGCAGGTTCGGGTCGTCGCGCAGCACCTGCGCGACCTCCCGTACGGCGGAGGGCTTGACGTGGAGCGTCAGCTCGCCGCGGTCGACGACCACCCGCAGGACGTTGTCGCCGAACCCAGGCCACGCGGCCTCGAGGGCGTCCACCGTCTCGTCGAACCAGCCGCCGTACGGGCGAGGGGTCGACAGCCCGGCGTCCTTGCGCTTGACCAGACCACCGAAGCCGCTGGTGTCACCGCCGAAGACGGCACCGAACAGGTCCTGGCCGCTGCTCGCCACGCCCTCGGCCGGGGTGACCGCGGACGGGGCGAGGTGGGTGCCCCCGGTGCTCACGGCACCGGTCGGGTCGGCCTCGCCGCTGGGGACGACCGTGCCGTCCGTGCTGCCGTCCGTGCTGCCGTCCGCGCTCATGCCTCACTCCCGGCCCGGGCGGCCCTCTTGCCGTCCTTGGTGTAGCGGACCGAGCTCGCGACGAGCTCGCGCGGGGCGTAGTCGGGGCGCTCGCGCCGGCGGGCGTTGGCCCCGAGCGGCTCCTCCATGATCTTGTCGTGCAGCTTGAGGATCGCGTCCATGAGCATCTCCGGGCGCGGCGGGCAGCCCGGCAGGTAGATGTCGACGGGCACGATGTGGTCGACGCCCTGCACGATCGCGTAGTTGTTGAACATGCCGCCGGAGCTGGCGCACACGCCCATCGCGATGACCCACTTGGGCTCGGGCATCTGGTCGTAGATCTGGCGCACGACGGGCGCCATCTTCTGCGACACCCGGCCGGCGACGATCATCAGGTCGGCCTGCCGCGGCGACGCGCGGAAGACCTCCATGCCGAAGCGCGCGAGGTCGTAGCGGCCGGCGCCGGTCGCCATCATCTCGATCGCGCAGCACGCGAGGCCGAAGGTGGCCGGCCACAGCGAGGACTTGCGCGACCAGTTGACGACCTTCTCGACGCTCGTCAGGACGATGCCTGAGGGGAGCTTCTCTTCTATGCCCATGTGTCACCCATGACCTAGTCCCACTCCAGACCGCCGCGCCGCCAGACGTAGGCGTACGCGACGAAGACGGTGAGGATGAACAGGACCATCTCGACCAGCCCGAAGACGCCCAGGCGCCCGAAGGCGACGGCCCACGGGTAGAGGAAGATGATCTCGATGTCGAAGACGATGAAGAGCATCGCCGTCAAGTAGAACTTGATCGGGAAGCGCCCCCCGCCCATCGGCTGGGGCGTCGGCTCGATGCCGCACTCGTAGGCGTCGTACTTCGCCCGGTTGTAGCGCTTCGGGCCCGTGAACGTCGCTGCGCCGACCGAGAAGGCGGCGAAGCCGAAGGCGAGCACGAAAAGCACGATGACCGGCAAGTAGAACTGCAGCACGGTCGCGCTCTCCTCTCTGCGGCTGTGGGGGGCGTCACGCGCCCCGGGGCAGCCTACGGGTCCGGGTTGTCGGGGTGTCAGGCGGCAGGCGCGACCTTGACCAGGCCGTTGACGACCCGGTCGAGGGCGTCCCCACCGCGCGGGTCGGTGAGGTTGGCGAGCAGCTTCAGGGTGAACTTCATCAGCAGCGGACGCGGCAGGCCGTACCTGGTCGCGACCTTCATGACCTGCGGGTTGCCGATGAGGGACACGAACACGCGGCCGAGCGTGTAGTAGCCGCCGTACGTCGCCTTCATGGCGGCCGGGTAGGCCTGCAGGGCGCGCTCGCGAGCCGGCCCCTCGGCGCGCGCGAGGGCCTGCACGACGCACTCGGCGGCGAGCCGGCCGGACTCCATGGCGTAGGCGATGCCCTCGCCGTTGAAGGGGTTGACGGCCCCGGCGGCGTCCCCGACCAGGAGCATCCCGTCGCGGTAGTGCGGCTGGCGGTTGAAGCCCATCGGGAGCGCGGCGCCGCGGATCGGGCCGCGCGCGTGCTCCTCGTCGAACTGCCACTCGCCGGGCATCGAGGACGTCCAGCGCGCCATCAGGTCCCGGTAGTTGGTGTCCTGCCAGGCCTTGGTGGTGTTGAGGATCCCCAGGCCGACGTTGGAGGTGCCGTCACCGACGCCGAAGACCCAGCCGTAGCCGGGCAGCAGGTCGCCCTCGGGCGTCCGCAGCTCGAGCCACGACTCGAGCATGTCGTCGTCGTGGCGGGGGCTCTCGTAGTAGCGCCGCACCGCCACGCCCATGGGCCGGTCGTCGCGCTTGTTGATGCCCTGGGCGATCGCGAGCCGGGCGCTCACGCCGTCGCACGCGACCGTGACCGGGGCGCGGTAGGTGACCTCGGTCTTCTCCGGGCCGACCTTGGCGGTCACGCCGACGACGCGGCCGTTCTCGACCAGCGGACCGGTGACGCTGGTGAGGGTCTGCAGCCGGGCGCCGGCCTTCTGCGCGTGCTGCGCCAGCAGGTCGTCGAAGTCCAGTCGCGGGCGGACCAGGCCGTAGTTGGGGTAGCTGGCCAGCTCGGGCCAGGGCAGCTCCAGCTTGACCCCGCCCCCGAGGATGCGCAGCCCGCGGTTGCGGAGGAAGCCGCCCGCCTCGGAGGTGTCGATGCCCATGTCGACGAGGGTCTTCACGGCGCGCGGCGTGAGGCCGTCGCCGCACACCTTCTCGCGGGGGAACGCGGTCTTCTCCAGCAGCAGGACGTCGAGACCGGCCTGCGCCAGCGCGTGGGCGGTGGCGCTGCCACCGGGCCCGGCGCCGACGACGATGACGTCGGCGTCCTGGTCCGTCTTCGTGGTCACGTGCGCTCCCCGGTCTCGCTTGTGAAATCTTTCACGAGCGGTCCCCCAGTGTAGGGCCCACGGTGACCGCCGGCACACCGACGGGCACCCCTTTCGTCCTGCCGAGCGGCCCCGGGCGGACGGCGCCGCGAAGGCGTCAGACGGGGTTGACGGCCCGGTGCAGGGCGACGATGCCGCCGGTCAGGTTGCGCCAGCCGACCGTGTCCCAGCCGGCCCGCTGCAGCTCGGAGGCGAGGCCCGCCTGGTCGGGCCAGGCCCGGATCGACTCCGCGAGGTAGACGTAGGCCGCCGGGTCGCTGGAGACGCGGGTCGCCACCGCGGGCAGCAGCCGCATGAGGTACTCGACGTAGACGGTCCGGAAGGGCTTCCAGGTCGGGTGGCTGAACTCGCAGACCACCAGCCGGCCGCCGGGCCGGGTGACCCGCCGCATCTCGGCGAGGGCCTGCTGCACGTCCGCGGTGTTGCGCAGGCCGAAGGAGATCGTCACGGCGTCGAACGACGCGTCCGCGAAGGGCAGCCGCAGCGCGTCGCCGGCGACCAGGTCGACGCCCTTGCCCTTGCCGACCCGCAGCATCCCGAGGGAGAAGTCGCAGCCCACCACCCGCGCCCCGCTCCTGGCGAGCGCGGCGCTGCTGGTCGCCGTACCCGCCGCGAGGTCGAGCACGCTCTCCCCCGGCTGGAGCCGCAGCGCGTCGGTCACCGCCGTGCGCCAGCCGCGGTCCTGACCGAGCGACAGCACCGTGTTGGTGAGGTCGTAGCGCGGGGCGACCTCGTCGAACATCGCGGCGACGTCGGCAGGGTCCTTGTCAAGGCTGGCGCGGGTCACCGCTCCATCATCGCCGGTGCACGATCCGGCCGCCGAGCACGGTCGCCACGCACCGGCCCGCGCCGTGCTCGACGAGGTCCCGGTGCGGGTCGTCAGTCGGTACGTCGAACACCGCCAGGTCGGCGCGACCTCCCACCGCCAGGGTGCCGAGCGGCTGCCCCAGGGCCTGCGCACCGCCGAGGGTGAGGGCCCGCACCAGCGCCTCCTCGGGGCGCTCCACGCCCTGCCGGCGGGCGAGGTCGCGGGTCGCACGCGCCTCGGCGAGCAGGTCGAGGTCGGGGGTGCTCGCGAGCGAGTCGGTCCCCAGCGCCAGCGGGTTGCCCTCGGCGAGGTAGTCCGCCACCGGTGCCTCACCCACCTGCAGCGCCGCGTTGGACCGGGTGCACAGCGCCACCACGGTCCGGCGGTCTCGCAGCAGCGCCCGGTCGGTGGCGTCGACGTGCACACCGTGGGCGACGTGCACGTCCGGCCCCAGGCCGCCGAGCTCGTCGCAGTGCTGCACCGCCGAGGCACCGGTGCCGATGCCGGCCAGCTCGAAGTCGAGGCCGAACCGCTCGACGAAGGACGCGAACGCCCCGGTGCCGGACAGCACCCACTCGGCCTCGTCGGAGGTCTCGGCCAGGTGCGGGTGCAGCCGCAGGCCGCGCGCCCGGGCGAGCTCGGCCAGGTCGCGGAAGACCTGGTTGCTCAGGGTGTAGACGGTGTGCGGGCTCACGCCGCGCGCGCGGCCCGCCGCGCCCAGCAGCGCCTCCAGCCGCTCCAGGGCGTCCGGCCAGCTCTTGGCATCGACACCAGCCAGCTCGACGTACGAGATCCCTTGCAGGCCAAGGGATGCGGCGACCGTGATCGCCGGTCCGCGGGTGACGACGTCGGCGACGGCGGTCGTGCCGCACCTGAGCAGCTGGTGCGCCGAGCCGCGGGCAGAGACCTGCCAGTCGACGTCGGTCATCGTTCGCCGGCGCCCGGTCAGCTCGGCGATCCACTGCGGGAACGGCAGTCCGGCCGTGGCCAGGTCGGCGAACGGCGGCCCGTACTCCAGGTGGGCGTGCGCGTTGACCAGCCCGGGCGTCATCACACCCGGCCAGTCGCGCACCCTCGCACCGGAAGCCTGCGCCAGAACCTGGGCGCGGGGCCCGACCGCGACCACGCGGTCGCCCTCGACCAGCACGGCGCCGCCCACGACCGGCGGACCCGTCATCGTCAGGACCACCGGTGCGGCGTGCACGGTGGAGGTCACCACCCCATCCTGCACGCGCTCACGCGGAGCGCCGCTGGCTGGTCGCCTCCCCGCCCGACCTGTCAGGGCCACCGACCGCCGGGCGAGCCGGAGACCTGACAGCTCGCGGGAGCGACGCTCAGCCGGAGAAGATCAGCCGGAGAAGATCAGCCGGAGAAGACCAGCCCGCCCTGCGCGGCACCGAGCGCGAACGCCACGGCAGCAGCGACCAGCCCGACCACGTCGGCGAACCGCTCGGACCGGGTGCGGGAGACCATCTGGCCCCACAGGCCGGCGAGCACACCGACGACGCCGCACCACATGCCGGCACGCGGTGCGTCGACGGCGACGAGCAGCAGCCCGACCACGCCGAGGGCGAAGGCGGCGACGGCCAGCAGCAGGTCGGTCCCGTGGGTGTCCTCCAGGTGGAGGGCGGCCGGCGGGTGGGGGTGGCGAAGCGAGGGGCGCATGGTGACCTCCGGCGCTCGTACGGCGACCCGTGGGGCCGCTCCGTGAGGGCACTGTGCCTCCGCCTCGTCACGCTGGGCAAGGGCCACAGGTCCTGAGGTCAGGCGGCTGCAGGAACCAGCCGGCCGTCGTGGAGGTCGACCACCCGGTCGGCGCACGCCACGACGGCGGGGTCGTGCGTGGCGACCAGCACGGCGGCGCCGCGGTCAGCCTCCTCGCGCAGCAGCTGCACCACCAGCTCGCGCAGGTGCCCGTCGAGCGCCGAGGTCGGCTCGTCCGCGAGCACCGCGAGCGGCCGGTGCACGAGCGCCCGGGCGAGCGCGACGCGCTGGCGCTGCCCGCCGGACAGCTCCTCCACGAGGCGACCGGCACGGTCGGCGAGCTGCACGCGGTCCAGAGCGCGTACGGCGGTGCGCACCACCTCGTCGGGGTCGAGCAGCTCGTCGCCGACCTGCAGCGGCACCTCGACGTTCTCGGCCGCGGTCAGCAGCGGCAGCAGGCCGAGGCCCTGGAGCACCAGCCCGACCGACCGGCGCTGCGCGTCGTCGCCGATCACCACCGGCCGGCCGTCGAGCAGGGCCTGCCCGGCCCCCGGCCGCTGCAGCCCGGCCAGAACCGCCAGCAGGCAGGACTTGCCGGAGCCGGACGGACCGCGCACCACCACGAGCTCCCCCGCCGCGACCTGCAGCGACACCGCGTCGAGGACGACGCGCGCGCCGAACGCCACCCCGACGTCCTGCGCCACCAGCCGGGTCATGCGCCCACCCTCCCGTCCCGCACCGTGACCACGTCCTGCACGACCGACGCGACCTCCTCGTCGTGGGTGGCCAGCACCAGCGTCGCGTGCTCCTCGCGCCCGATCTCCTGCAGCAGCTCCAGCACCAGGCCCCGCGACCGGGCGTCCAGCGCGCTGGTGGGCTCGTCCAGCAGCAGGACCGCAGGTCGGTGGACCAGCGCGGTCGCCAGGGCCACCCGCTGCTGCTCGCCGCCGGAGAGCCGGGACACCGGCACGTCCGCCACCCCTGCCACGCCGAGCCGCTCGAGCAGCTCGGCCGGGTCGCGCGACTGCGCCGTGCCGCGCGCTGCTCGCCGTACGAGGGCGAGGTTCTGGCGGGCCGACG
>JBAVRG010000069.1:0-2252 GCA_049694795.1 Mycobacteriales bacterium
GGGGTGCCCTCGAAGACGACCCGGCCGCCGTCGTGGCCGGCGCCGGGCCCGAGGTCGATGACCCAGTCGGCGTGCGCCATGACCGCCTGGTGGTGCTCGACGACGACGACCGACCTGCCGGAGTCGACGAGCCGGTCGAGCAGGCGCAGCAGCTGCGCGACGTCGGCGAGGTGCAGGCCGGCTGTCGGCTCGTCGAGGACGTAGACGCTGCCCTTCTCCGCCATGCGGGTCGCCAGCTTGAGCCGCTGCCGCTCGCCGCCGGACAGCGTGGTGAGCGGCTGGCCGAGGCTGAGGTAGCCCAGCCCCACGTCGGCGAGCCGCTCGAGGACGGCGTGGGCGGCCGGTGTCCGTGCCTCCCCGGCGCCGAAGAACTCCTCGGCCTCCGTGACGGACATCGCGAGCACCTGGCTGATGTCACGGCCGCCGAGGAGGTGCTCCAGCACCGAGGCCTGGAACCGCTTCCCCTCGCACTCCTCGCAGGGGATGGCGACGTCGGCCATCACCGCCAGGTCGGTGTAGAGGACGCCGGCGCCGTTGCAGGCGGGGCAGGCGCCCTCGGAGTTGGCGCTGAACAGCGCCGGCTTGACCCCGTTGGCCTTCGCGAACGCCTTGCGGATCGGGTCGAGCAGCCCGGTGTACGTCGCCGGGTTGCTCCGTCGCGACCCGCGGATCGCGGTCTGGTCGACCGACACCACGCCGTCCCGCCCGGAGACCGAGCCGTCGACGAGCGAGCTCTTGCCCGAGCCCGCCACGCCAGTGACGACGACCAGCACGCCGAGCGGGATGTCGACGTCGACGCCCTGCAGGTTGTGCGTGCTGGCGCCGCGGACCTCCAGCACCCCCGACGGCGTGCGCACCGCGGGCTTCAGGGTGGCCCGGTCGTCGAGGTGGCGGCCGGTGAGCGTCTGGCTGGCCCGCAGGCCCTCAACGGTGCCCTCGAAGCAGACCGTGCCGCCCGCCGCGCCGGCGCCGGGGCCGAGGTCGACGACCTGGTCGGCGATGGCGATCACCTCGGGCTTGTGCTCCACGACGAGCACCGTGTTGCCCTTGTCGCGCAGCCGCAGCAGCAGCTCGTTCATCCGCTGGATGTCGTGAGGGTGCAGGCCGATGGTGGGCTCGTCGAAGACGTAGGTGACGTCGGTGAGCGACGACCCGAGGTGGCGGATCATCTTGGTGCGCTGCGCCTCGCCGCCCGACAGCGTTCCCGAGGGCCGATCGAGGCTGAGGTAGCCCAGGCCGATCTCCACGAACGCCTCGAGGGTCGCCCCCAGCGACGCCAGCAGCGGCGCGACCGACGGCTCGTCCAGGCCGCGGACCCACCCGGCGAGGTCGGTGATCTGCAACGCGCAGGCGTCGGCGATGCTGATCCCGCCGACCTTCGAGGACCGGGCCTCCGCGCTGAGCCGGGTGCCGTCGCAGTCGGGGCAGACGCCGAAGGTGACGGCCCGCTCCACGAAGGCACGGACGTGCGGCTGCATCGCGTCGACGTCCTTGGCGAGCATCGACTTCTGGATCTTCGGGATCAGGCCCTCGAAGGTGAGGTTGACGCCGTCGACCTTGATCTTGGTCGGCTCCTTGTGGAGCAGGTCGTGCAGCTCCTTCTTGGTGTACCTGCGGATCGGCTTGTCAGGGTCGAAGAAGCCGCAGCCGCGGAAGATCCGGCCGTACCAGCCGTCCATGCTGTAGCCGGGGACCGTGAGCGCGCCCTCGTTGAGCGAGAGGCTGTCGTCGTACAGCGCGGACAGGTCGAAGTCGGTGACCGACCCCATCCCCTCGCAGCGCGGGCACATGCCGCCCTGGTAGACGACGTTGCGGACGACGACCCGCTCGCCCTCGCCCTTGTCGACGTTCATCGACCCGGTGGCGGTCCGGCGCGGGACGTTGAAGGCGAAGGCCGTGGGCGGCCCGACGTGCGGCCTGCCGACCCGGCTGAAGAGGATGCGCAGCAGCGCATTGGCGTCGGTGGCGGTGCCGACCGTGGAGCGCGGGTTGGCGCTCAGCCGCTCCTGGTCGACGATGATCGCGGTGGTCAGCCCGTCGAGGACGTCGACCTCGGGCCGTGCCAGCGTCGGCATGAAGCCCTGCACGAAGGCGCTGTAGGTCTCGTTGATCAGTCGCTGCGACTCCGCGGCGATCGTGCCGAACACCAGCGAGCTCTTGCCCGAACCGGAGACGCCGGTGAACACCGTGAGCCGGCGCTTCGCGATCTCGATGCTGACGTCCTTGAGGTTGTTCACGCGCGCGCCGTGCAC
>JBAVRG010000070.1:0-2830 GCA_049694795.1 Mycobacteriales bacterium
GGCGTGGGGCGGCTCACGACGCCGCCGTGGCGGCGCAGCTCGTGGGCGTGCCGGAGCGGCGGCGGGCCCAGTCGGCACCCCCCGTGCGGCCGCGCACCGACGCCTGCATCAAGCTCCCGTTCCACGCCGACAGCCCCCTGCCGGCGCGCTGACGTCTACCCATCGTAAGGGGAGTGTCACTCAGCCGACGCCGAATGGGACATCTGCTGCATCGGCAGTCATCACCCGGTGCCTGAGCGTGCTCGCCCCTCGTTCAGCCGCGGCGCGACACCGCCAGCGTCAGCCGCAGCAGCTCACGCTCCAGCCGGGGGAGCCCCTCCACCTTGCCGAGGCAGAGCGCGGCGCCGGCTTCCCGGGCCTGCCGCTCGATCTCCCCGTCGACGTAGGCGGTGTAGAGGACGACCGGCTGCCCGGGCCGCAGCTCGCGCAACCGGCGGGTCGCCTCGAGGCCGTCCATGCCCGGCATCCTCAGGTCCATCACGACCACGTGCGGGTCGGTCTCGACGGCGAGCTCGAGTGCCCGCTCCCCGCTGTCGGCGGTGCCCACGACGTCGAAGCCGTCGAGACGGAGCATGTCGCCGACGACGCGCCGGACGTGCTCGGTGTCGTCCACGACGAGCACGCGCACGTCCTGCTGCGTCACCGCACCCCCCCTGGTGTCGCCGCAACCTATCCCGCACGGGTTCGGGTCGTACGCTGCGGCCATGGCCGGGTCCTCTCAGCGTCCGCCCGCGGGCCCGTCCGCGGCAGCGTCGCGGCGCCGGCGACGCCGTACCGGTGTGGTGGCCCGGGTGCTCCTGGTGGGTGTGCTCGCCCTGCTGGTCGGCATCGGGACGTTCATCGGGGGGCTGCTCGCGGCGCCCATCGACTTCGCGGTCGCGCCGCCGCCGGCCCCGGCCGTCCTGCTGGCGGCCGACGGGCGGCAGTTCGCCACCATCGCGCCGCCGGAGCGGCGCGAGATCGTGCAGGCCGGTGACATCCCGCAGGTCATGCGCGAGGCGATCATCAGCGCCGAGGACGAGCGGTTCCTCAAGCACAACGGCGTCGACTTCCTCGCGACCACCCGCGCCGCCCTCCGCGACCTGACCGGTGGCGGGGTGTCGCAGGGCGGGTCGACGCTCACCCAGCAGTACGTGAAGAACGCCTACGTCGGCAACGAGCGGACAGCGCTGCGCAAGATCCGCGAGGCGGCGCTCGCGATCCGGCTCGAGCAGAAGCTGTCGAAGCAGGAGATCCTCACCGACTACCTCAACGCGCTCTACCTCGGCAACGGCCTGTACGGCGTCCAGGCCGCGGCGAAGTACTACTTCGGGGTCCCGGTGAAGGACCTCGACCTGAACCGCCGTACCGGGGGCAGGGACGCGACCCTGGCGCTCGCCCGGGCCTCGATGCTCGCCGGCATCGCGCCGGCGCCGTCGGCGTGGAACCCGGTCAAGGACTTCACGACCGCGCGCGTCCGGCAGCAGTACACGCTGAACCGGATGGTGGTGGGCGGCTACGTCACGCCGCAGCAGGCCAGCGACGCCTACCACGTGGACGTGCACCCGCTGCGCATCTCCCCGCCGGAGCCGCCCACGGTCGCGCCGGAGTTCGCCGACTACGTCAAGAGCAGGATCAAGGCCAGCCCCGGCTACGACGAGGACGTCTTCTTCCGCGGCGGGCTGCGGGTGCGCACGACGCTCGACCTCGATCTGCAGATGGCGTTCAACCAGGCGCTCAAGGACGTGCTCCCGGACCCGACCGACCCGCAGGCGGCGATCGTCGCCGTCGACTACCGCACCGGTGACGTCAAGGCGATGGCCACGCTCCGGCGCGTGCCGGCGGTGGTCGACGCGGCGGGCAAGGTGGTGCGGCCGGCGGTCACCGGCTACGAGCAGCGCTTCGGCTACAACCTCGCGACCGCTGCGCAGCGGCAGAGCGGCTCCACGATCAAGCCGTTCACGCTCGCGGTCGCGCTCGAGCAGGGGCAGTCGCTGTCGACGTCGCGCTACGCCCCGAACTGCATCGACATCAAGAACCCGGGGGGCACCCCCGACCCGTACCACCTGTGCAACGCGGACAAGACCGAGTCGGGTCGCTTCACCCTCCGCCGGGCGCTGGCGGACTCCGTCAACACCGTCTTCGGGCCGCTGGCCAAGGAGGTCGGCCGCAGCAAGGTCGCGGCACTGGCCAAGGCCGCCGGGCTGTCCGGGTCGATCAAGCCCGGCCCGCTGTCGTTCGGCGTCGGCGGCTCGGTGGAGGTCACGCCGCTGTCCGAGGCGGTGGCCTACGGCACGCTCGCCAACGACGGCGTGCGGGTCGGCTCACGCAGCTTCACCGAGATGCGCATCGGTGCCTCGGGGACCAACCAGGGCCAGGTCTACGCGACGACGCCGGCAGGCTCGCGGCGGCGCGTGCTCCCGCCGGCGGTCGCGGGGCAGGTCGTCGACGCGATGACCGACGTGGTCACCAAGGGCACCGGCACGGCCGCCCGGCAGCCGTTCCCGGTGTTCGGGAAGACCGGCACCACAAACGACTCGACGGACGCGTGGTTCGTGGGCTGCATCCCCGACCAGCACCTGTGCGTGGCGACCTGGATGGGCTACGAGTACAGCAGCTGCGACCTGTCCGGTGGGCTGCACGTCGACGGTCCCTGCGGCGGCATGAAGGGCCTGCACGGGGTCAGGCAGGTGTACGGCGGGACGCTGCCCGCGCGGATCTTCGCCCGGTCGCAGGAGGTCCTGCGCCAGATCCAGGCCGACCGGGCCGCCCGTGCCGCCGGCCTCACGCCGTCCGTCGCACCGACAGCCGCGCCGACCCGACGTGCGGGACGTGCGACGCCGACCGCCAC
>JBAVRG010000071.1:0-5809 GCA_049694795.1 Mycobacteriales bacterium
CCAGGACGGCAGCACCCGCTCCGACGGCGAGCCCGACCCCCCGCCGTACCCGCTCTCCCCGCGTGCACCGCAGCACCACCCCGGCCGTGACCTCGACCGGGGTGGCCTCGACGGCCCATCCGGTCGCGGCCACGCAGGACGTCGGCAGCATCGCGCTGCCGAGCGACCGGCCGTCGGCGGCTGCCAGCCCGGTCGCGGCCCGCGCGGCCGCGAGCACCGGGAGCTCCGACAAGCTCACCAAGCTCATCACCCTGGTCGTCAGCGCTGCGCTCCTGCTGGGGCTCGGTGGCGCGGCCGGGCTCTACCTGACGAGGCACCCATGAGCCACCCGATGAAGGACGACTGCCTGTTCTGCAAGATCGTCGCGGGCGAGGTGCCGGCCACCGTGGTGCTCGAGACCGACCGGGTCCTGGCGTTCCGGGACATCGCGCCGCAGGCCCCCACGCACGTGCTGGTGATCCCCAAGGAGCACCACACCGACATCCACGAGCTGGGGGAGTCCGACCCGGCCTACCTCGGGGCGGTGTTCGCCGCCGCCGCGGACGTGGCCCGCCAGGAGGGCCTCACCGGCGGCCACCGGATCATCGCGAACACCGGGCCCGACAGCGGCCAGACGGTGTTCCACCTGCACGTGCACGTCCTCGGCGGGAGGAACCTGGGGCTCCTCGCCGGATAGGCTGGGCGGGCCATGTCCGAGAGCCCAGGGTCCGACGCCGTCACGACCAAGATCGTCGTGCCCGACGACCAGTCCATGGTGGCCCTCCTCGGCAGCCGTGACGAGCTGCTCCGCGTCATCGAGACGGCACTCGTGAGCGACGTCCACGTCCGGGGCAACGAGATCACGATCACGGGCACGGCGGCCGACAACGCCCTCGCGACCCGGCTGTTCGACGCGCTCCTGGCGCTGCTCGAGAAGGGCCAGCCGCTGTCCGCGGACGCCGTCGAGCGCAGCCTCGCGATGCTCACCGGAGGGGGCGGCGACAAGCCGGCTGACGTCCTGACGCTCAACATCGTCAGCAACCGCGGTCGCACCATCCGGCCCAAGACGGTCAACCAGAAGCGCTACGTCGAGGCGATCGACGCGCACACCGTGGTGTTCGGCATCGGCCCGGCCGGCACCGGCAAGACCTACCTCGCGATGGCGAAGGCCGTGCAGGCGCTGCAGGCCAAGCAGGTCAACCGCATCATCCTCACCCGGCCGGCGGTCGAGGCGGGGGAGCGGCTGGGGTTCCTGCCCGGCACTCTCTACGACAAGATCGACCCCTACCTGCGGCCGCTCTACGACGCGCTGCACGACATGCTCGACCCGGAGTCGATCCCGCGTCTCATGGCCGCCGGCACCATCGAGGTGGCACCGCTGGCCTACATGCGCGGCCGCACCCTCAACGACGCCTTCATCATCCTGGACGAGGCTCAGAACACCTCGGCCGAGCAGATGAAGATGTTCCTGACCCGACTCGGCTTCGGCAGCAAGATCGTGGTGACGGGCGACGTGACGCAGGTCGACCTGCCCGGTGGCACGGTGAGCGGGCTGAAGGTCGTGCGCGAGATCCTCGACGGCGTGGAGGACGTGCACTTCGCCCTGCTGGGCTCGGAGGACGTGGTGCGGCACAAGCTGGTGAGCCGCATCGTCGACGCCTACGCCCAGTACGACGCCGAAGTCAGCCGGGTGCGTGGCCCGAAGCGCGGCCCCCGCCCGTGAGTCGCCTGTGAGCCGCCTGTGAGCCGCCTGTGAGCATCGACGTGCTCAACGAGTCGAGCTACGACGTCGACGAGACGGCGCTGGTCCAGGTCGCACGCCACGTGCTGGACCGCATGGGGGTCTCGCCGCTCGCCGAGCTGTCCCTGCTGCTGGTCGACGTCGAGCACATGACCGAGCTGCACGTGAGGTGGATGGACGAGCCGGGGCCGACGGACGTGATGGCCTTCCCGATGGACGAGCTCGACCTGCGCGGATCACGGGGAGCCGGGCACGCCCACGAGGAGCGTCCCGACGAGACCGGTCCCGCGGTGCTCGGGGACGTCATCCTCTGCCCTGCGGTCGCGGAGCGGCAGGCCGTCGAGGCCGGGCACAGCACCGCCGACGAGCTCGAGCTGCTCACCACGCACGGCGTGCTGCACCTGCTCGGCTTCGACCACGGCGAGCCGGAGGAGCACGCCGAGATGTTCGGCCTGCAGGGCGAGCTGCTCGCGTCCTGGAAGGCCGCACGGGGCCGGTGACGTCCTTCAGCCAGGTGGTTCCCCTCGTGGTGGCGGCTGCCTTCGTCGTGGTCGCCGCGGTGCTCGCCGGGGCGGAGGTGGCGCTGTCGCGCATCTCCCGGGTACGCGTCGAGGAGCTCGTGTCCGACGGGCGGTCGGGCGGCCGCCGCCTCGAGGCGCTGCTCGCCGAGGGCCCGCGGTCGCTGAACCTGCTGCTGCTGCTCCGGCTGGTGTGCGAGATCGCCGCGGTCGGCATCGTCACGGCCTACTGCATCGACCGGTTGGAGGACTCGCTCGCCGTCCTCGTCGCGGTGCTGGCCATGACCCTCGTGAGCTACGTCTTCATCGGCGTGGCCCCCCGCACGCTGGGGCGCCAGCACGCCGAGCGGGTGGCGCTGGTCGCGGCCGCCCCGGTGACCGTGCTCACCAAGGTGTTCGGCCCGCTGCCCTCGCTGCTCATCCTGGTCGGCAACGCGCTCACCCCCGGCAAGGGCTTCCGCGAGGGGCCGTTCGCCTCCGAGGCCGAGCTGCGGGACCTGGTCGAGCGAGCCCAGCAGCGGGGCGTGGTCGAGGCGGCCGAGCGCGACATGATCGAGTCGGTCTTCGAGCTGGGCGACACGATCGTGCGCGAGGTGATGGTGCCCCGCACCGACATCGTCGCGATCGAGCGCCACAAGACCGTCAAGCAGGCCCTCAACCTGCTGCTGCGCAGCGGGTTCAGCCGCGTACCGGTGGTGGGTGACAACGCCGACGACGTCGTCGGCCTGGCCTACCTCAAGGACCTGGTGAAGAAGGAGCGCGCCGAGGGCGGCGGCTCGGTCAAGGTCGACGAGGTCATGCGGCCGGCGGTGTTCGTGCCCGACAGCAAGCCGGTCGACGAGCTGCTGCGCGAGATGCAGGAGAGCCTCGGTCACATCGCCGTCGTCGTCGACGAGTACGGCGGGACGGCCGGCCTGGTGACGCTCGAGGACATCGTCGAGGAGGTCGTCGGTGAGATCACCGACGAGTTCGACCGGGAGTCCCCGCCGGTCGAGCGGCTGCCCGACGGCAGCTGCCGGGTGACCGCACGGCTGCCCGTCGAGGACCTCGAGGAGCTCTACGGCGTCACCCTCCCGCACGAGGACGTCGACACCGTCGGCGGCCTGATGGCGATGCTGCTGGGCCGGGTCCCGATCCCGGGCGCCACCGTCGAGGTGGACGGCCTGGTCCTGGTGGCCGAGAGCGCCAAGGGGCGCCGCAACCGCATCGGCACGGTGCTGGTGCGCCGTACCGAGGAACCCGAGCAGGAAGAGGAGAAGTGACCGATCCCGAGGACGCGAAGATCCTGACGCTGGCGAGGGGCGCCCGGCTGCGGGCGCACGCCCCGCACAGCGGTGTCGCGGAGGGCGCGGCGGTGCGCGACAGCGACGGCCGGACCTACGCCGCCGCCACCGTGGAGAACCAGGACCCTGGGTTGACGACGTCCGCGCTGCGCGCCGCCGTCGCGGCCGCCGCCTCCAGCGGAGCCCGTTCCTTCGAGGCCGCCGCGGTCGTCACCGAGGGCCTGGTGTCGGACGCCGACCTGGCGGTGCTGCGCGAGTTCGGGGTCGGGACGCCGCTGCTGGTGGCCGGCCCCGACGGCACGCTGCGCGAGACGCGGCACAGCTGATGTTCCGCTCCGGCTTCGCGTGCTTCGTCGGCCGTCCGAACGCCGGGAAGTCGACGCTGACGAACGCCCTGATCGGGCAGAAGGTCGCCATCACCTCGTCGCGCCCGCAGACCACCCGGCACGCGATCCGGGGCATCGTGCACCGTGACGACGCGCAGCTGGTGGTCGTCGACACCCCCGGTCTGCACAAGCCGCGCACGCTGCTGGGGGAGCGGCTCAACGACCTGGTGCGGGAGACCTACGCCAGCGTCGACGTCATCTGCTTCTGCGTCACCGCCGACGACAAGCTGGGCCCCGGTGACAGGTACATCGCAGCCGAGCTGGCGCAGGTGCGGACCCCGGTGATCGCCGTCGTCACCAAGACCGACCTCGTCACCAAGGACCGGGTCGGGGAGCAGCTGCTCGCCGTCAGCCAGCTGCACGACTGGGCCGACGTCGTGCCCACCAGCGCGGTCGACGGCTTTCAGGTGGAGCTGCTCGCGGACCTGCTGGTGGCGCGGCTGCCCGAGGGCCCACCGCTCTACCCGGACGGGGAGCTCACCGACGAGCCGGAGCAGGTGCTCGCGGCGGAGATGATCCGGGAGGCGGCCCTCGAGGGCGTGCGTGACGAGCTGCCGCACTCGATCGCCGTGACCATCGAGGAGATGCTCCCGCGGGAGGGGCGACCGGCCGACAAGCCGCTGCTGGACGTCTACGCCACCATCCACGTGGAGCGCGACTCGCAGAAGGCCATCGTGCTCGGCAAGGGCGCCTCGCGGTTGCGGGACGTCGGCACCACGGCCCGCAAGCAGATCGAGCACCTGCTCGGGACCCCGGTCTACCTGGACCTGCGGGTGACGGTCGCCAAGGACTGGCAGAAGGACCCCAAGCAGCTCAAGAAGCTCGGGTTCTGATCACTGCTCGACGACGACGGGCAGGCCGAGGTGCCAGCCCTGTCCCAGGCGCACGCCCGCCTCGATGAGGGCGTCGACCTGCCCGGGCACCTCGATGCCCTCGGCGAGCACGGTCGCGCCGACCTCGGAGGCGAAGCCGACCAGCGCCGACACGAGGTCGTGCCGGCGTGGGTTGTGGTGCACGTCGCGGGTCAGGCTGGAGTCGAGCTTGATGAGGTCGGGCTGCAGCAGCAGCACGTGCTGCAGGCTCGCGAAGCCGGCTCCCACGTCGTCGACCGCGATCCGTGCGCCCGCCTCTCGCAGCCCGGCCAGCGCGCGCCGGGTCGCGGGGTAGTCGGTGACCGCGTCGTGCTCGGTGACCTCGACGACCACCCGGCTCAGGTCGGCCCCCCGCAGCAGCGCGAGAACGTGCTCGTCGTGGAGGGACGCCGGGGAGGTGTTGACCGCGAGGAACTGGCCCTGCGGCAGGCCCTCCAGGGCGCGCAGGACCGCGGCCAGGGCCAGCCGCTCGAGCTCGGGTCCGAGGCCGTGCATCCCGGCGGCGCGGAACCAGCGGTCGACGGGGACCCGGTCGCCGAAGCGGCACAGCGCCTCCTGCCCGACGGTCGACCCGGTGGCCAGCTCGACGACCGGCTGCAGCGCGACCTGGGGAGCCCCCCGGCGCAGCAGCCCCTCGACGTCGTGCCGCTCGGGAAGCCCCTGCTCGTCCTCCGGGGTCACCGACAGGCCGGGCAGCAGCGCCGAGGAGGCCCGCAGTCGCCGTACGTCGGCCTCGAGCCGCCCCCAGCTGCGGGCCTGCCGCAGGTAGCCGCGGGCGGTCAGGGCGTACAGGCCGATCGCCGCGATCGCGACCGCCACGTCCTCCACCACCAGCGCGGCCCACGGCAGCTCGAGGACGCGCAGCACGGCAACGGCGGGCAGCAGCAGCAGCGTGGCACCCACCCAGCCCCACGGCCCGCGGTTGCCGATGGGCACCCGGATGCGCCACCAGGCTGCCGCCGCGACGGCCACCAGCAGTGCCGGCAACGCGGCGGTGCGGGTGTCGGTCGGCCCGAGCGCGTAGCAGCCG